>JBBAEW010000005.1:0-58698 GCA_041655695.1 Saccharofermentanales bacterium
TAAGCTGGCCGGGACCACCGTGAAGTCCTGGGCCAGGATGGCCTCAGTCAGCATCTTGCCCATACCCGGGATAACAAAGATGTTTTCGATGATAACAGCCCCGCTGATGACCCAGGGAATGCTCATGAAGATCATGATCATGACCAGGATCAGGGCGTTGCGAAGCACATGGCGGATGAGGACGGTTTTCTTGGGAAGGCCTTTGGCGTAGGCTGTCAGCACGTATTTCTCACGCAGGACGTCCAGGACCTCTGTCTTGGTCATACGGATGGTGGTGGCGATCCCGCCCAGGACCATGGCGCTTACAGGCAGGATGTAGTGCTTGGCGCTGTTGAGTTCAGACAGGGGCAGGACCCGCAGGGTAACTCCGAAAAAGAGAATCAAAAGGACAGCCACCCAGAAGGAGGGCAAAGCGGCAAAAAACAGGGAGATGCTCATCATCAGGCGGTCAAAGAAGCCGTCCTTCTTATAGGCAGCCAGAAGTCCTATTGGAATGGCGATGAGGATTTCCACCAAAAGGGCGATTCCCGTCAGTTTGATGGTCGTGGGCAGCCGCTGGGCCAGCATGGCGTTGACCGGCAATTTGGTCCGGATGGAGGTGCCGAAATTGCCCTTGAAGACATCGGTGATCCATTTCCAGTAACGTTGGGGCAGGGGCAGGTCCAAGCCGTACTGGGCCTTGAGCTTATCCTTGATTTCCTGGGAGACCTTGCGGTCGGTTAAGAGATCAACCGGGTCACCCGGCATTAAATCCATCATGGCAAAGACCAGAATGGATACGACAAGAATCAGAAGGATCCCCTGTAACAGGCGTTTGATGACATAATCAGACAGTATACGCTCCCCCAAATCTGTATAATCATACGTAGATTAGTCGCAATATACACAAATTGATGTCATACGTCAACCTGACAGGCTGGCCAAAAATGGCTTGGGACATGGTCTTGAGTAAGACGAATTAGCTATATTCAATTCGAAATAGTATAGGGAAATCTCAATGAGATCCTTGAAGAAGGGAAAACCGCCTTATGGCGGCTTCCCTTCTTCACAGCCGCACCGGGCGGCCGCTCCCTAATTCAAGTAACTCGCGATCACTTGGTGTCGATGGCCTGGCCGTCCCGGCCGACACCGATCACCTGGCCATTCTCGTATTGATACCATTCGGCCGCGGCCATTTTGGGAAAGTCAAAGGCTTCCTGGCCGGTCAGCGGAGCCGGTTGAGTGGTGTCATGGATAACGCCGATCATACCCTTGTCTCCTTGTATGGAGATCAGGTAGAGGTTTTCCAGCATACCAAGGCCGCCCGTAAAGGACTGCCCCGCCATGCCGTAGGAGGTGCGGATGAGTTCCATGGTAGGCCGGTCCCCATTTGCTGATACATAACCCAGCTTGTAATGACCCTTGGCTTCATCGTAATCCGCCGTAAAGGTCACCTTATTCTGGTTTTCGTCCAGATAGGTGATGACCGCATGGTTCTTGGATCTGACAATTTCAATATCCGAGTTGCCCATGAAGCGCCCTGTTGCCGAAACCGACAGGTCGTCTTCCCAGAGGGCGTAAGCCGGCCACATATTGGCGTCAATTTCAAAGATACTAACCAGCGAAGTGCTGACTCCAATCCCAGAATCGGATGCATTGATAAGGGTACGGTTGATACTGAGAATCAAATCCCCCTTGGTATCCTGATAATCGAAGAAAACACCTTGCAGTGATGTATCCTTACCGAAATCAGAATCCCCTCCACCATTGTCATCCTTGCCTCCTCCCAGGAGATCACCGCCGATGCCATCGAAGATATCCGAGATCTCATCACCTTTCCCCTGCAGGGCATCGTTGATCAGATCACCGATCTTGGGAGTGCTGGAACATCCGACTAAGACTATGAGGGCGGCCAGTACGAGGGCCGTAAGAACAATAGATTTTTTCATAGCAAGCAACCTGCCTTTCAAGCATTTCCTCGGCATAGTCCCCTGCTATACAGACAGGCCCATTATAGAGGCCTTTCATCTTTTTTTGTCCGATGATCGCATTGGTTACAAAGAGGAGCCGGGTGCGGCCTCTTGATTCGCATAGACCTTGAGATTAAGCTGGCCAATAATCAAGTATAATAAGGGCGTGCTCTAAAGCCCGGCGGGCTTTGGAGCACGGTCAGATTACGGGGTGATCGCTATCAGCAAGCTCAATGAAATTCTTTCACCGGACGAACCTAAAAAAAAGGAACCGCTCCGCCTTCCGGGACTTCGTATCCTGAAGACATCGCTGGCTGTTTTTCTCTGCCTGCTCTTTTATTCCCTGGTACCTCTGCCTTATACAGCCAAGGTCATGACTGCCCTGATCGCGGTCATTATTTCCCTTCGAAGTACCATCAAAGAGAGCTTTTCCGTTTCCTTTACCCGGATCCAGTCGACCTTTGTCGGTGCGGTCTTCGGCCTCCTGGTCCTGGTGGTCAAGGAACGGATTGGTCTTGGAGATGACACCGTTCCCTATATGCTGGTTTTGGCCGTCTTCGTCATGCTGGTCATCTGGATCAGCGTTTCATTTCTTAAGGAAACCGGTGCGGGGCTGGGTGCTATTGTCTTTTTGGCGATTGCTCTGGGAGCGGCAGATCCGGACGGACCGGTTCATCTGGCGGCCGCACGCTTCTTTGATACGCTGATTGGCCTTATCATCGCTCTGATCGTCAACCGGCTGCTTCCCTTCCAGGTGGAAGAAGCGTTAGATGAGCAAGGAGAATCCAAGAAGTGAAAAAGTTCTGGCTTACCCTCCTGGTCTTACTCCTTTTGGGATCCGCTCTGGCCTGCCAATCCAATAGCTTCTCTCCGGAGCGGCGGACAGTGAAATCTGCCGCGACTGAGAGTTCCTTGTACGAAGATGGCCTTCTGCCTGACAAGGGGACGACGGCAACCAAAACAGAACAGCCGTCCCCTACATCCACGCAGGCTCCATCTGACATTCCATCGACTATGCCTTTAACGGAAGTGCAGACAAGCCTCCCATCCCAGGAAGAACCGCTGACTACTCCGGAGACCCAGGATCCATCACTTGACACAACGACAGAGAGAACCGGAGAGGGAGTGGCGCCTGCTTCTTCCTCCACTACCTCTCAATCAACGACCCAGACAAGCCGGAGTACGACCACTATAACCACCAAGTCACCGACTCAAACGACCACCCGTACGACCACGACAACAAAGAAAACAACCAAGACGACAACAGCCCCAACGACAGCGACAACGGATACCCGGGTCAAGCCGGATACCAGCTATCCCTACGTGGCAAGTAAATACTCCAAGGTCTTCCATAAGACCTCCTGCGGACATGTCCTTACCATCTTGGAAAAAAATCGGATCTATTTCGAAACACGCCAAGCCGCTATTGAGAGACACCTAACTCCCTGCGAGCATTGCAATCCCTGACGCTTTCATATCTGATTGAGATTGGTTGGCGGGCGGTCTAATCCAGGTAGCAGCGTTCCATCCATTCAGGTTTGGACCGGTCCGTGTAGACGGTGTATTTGGATAAGAGGGCTACGGGGCCGTAGGTCATCTTGGATTGGCGGAGGCCGGGGTCTCCGTTGTCATCCTCCCGGTTGATGAAGGCTACAGTTTTACAGTTGCCGAACATCTTCAGGAATTCATAGACCAGCATCTGATAGACGCCCCGGAATTGGGTGTCTGCCTTCTCGATATGGATGTAAAGTGTATCGCCCTGGACTTCAGCCAGGGAGAAGCCTGCAACCTGGTCACCGGCAAAGAGGACACCGCCGAAGATGCCGTAGTCGCGCATATGTTCCATGATTTCACGGATTTTTCTGGCTTCTTCAGCCAGGGTGGAGTTGTCCGGGGGATTGTCCTTTTCAATGGCGCAGGCAAAGGCGCAGACAGCCTCCTGGTTGAAGGTGGTGATGATCTCAAAACGCCAGTCGGGGACGCTTCGCAGGAAGCGGTTGATGTTGTTGCGGGTTGAGCGGTGTTTGCCGCCTTCCAGAGCCAGCATGTCCTTGGCGTCATAAAGGTAATCGAAGTAATCGCGTTCGGAAATGGCGTGAAAGCCGGGGTATCTTTGTGACAGGAGGGGCAGATCCAGGTCGCCCACAATACAGAAGACCAGAGGTTCCCCCTTTTCCTGGCAATGGGCTTCAAGGAGGGCCAGGGCTTCCTCGCGCCGTTCCCCCAAGGGAACTGTATAGGCTGTGTGGCTGTCGAAGATCCGCATGCTGATGATCAGGCAGTCGGCGGCCAGGGCGAATTCATTCTGGAACCAGTCCCGCCACATGAAGAGTCCGCCCACCGTCAGGTCGCAGAGTCTTTGAGGATTAGGGTCGAGAAAAGGCCGCACCAAAGGTATGTGTTTGAGTTCAAGTTTCTGAAAATCCAGCATGGAAAAAGATCACTCCTATTCGCTGATGTAGCCGCCTTCTTTGAGAATTTTGCGCGCTTCATCAAGCTTGTAAGATGATACACGGACGATGGGGCCCGTGCAACCCATGCCGCTTTCAGCGTAGACGCCGGCGTTCCACAGGAGCTGGACAGCGTCCTCCAGACTGAGCACATCGATGCCCTCAATCTGTTCGGTGACAACTTCCGCTGGAGGGGCCTGAGCCGCAGGTGCGTCCGGTTTGGCGGCTGCCCTGCGCTCTTGGAGCAGGCGGTCCAGTCCGGCCTTTCTTGCCAGGGCCAGTTCCCGAAGATAGAGGTCCTTCAGTTGATTCTTGGCTGTCCTTGCGGCAAAGGCGATGGCCTGTGCAATGACCGGTGCGCCTGAAGCCCGGGAGATGATGTGGACCAGGCCCTCCATCTTCTCGCCGACGCCAGGTCCGTAGCCGGCGCCTGTGGTCTCATAATGGCCGCCGGAGGCATAAGCGGCAAGGACCTTGAGGATGGCATTGCCGGTCAGGGAATCCAGAACCAGCACGTCCTGGGGGGCCGTCAGGATATCGTTGCCGCGAAGGACAGCGCCGCCGTCGGATCTTCCGGAAACAGCAAAGCGGATAGGATACCCCTCTTCCTTGAGGGCTTTCAGGATGCTCTCGGCCTGGCGGGAGCCGTCCAGATTGAGGAGACCAACCGCGGGGTCGTCCAGGCCATCCGCCTTGGCAGTGGCAATGCCTGCCAGGGCATTGAGAACCAGGGCTTCCACCCGGTCGGTGGAAGACGTACCGGTTGTCGATGCCAGGTAGAAATCCTTGCCGGTAGCTGGTGCCTTGATGCGGCCAACCGTCGACACGCCGATGGGGAAGGGGTAGTGCATGGCGACAGCGGCATCGGCCTCATCCTGGCAGAGAAGTTGGCCCATGCGGGCGAAAGCCTCGTCGGGCGCTTGGCAGGTGAGGGTGGTGACACCGTCTATCGCTAGGGTTCCCAGGTAAAGGACCTGAATGCCTTCTTTTGAAGCGGCCTGGCAGCCGGCCAGGACATTGGCCTCACCCAGTTCCGAGCCCAGGCCCATGACCGCCACCCGGGGTGCTTTGCCCAGGCGGCCGGTTTCCAGGCCTTGAGCCAGTTCTTCAAAAACCGAGGCGATTTCGCGCTTGATCTGATCCATAACCTAGCTGTCCTCCATGAGATTGGCCGCGAAGCCGCGAAGGGCTTCCGCGATCAGGCGGCGGATTTCATCGGTTGAGGCATGGGTCTCCTCCCTTTTGCCCTGGTTTGGTTCCATAAGGAAGGAGAGACCGTCGAAGAGGTTGGTCAGGCGGCCCAGAAAGAGGGAGCCCTTGCCGATGATCATGACCCGCTGGATCTCCTTATTGAGCAGAGCCGTGCGCGCGTGGCCCATGTAGGGTATGCCCGAGGGGATATGGCCCTGAGTAGGCGCGAAGCCGGGCAGGCCGTGGCGGCTGACGAAATCGTTCAGATCCTTGCGGTCCAGATCCCCCTGGGTGACGGCCAGGGCGCCGATCATTTTCATGTTGGCTTCGGGGACATTGCCGGAGCCTGCGGGTTTGGTGATATCCGGGTTTTGCATTTCCGGTGAGTAATAGTCGACATCGGTGACCTTGAGACCCCGTTTGGCCAGAGGTTCAGTGACCAGCGAAGCGATGACCTTCTGGGGAGAGCTGCCGGTTCCCACCACGTGGCGGCCGGGGTTGCTGACAATGATCTCGGGGTTGACCCCGTCGTTTTCTGAAATAATGACGGCAAAGCCGGCCAGGCAGTCTTCCAGAATGGGCAGGTCCTTTCGGACGTGGTCCTTGCCGTTCATGCCCAGTTTGGCGGTGGAGCCGCCGGCGGTGACCGCAACCGTCTTGAATGTGCCTGCCTTGACCAGGGAGGCGGCCAGGGCGATGGCGTGGACGGGAGCGGCACAGAAGCCGCGGACGTCGGAGCCGGTTGAATTGGTGAAGCCGGCCGCTTCCGCCGTCGCTTTGGCGAAGTTGCCGCCGCCCCGCTGGTTCATATCGCCGCAGGCTTCCTCGGAGCAGTCGATGGTGTATTCCACCTCCTCGGGGTTGATGCCGGCATTTTGGGCGGCATAGAGAAGGGCCAGGACGCTGGATGCCTTGGAAACCAGATTCTCGATCATGACGTGGGCCGAAAGGTTGGGGTCGATGTCGTGAGCCCGGCGGACCGCACCGACGATCCAATCTCCTATATAAAGTCCATCAGCTCCGTCCTCATCAACCAGCTGCTTCAACTTGTCCTGGCTGACACCGTCCTTGAGGCGGCCAGTCAGTGAGGCGGGGAGCAGGGGATGGTCCAGGAGGTCAGCCTTATGCTCTTTTACAAAGTTCTCATCCAGGAAGACCAGGTCGAACTCGTCCGCCGCCTGAACCAGAAGGTAGAAGGCTTCCTGGGGCATGATCTCGCCAAAAGGCCCGAAACGCTCGGTGACGGGACTGGTCAGATCCTGCCAGGGTCCCTCGACCGCCTTCAGTTCCTGGGGCGTCAGATTGCCGATATAGACCTGGTTGGGGTAGTAGGCCCGCACCCGATCGTAGGTGCGAAGGTGGCCCGGGAGCGCTTTCAGGTATTCCGATCCGGGATTGACGACGCGCTCCGTAGTCTGTGTGGTCCCGTTGTGGATGACCATGTCGGGGGTATGGACCAGGATATAGCCCGCGCCTTTCATGACACTGTTCATTCGATCTGTCCTGCCTTTCCAAGAATGGCTTTTGCTAAAGATGCCCCGGTCCCATCCCGATAAAAAGGACAGCAGTGCCCGGGGCATCTTCTATGGTCTGATGAATCCTAGCTGCCGGGTTTCAGCGCGCGGATTGCTTTCATTTCTTCTGCGATCTCATCGACGTCCAGAACCATTTCCATCATGGAAACCTGCTCTTCATAGACATCCGGATCGTAAGCTTCTTTTACTTCCTCTTCACAAACGTGATAGACGGGGAGTCCCAACGAGACTCCAGTCAATGGACCGGCGAAGGTCGGATCACCAACGGTGACCGTTTCAGCTGCGATGCCGGAGGCCTCACCTTCAGCGGCGCCAAGTAGAACAACGATGTTCCCGGCGCCAAACTCTTCGGTGAGTTCCTTGACACGCTTCTGATTTTCCAGATCCATTGCACCCGCGGCCGTTCAGACGAAGCACTCCGTAGCGGAGAAGATAACCTCGGCACCTGCGGATTCCGCGCAAAGCGCGATCGCCGGGCCGGGGATTCCGTCGCGGTCACCGATGACGATGACCTTTTTGCCTTCGAGTATGCTCATATCCTGCTCCTTTCATCGTAATAAGGGTGTTTTTGGGCACCCATCCCCAAAGGGCAGGCTGGAAAGCCGCCTCGGGAGATTCTCCATAAAGGGTTAGAGACCGCAGTAAGCCTTCAGCATGTCTTCGACAGCCTGAGGCGTAGCCTCCTCCTTGATGAGCTCTTTGACTTTCTGGCCGCCCTCATAAATGGCGATGACGGGCAGACCCAGGATCTTCTGTGAAATGGCCAGCCTTCTGGCTGTCGACGTATTCAGGCCGGTGAAACGGATCCTGTCGCCGTAGGTCTCCTCCAGGCGGAGGATGTGGGGTTTCAGGGCCTCACAGGGCACACAGCCGTTGCCGTAAAAGTCAACCAGGACCGGGCCGTCCGCCTGGAGAACTTCACTTTCGAAATTGTCTTTGTCCAGTTCAAACATGGGATCTTTCCTCCTCTTAGCCGATGGCGCCGGAAGCCAGGTCATGTTCAACCTGCATGGCGGCGATGGCGCCGTCCGAACAGGCTGTAACCACCTGGCGAAGCGGTTTCTTGCGGATATCGCCGGCGGCGTAAACGCCCGGCAGATTGGTCCTCATGGCGTCATCGGTCAGAATGTAGTGGTTGTCCATTTGGACCGACTCCGCGAAGAGTTCATAGTTGGGCAGGAAGCCGATGAAAACGAAGACGCCGAACATGCCGTCCTCCTCATCCGCTTCGATCCGGCGCTCCTGGCCGGTTTTGGTATCCTTGACTGTCATGGCGGACAGGACACCGTCATCGCCGTGAAGTTCGGTGACGACCGAATTCCACAGGAAGTCAATCTTGGAGTTGGCAAAAGCACGCTCCTGGATGGATTGGACGGCGCGCAGCTCGTCGCGCCGGTGGACGATGGTGACCTTGCGGGCAAAACGGGTCAGGTAGATGGCCTCCTCGACCGCCGTATCGCCGCCTCCGATCACATAGACCTCCAGGCCTTCGAAAAAGGATCCGTCACAGGTGGCGCAGTAGGAAACACCCCGGCCCATGAGTTCTTTCTCGCCGGGACAGCCGATGGGGCGGGGGTGGGCGCCGGTGGCGATCAGGACCGCCTTGGCCCGGAATAACCCCTCGTGCGTGTGGACTTCTTTGACCGGGCCGTCAAGGGCAACCCGGGTGACCTGAGCGGACAGGCGCTCAACACCGAATTGGGCGCACTGAGCCGTCATGCGGGCGATAAGCTCGGCACCGCTTTCCACGGTTCCGGGGCCTGAAAGGCCGCCGGGATAGTTTTCAATTTCGGCCGTGATGGCAATCTGGCCGCCGTCGACGCCTTTTTCAATGAGAAGGGTGTCCAGGCGCGAGCGCCCTGCGTATAGTCCGGCTGCCAGGCCCGCAGGGCCCGCGCCGATGATGATGAGGTCGTAGATCTTTTCCATAATATCCTCCCTGGTCCGCCAAGGTCTCTTACTCGAAGAGGGTCTGTTCCGTCACCTCGGCCGTCAGCGCATCAAGTGCCTTGTCAATCAGGCGGCGCCGCAATTCGTATTCTTCCTTGGGCTCCAGATCGGGTTTCCCGAGCGGATAGGGAATGGCGACAGTCGGGACGATCCGGTTGGCTCCGACTGTCAGGGAGATGGGGGTCACCGTACAAAGGTGGACAACCGGCAGCCCCGCGCGTTCAATTTCCTTAACCATGGTTGCACCGCAACGCGTACAGGTTCCTCAGGTGGAGGTCATAATGACCGCGTCCACACCCTGTGCCAGCAGCTTCTCCGCGATTTCAACGGCAAAGCGCTTGGAGTTGGCCACCGAGGTCCCATTGCCGACGGTTGAATAAAACCAGTCGTGCAGCTTGCCAATCTTGCCCTCTTTTTCGTATTGGCGCAGGACGTCCACCGGAACAACCCGGTCCGCGTCCTGGTTGGCGTAGACAGGATCATAGCCGCCGTGCGCCGTCTCATACTTATCTGAGGTTAAATCGTCGACGCCGGCAATATGGTAACTGCCGTAACGCGTGGCCGAGGAGCTCTCGATCCGGTCGGGGTTGCCCTTGGGGACGATACCGCCGGAGGTGACAATGGCAATGGTGGCACGCGACAGGTCCTTGATGGCTGGGCCGGCTTCCACCCGGTCGTAAACCGGCATGGGGTATTCGGTGACAAAGGGCTTGTCCTTGAGCTTATTGAGAAGCATCTCGATGGCCCGCAGGCTGCCCCGCTTCTGGTCGAAGAAATTCTTGCGGATACCGTTGGGCAGGTAGCCTTCCTCAACGGAAGCGCCTATGTCCTCCCCCCGGACCAGTTTGAGGCCCAGGCTGGCCATGGCAGGTACGACACGCCGCATGCCGGCGGCATTGTCGCCGGTGGCAATGGTGTAGACCTTCTCCCTGAACATGTCGGCTCCGGGGTTTTCCACGTACATGCCGGTGACGGCGGGAATCCCAAGTTCGGACTGCACGGCGTCCGCGATGCTGCCGCAGGCGACGCCGTAACGGCCGGCATTGAAGGCAGGCCCCGCGATGAAAAGATCGGGGGCTTCTTCCCGGACCATGTCCAGGACCGTTTGTCTGGCCAGTTCAAGATTCTCGTTAAACCAGGAGTCACCGCAGACGATGGTAGCCGTGATGGCGGCATCCTCACCCAGGGCCTGGGTGAAGGCCAGGCCGGGCCCTATAGGGCCGGGGCGCTTCTCGGCGGGATAATCCGCCATTTCCTCGCCACCGATCTGGCCGAAGAACTGATTGATGTAATGGACAACTTTATACTGACTCACGGTAACCTCCTTAGCGGGCACTGAGCAGGTTGTAACCCAGCTCATTGGTTGCTCCGGTAATGACCTGGAGTTCGGCTTCGATGGACCCGTCCGGTCTCAGGGAGCCATCATGGCCGCCCGCGATCTTGTCGATGTAATCGAGCATGCCGATGACCCGCTCCATGGGAGGCAGGAGGATGGGCATGTTGGCGTTGCCGGTCGAGACCACAGCGTCAACCAGCTCGTCGGCATCGGCCAGGGATTGGCTCTTTCCATCCTGGCCGGCGTACTCGTCGGTGATGACCACCGTCTTGATGCCTTTCTTCTCCAGTTTGGTGCAGTTCATGATCAGGTCCGTGTCGGGGTTGCCAAAGCCCTCCTGGGAAATAATGGCGCCGTCAAAGGGCAGGTATTCAGCCATTTCTGCCGTCCAATCAGAGGAGCGGACCTTGTCGGACAGGTAGACGGTCTCGTTGGTAATGATCATGCCGACAAAGTTCAGGGTCTTGCCATGCTCCTTGAGGAGATCGCGTACGACCGGGTTATTCAGGTGATGGTAGGTGGTGTTCTTGTCACAGGCCGAAACACAGTTGCCGGACACGATGGCGCCGTCCATGAGTTCTGTCGGCCGGATGAGGGTTGACAGGGTGCGTTTGGCGTCGACTCCGTAGACATAGGTATCGTGCAGGAGGCCCTGGCTCTGGAGCATCATGACATAGCCCACCCGCGGCAGACCCCGCAGGATGGCGTCGAAGGATTCGGAGATGCGGGGTGTCTTGAAAACTTCCGTCTCGTCCGGCTCCAGGTTGCGGGCCAGCTCGCCGATGGTCACAGCCAGCTGCAGGCCGGCCATGCGCGCCGCCTTCTCATAATCGTGGGGGGCGATGCCCTCGACCGGTTCCATAACCAGAACCAGGTTATGGAGTTTGGAGAAGGGGGTATAGGCCGCGCCGGGCCCGGTCATGTCGATGATGCCTTCCTGGAATCCGACAATGCGGCCCACGGTGACAACCGCCATGCCGCGCAGGACGTGAGTCTTACCCGAACCGACCGTATCGACCTTGGAGATCATACCCGGGAAAATCCCCCCGGGCCCCTCCACCTTGACACGCGGTTCAATGACATCCTTGACCGGCGTAATGCGTATGCTCTCACCGGGGTTGGCGATTTCCAGGCGGGCTGACTTGATCAGGGGATCAGCCAGGACCGCTTCCGCCAATTCCTTGGGGTTGACAACCAGGATGCCGTCTTCGATCGCCATATAATCGTCGAAGCGAATTCCGCGGATGTCGATGTAGCCTAGTTCCAGTTTCACCGGGTTACCTCTGTTTCTTGATTGGCCTAAGCCAGGCCGGCTGCTTCAAGGGAGGGCAGGGCGCTTTCAATCAGACTCAGATCAACCAGCTGGTAATCCAGATCTGCGGCACTGCTGCCTGCTCGTGTACTAACTTTTTGGTGGCGGAGGACAGACAGGGCGCGCTCCATGTTGCCAAGAGAAAAGAAATCAAGGCTGTCATCGGCCTCAGCTGTCATCATCAGGGATCGGTAGGGTGTTTCGCCGGGCTTGACACTGCCGGACAGGGGGGCAGTCAGAATGCGATGGCCCAGGTGAACGCGGTTGCGGGCCAGAGTGAGGACTTCGATATCACTTTTTTGATCCAGAAATTCAATCAGAAAACGTTCGCCGAGGGTCTCAGCGACCAGGGGGTTGTTAGTCAAAATCAGGAAAGAGTTCTTCTTTTCTATGTCCGTCAGTTCACTTTCTGTGGCTCCGCCCAAAAATCACCATGCTCATTATGTCAAAAGACCGGCCTTGCGCAAGATGGCGAAATGACGAATCGGCAGGGCCGGCATTGGGCATCTGCCAAAGAATGGAGCATATAGGAGAATACAAGAGAAAAACCGCGGAATCCGAAGATCCCGCGGTTGAAATATGCCGCTGGAAAAGGACACTCTCCTTAAGGTGTTTCTTAAAACTGTATCATTCGATACGCAAATATCGATTATTGATTATCGAAGGTCCGCTTTCAATGTAAATTTCAGTTTCTTCAGGATGCGCTGGCGTATTTCTTCGATCTCTTCAGATGACAAAGTTTTCTCTTCCGATCCCAGCCAGAAGCGGAAAATCAGGGATTTTTTACCTTCGGGGACCTGGCTGCCCCGGTACTCCTCCAGGAATTCCGACCGGCGGACATGGGAGGCCAGGGCTTCCTCAACCTCCGTCCAGCTGACCGCCTCCTCAACTACGATGGCCAGATCCTGTTCGACCAGGGGGAAATGGGGAAGGGCCTGATAGCGGTTGTCCCTGCTGGCAAGAGGCTGCAGGAGATCCACTTCTATTTCAGCCATGGTTGCCATGATTTGCCGAAGGCCTGCGGCCGCTGTGGCCTTGGGCGAAAGAAGACCCATACGGCCCACCCTTTGGCCGTCCGGACCCATCAGATCCAGCCAGGCATTGCGGTCTGCCCAGGCAGGTTTTTCGCCGGTCCGGGCAAAGGTGAAGGCCTGGACACGCCCATAGCGGGGAAGGTCTTCCAGAATGCCCTTGAGGCTGCGGAAGAGGTGGCCTGCCTCCTGACCCGCAAGTGCCAGGGAGAGTTTTCGCTTTTGAAGAGGAAGAGCCTCCTGGCTGCTGTCGGTGGGGGCTTTTCCGGGCTCGAAGCACTGGGCCCATTCGAAGAGGCCGAAGTTGTCATAATAACGGGCATTCAAGCTGACGGCTTCCAGGAGACCGGGGATGAGCGAAGACCGCAGGCGGGAGCGTTCAGGTGAGGGCGGGTTGGCCAGGGTCAGGTGCTTGGACTCCTCCTCCCCCGCTGCCATAAGGAAGCGGTCGGCTGTCCAGGGATAGGTGAAGACTTCCTGGAGGCCGGCCCGGGAAGCCAGGTAATCGCGGATCGCCCGGCTGCTCTCAAAGACGGGCTGGCGGACCGCCTGATCCAGCCGGACCAGGGGCGGGACAAAAACGAAGCGATCGTAACCGATCATGCGGCAGACCTCTTCCAGGATATCGTCCCGGATGCTGACATCCCCTGTGGCCCGCCAGACAGGAACTGTAACCGTCATCTGGTCCTGGCCGTCAAAGCTGGTCTCAAATCCCAGGGCAGCCAGTTTTTCCATGACTTCTGATTGGGTAAGATCCCGGCCCGACCGGACCTTGAGAAAGCTCAGAGACAGGGGAATGGTCAGAGCCTTGGTTTCCTGGACCCGGTGGTGGCCTGCCGCCACAATCCTGGCCTGGGGCTGGAGTTCACGCATGAGGGCCAGGGTCAGACCCAGGGCCTGGTCACAGCGGGGCGTGTCGATTGATTTCTCGAAGCGGGAGGAAGCTTCCGTGCGGAGCTGGTGGCGGCCGGCTGTCTTGCGGATGCCGATGGCCTCGAAATTGGCTACCTCCAGAACCATGCCGGAGGTCTCCGGCAGGATGGAATCGCGGGCACCGCCCATGACACCGGCCAGGCCGATGACCTTGTCCTTGCCGTCACAGATCAGAAGGTCCTGGTCTGCCAGATGGAGTTCATGGCCGTCCAGGAGCTGGAGGATTTCCCCCTCCCGGGCCCGGCGGACCCGGATGCCCTCTTCCACGTGATCCCGGTCAAAGGCGTGGGTGGGCTGACCGGTCGCCAGCATAACGTAATTGGTGATGTCTACCAGGAGATTGATGGGGCGCATACCCACCGACCAGATCAGGCGCTGCATCCAGAAGGGCGAGGGCACGTTGGCCACCTGATCAAAAACGACGGCGTCATAGCGCCTGCAGCGGTCGGGATCCAAAATCTCCACGGCGTAGGCCTGGACCTGCTGGGGCAGTTCGAAGGCGGGGAGCTCTTTCAGCTGTCCGCCATAAATAGCGACCAGTTCCCGGGCGATCCCGTAATGTCCCCACAGATCCGGACGGTTGGTCATGGACTTGTTGTCGATCTCGATGATGAGGTCATGGAGCTCCAGCAGGTCTGCCAGCGGCAGGCCGGGCTCAGCCTGTGGAAAGAGGGGTGTCAGATCCAGGATGATGGTTTCATGCTCAGTCGGGAAGAGGTCTTCCAGGTCAATTTCCTGGGAACTGCAGATCATGCCCTCGCTCAGCTGACCGCGGAGTTTGACCGCCTTAAGTTCGACGGGCTCCCCCTGGCCGTGCCAGCGTACGAAGGCCCCGGGCGGAGCGACTGCCACGCGTTCTCCCGCATAGAGGTTGGTGCCGCCGCAGACAATCTGCAGCAGGCGGTCCCCGCCGATATCTACCTGGCAGATCCGAAGCAGATCTGCCTCAGGGTGGGTCTCAACGCTTTCGATCCGGCCGGTGACGATTCCCCGGACCCGGTCGGCCGGATTGGTAACCGATTCAACCTCAACCGTACGCATGGTCAGGTCGGTTGCCAGATCCTCAGCCGTAAGGTCAGCCGGCAGGTCGATGTATTGTCTGATCCAATTCAAAGAAACGTTCATGGCGGGCCCCTCCTACTTGAACTGGCTGAGAAAGCGCAGGTCCGCGCTGTGGAAGAGGCGGACGTCATCGATGCCGTAGCGCATCATGACCAGCCGGTCCAGGCCGATGTTGATGTAAAAGCCGCTCCAGATATCCGGATCCAGACCGGCGGCGCGGAGGACATTGGGATGGGGTGAGCCCCCCGGCATGATCTCGATCCAGCCGCTTTGATGGCAGACAGGGCAGCCCTGTCCCTGGCAGACCTGACACTCCATGTCGATCTCGAAGCCGGGTTCAACGAAGGGGAAGAAACCGGCCCGCATGCGCACGGGAACCGGCCGGCCGAAGACGCGCTCCAGGATGGTTGAAACCAGGATCAGGCCGGAGGCGAAAGAATAATCGCGGTCGACAATCAGAGCCTCGTACTGGAAGAAGGCGCGCTCATGCCGGGCGTCGGTCGCTTCATTGCGGTAGACCCGGCCGGGATAGACAAAGCGGGCGGGCGCTCCGTGCTCCTGCAAATAACGGACACTGCCTCCTGTCAGGTGAGGCCGCAGGCAGAGTCTGCCGGCTCCCCGTTTGTCTTCCGTCCCGCCGATCCAATAGGTATCCATTGAATCCCGGGCCGGATGGTCAGGCGGGAAATTCAGATAGTCAAAAGCATAGAGTTCACTGGTGATTTCGTCTTCGGAGAAGATCTCAAAATTCAGGGAACGGAAGGCATCGTTCAGGTCATCACACATCTGCGTGACGGGATGGAGGCCGCCGCCCGGGACGGCAAATCCCGGCAGGGTCAGGTCGGGGGTGGAGTCAAAGAAAGAGGCATCTTCCAGAAGCCTGGATTTTTGGTCCTCCATGGCCTGGGTCAACTGGTCCTTGATCTCATTGGCCAACTGGCCCATCTCCTTGCGGTCCTGGGGATCCAGCTTTCCCAAGCCCTTGAGGACATCGGTCAAGCGGCCCTTTTTCCCCAGGTAGAGCTGGCGCACGTTTTCCAGCGCATCGAAGGAATCGCACTGGCCTATGGCCAGGATACCTTCCTCTTTAATTTCATGGATCCGGTCTTTCATTGTTTATCTCCTCAAACCCTTGACGGGGTCAGTTCCTTAGCCAGCATTGTAGCAAAAAGATGACTTCTATTCGAAATAGACGGCTTCCACCGCTATCTCATGCCCTTTTTTCATGCGGAAAAGATGGCGGCCCATCCAGGGTTGCTTCTGGCCATCCTTTTCTGTCATCAAAAAATGGGTGGAGATCAGAAAATCTCCCACCCGAGTCAGGTTCATGGGGTCATAGCCGCAGATAAGGGCGTGGAGGGGGCTCTCCTGCTTGAACTCCTCCTGAAAGGAAGCCAGGAGGCCGGCCCGGCGTTTTTCTTCCTCTTGCATGAGGGAAGCAGCCCGGGCCCGCTCCCCATCCGTCAGAGGCGATGCCTTGCCTGATGGAATGGCCAGCTCTTCCCAGAGGGTCCTGGGACAGGCCAGGTCATGGGCAAGGGGGTAGCCGGCCCTTTCCAGAGCGACGGCCAGGAGGACGCCCGAGAAGTAGCAGCGCCTGCGGATATCGAAAAGATGAAGGTTGGATGAAAGCTGCTCCCGGTAGCCGGCCAGGGTCTTTTCCGCCAGAGTTTGATTGATCTGACAAAGCCCCCGATAGCCGGCATATTCAGCCAGGCCTTCGGCTGTCTCCGTCCGGTATTCATTGAGGGTGGCGGAACCCGCCAGCTTGTCTTTTTCTTGGCGGACCGCGGCGACAGCCTCCAGGAGGCGGCCTGCTTCATGGCCGGAATTCTCTTTTGTATAAGGATCTGCTTGAGAAAGAAGGCGGGATTCACGGATGGTCCAGGCGACCAGGTCTTCCCGGTAGGGGTAGAGGAGGAGTTCCAGGTCCCGGGGGAAGCGGCTTTCGCCCTTTTCTCCCTGGAAGGCGTGGAACATCTCATGGATCAGGTTGGCAGCCAGCCGGTCCAGTTCATCTCCTTCCGGCAGGCCGGTCTCTTCCAGCTGCCAGATGGCCAGGGGGCGGCCTTCGAAGGCCAGAGCGGTATTGCCAATGAAGGAGGGGGGCTTTCCCCGGATATCTCCCTGGATACAGGCAAGCTCCGGCGTATAGAGGGCGAAGTCATAGGGGCTGAATCCGGGCCATATGGCCTCAAAGGAAACAGCGGAAAGCCGCTCATTCAGAGCCTGCCAGACCCCGCGCAATTTGTCTTTGTCCATGGGCTCCGTCCTCCCTTTCTCCTGACAAACAGTATACCTTGCAGCTAGCAGGCCGCGCTCTCCTTTATACTGTAGAAAAGAGTCAAGAGCTCTTTAGCTGAAAGGAGCTGTCCCATGACCCAGACACATGAAGACACGAGAAGAGAATCGGTTGAAGTCATCTGGCACGGCCATTCCTGTTTTGAGATTCGCTGCGGCCTGGATTCGGTTGTTATCGATCCCTTCCTGGAAGTTCCCGGCTATGGTCAGCTGGAGCTGTCGGCGGACCTGGTCCTGGTCTCCCATGAGCACGATGACCACAACGCCAAAGAGCGGGTTGCCCTGACCGGCCGAAAGTCCGCTATCCAGGTCCAGGTCATCGAAAGCTTTCACGACAAAGAGGAGGGCCGTCTGAGAGGGCCCAATCGAATCCATCTGGTCAGCCTCTGCGGCCTGCGCCTGGCCCACCTGGGCGATCTGGGCCATCCGCTGGAAGAGGCTACTTTGGATCTCTTGGGGGATTTGGACGTCCTCCTGATCCCTGTAGGCGGGCACTACACCATCGACAGCGAGGAGGCCGCCGTTATTGTCAAGGCCCTTTCGCCCCGCCTTACAGTGCCTATGCATTACCGGGAGGCTGCAGCCGGCTGGCAGGTGACTTCGGGCGTTGAGCCCTTTCTCAGGCATTTTGACCGGGTCCGCTTCAGCGACCGGTCCTCATTCTTCCCGGATGAGGAAAAGGGGGGCGTTCTGGTCCTCCGAAATCCCATGATCTGAAGTGGGGTCAAGGGAAAACCCTGGGATATTGAAGCGGTTCCGGGGTTCCGCATGCGGGACGTCATCTGTAACGATCTGGAATTGACTGGAACCAAGGAAGGCTGCAGTGTTGGGGAGTGCGGCGCATGCACGGGCTGCATTCCGATCGTCAAGGCCATCGAAAAAACGGCCAACAAGCTGGCCGGCTGAATCTGACTTAAAAGGAGTTAACGATGTCACTCTTGTTGAAAAACTGCACGCTCAGGCAGCGTGAAGGTCTGTGGGATGTCTATTGCGAAGACAAGCTGATCCGCGGGATCAGTCAGAATTCCGACCGCAAGGCGGAAACAGTCATCGACCTGGAGGGTAAACTTCTGGTCCCGGCCCTGATCGACCCGCACATCCACCTGGACAAGGTCAACATTCTGGACAGTGTTCGCAAAAATGTCAGCGGTACCTTGACAGAAGCCATTGAGATCATCTGGGATAGAAAAAAGCAGTACACGGATGAAGACGTCATCCTGCGCGCGGGAGCTGTACTGGACAAGGCTCTGGTCAACGGAACCCTGGCCATGCGAACCCACGTCGATATCGACACGGTCGGCGGCCAGAAGCCCCTGAGCGGCGTTCTGGCCCTGCGGGAGAAATACAAGGATAGGATGACCCTCCAGCTGGTGGCCTTCCCCCAGGAAGGCATCATCAAGGATCCGGGCTGCGACAAGCTGATGGATGAAGCCATGCGCATGGGCTGTGATATTGTCGGCGGCATGCCGGCCAATGAGCAAACCCCGGATGACAGCCTGGCCCACGTCAAATACTGCTTCGACCTGGCGGAAAAGTACGATGCCGACATCGACATGCACGTCGATGAGACGGACGATCCCTTCTACCGGACCCTGGAGATGGTGGCGGACGAGACCCTCAAACGGGGCTGGCACGGCCGCGTCACAGCGGGTCACACCTGCGCTCTGGCCGCTTATGACGACCACTACGCGGCCTATGTGATTGACAAGGTGGCCCGGGCCGGCATCCACATGATCACCAACCCGGTGACCAACCTCCTGCTCCAGGGCCGCCTGGACAAGCAGCCCATCCGCAGGGGTATCACCCGCGTCAAGGAACTCCTGGAGGCCGGCGTCAATGTCAGCTTCGGCCAGGACTGTGTCAACGATACCTTCTATCCTCTGGGTTCAGCCGATATGCTGCAGGTTGCCAACATCACCGTGCACGCTGCGCAGATGAGCCTGCCGCCCGAGCTGGAAAAAGTCTTTGACATGATCACGACGGACGCCAACAAGATCCTGAACCTGGAAGGCTATGGCCTGGAGGAAGGCTGCAAGGCCAACCTGCTGGTCATCGACGCAAAGAATATCCGCGAGGCCATGGCCTATGCGCCCAACCGGCCTTATGTAATCAGGGAAGGCAAGGTCATCGTCAAAAACGAGCGTCAAACGACTGTCTTCTAAAGAGAAGCTGTCCCATGACAGCTGACAAAAAACCAAGAGGGAGCGGCTTCACGGATTATCATGAGGCCGCTCCTTTTTCTTACTGGATGGGCTTCCTTCTTCAGGTCAGCTCGCGGTTTCTCCTGTTGGAAATCTTCCCGTAAAGGCCGGTCAGTTCTTCAAGGATCCGGGGATGGGAGAAATCCTTCTGATAGACAATGCGGGTTTCCCGGACCATACTCATGTTCTCGATGGGCAGGATAGTCATCTTGCCCTTGCTGACTTCATCCATGCAGGTGCTTTTTGGCAGGATAGAAACCCCCAGATTCTTGCGGATCAGATCCTTGATGGTGGCGATGTTGTCCACTTCCAGGATGACATTGAATTCCTCGATGGAGCGGTTCATGCTCTCCAGGCTTGAGATGAAGAGATTGACCGTGGCTGAGCCTGCAAGCCGCAGGATCATCCGCTCCCGGGTCAGGTCTTCCAGACGGACCATTGCCTTCCTGGCCAGCCGGTGCTCATTGGACATGGCGCAGACCAGGTAATCGGTATCCAGGATGATGGAACCGAAGGCAGGAAGACCTGCCACACCCTCCACAATGGCCAGATCCAGGTCGTAGTTGTCCAACATATCATAAAGGTTTTTTATGGACTCGGTCAGAATCGTAATGACAATGCCCGGATTCCGGTTGCCGTATTCGGCCAGGACCTCGGCTACGATGTTACTCTCGGCCGTATGGGTGACACCGATCCGCAGGCGGGTCATGGACTGTTCCCGGTCCGCCAGGTCCTGCTTCATGCGGTCATAGAGGGTATTGAGCCGGCGGGCGTACCGGGCGGCCGTCTCTCCTGCCTCTGTAAGCAGTATGGTACCCTTGCCCCTGTGAAAGAGGCTGCGGCCTAATTCCTTCTCCAGGAGACTGATGTGCTGGCTGACAGCGGGTTGGGTGAGATTGAGGCGGGCCGCAGCCTTGGTGAAGCTCTTCAGCTCGGCCACCGTCAGAAAGGATGCTACTTTTCGATCGAGCATGTCCACCTCCAATATAAGGAATGCTAATCATATCCACATGAACGATTATTTTACATATTAGAAATTTCACTCTATCATGCCTCTGTCAAAGAAACAAGCAGGAGGAAGGAGGCAGCTTCATGTTGGATGGCATTTACAGTTTGAACGGCGGATCGACCGGCATTTCCGGGATCCTTATATCTCTCTCCCTCATGCTGATTCTGGGCTTTCTCATGACGCGGGTAACCAAGCTGCTCCGTCTGCCCAATGTCACGGCCTATATCGTGACCGGCATTCTGATCGGCCCCCATGTCCTGGATATGATTCCCGACGCCTTCATTGAAGGTACAGAGTTCATCACGGATATAGCCCTGGCCTTCATTGCCTTCAGCGTGGGTGAACACTTTGAGTTCTCCAAACTCAGGAGCAATGGGCGCAAATCCCTGGTCATCACCCTCTTTGAATCCATGACCGCCTCCCTCTTCGTCTTTGGAGCCATGTTCTTCATCCTCAGGCTGGATTTCGTCTTCTCTCTTGTCCTGGCTGCTCTGGCGGCTGCCACCGCCCCTGCTTCAACCATCATGACCATCCGGCAGACGGGCGCCAGGGGAGACTATGTGGACACCCTCCTGCAGGTGGTCGCCATGGATGACGTGACCGGCCTGATCGCCTACAGCATTGCCATTGCCTTTGCCTCCTCCCGCGTCCTTGCCGCCTCGGGCGGCGGGACTTTCCGGGTCGTTTTTCTGCCTCTTCTTCTCAACCTGCTTCTGATGGTCCTGGGGGCCGGTTTCGCCTGGCTCCTCAAGTTCATGACTCCGACCAGGCGGACTGCTGACAACCGGCTGATCATCGCGGTCGCTATCCTGCTCATGTTCTCAGGGGTCAGCGCCCTCCTGGACGTCTCGCCCCTTCTGGGCTGTATGGCCATGGGCATGGTCTTCGCCAATATTGAAGGACATGAGAAACTCTTCAAACAGCTCAACTATTTCAGCCCGCCCATCCTCCTCCTTTTCTTCGTGCGTTCCGGACTGACCTTTGACCTCAGGGCCCTGACTTCCAGCCAGGCTATCGGCGCAACAACATTGGCAACGGCGGGGATCGTCTATTTCTTCGTCCGTCTGGCGGGAAAATATGCCGGTGCTTATGCGGGCAGCAGCCTGGCGGGCAAACCCAGGGAGGTCCGCAATTATCTTGGCCTGGCCCTGGCCCCTCAGGCAGGTGTCGCTATTGGTCTTGCCGCGCTCTGTGCCCGACAGCTGGGTCCGGAGGTTGGCGGTACACTGCAGACCATTATCCTGGCCTCCAGTGTCCTCTATGAGCTGATTGGCCCCGCCAGCGCCAAGCTGGGACTCTATCTGTCGGGGTCCTATTCGGAGGAGAGGCCGAAGGCTCCCTGATCGGGACCCTTTGAATGGGCTAGCGGTCCAGACCCGGCTCAGGCGTTCTTAACCAGCTTCCCCAAGAGGATATAGCGGGCGTTGTTGAAATTGTAGGTACAGGTGACCAGGGCGATCACGGAATCGGCAGCTTCCACTGTGACGGGGCTTTGGAAGGTTGACCCGGTTCTCAATTCCCCGAGGTAATCCAGGAAATCCTGATCGTCATCGAAAGAGAGCCGGAGGGCGCCCGATGTCCCGGAAACGATGATGCCCGCAAAGACTTGGATGGTGTAATCTGCGGTCGGCGTAAAGTAGGTCAGGCTGGGGTGGGCCTGGTAGTAGGCAGGGTCCTTGTAGAGGGAGATTGAGGTCAGCATGGAGCCGTCCCGCATGTTGTGGCCGTAGATGGCAAGCACACGGCCCCGCATATCGGCTTTGTTTCGGTAATCCAGAAAGAGGCTGCCCAGCCGATTCCTTTCTCCCGTCAGCAAATGGTTGAGGTAATGCGCGTTGTCTTCCCCCTGAACCACCGGGTAGTCGATAAGGGTCCCGGGGCCGCGGAGCCATCCGACGACATCCTGGTTGAGCTCCCAAAGAGATGAAAAGTTGATTTCAGAATGATAGATCTGATCTTCGGAGCCGTTGGCAAGGGGGGGCGGAGAGGCAAGCTGGCGGATATGTTCGTACGCATGATTGCCCTCACGGTAATCGCGCTGCTGCTGCATAAGGGCTGTCCCCGATATGACCAGAGCCACCAGACAGGCCGCCGCAAGCAGGCGGATGGTAACAGTCAGCCAGGATATTCTTTTTTTTTCTCTGGTGGGCGGGGTCAAGGCGCATTCTCCTGTAAAAGAAAGGGCCTGGAATCTAAAGGATCCCAGGCCCCTGATCGACGCTAAAGCTGTTTATCTTGCCCGGCGGCTGGCCTTCTTGCGGTAGCGCAGGTAGATATCGCCGCTGATCAGGACGATCAGCAGGGTCAGCGAACCAATAAAGACGGTAAGCATCTCCTCATTTCCTGTATCGCCCGTTTTGGGGATATCATCGTCTTCTTCAATCAAGGTGTCGTTGGTATTGACAAATTCAACGTATTTGTAGAATTCCTCAGCCGTGAAGGTACCTGTGTCACCGGTTGCGGTTGTTTCGTAATCATCCTGGTCCGCTTCCAGCTCAACAACCTGGTAGAGGCTGCCAAGAGGCAGGCCAGTGATGATGATAGCCTGGTCATGGGCCAATTGAAATTGATCACCGCTGCTGATGGTCCCGTCCGGAACTCCCACGCCTGTGTAGTCGTAGATCCCCTCAAGGACTTCCTCGTCAGCATCCGTCAAGGTCAGTTCGAAGGTAAAGGGCAGGCTCTTATCACCGCCAACCCCATCAACCGTCTTATGGATGTTGAGTACGCCCAGGTTGCGGGTATTCGTAAAGACAGCCTGGCTGGTCTGGCCGGACAGGATGGTTCCGGCGGCTTCATCAGCCTCCGTAATGTAGCCATCTGCCTCATCCTCCACGATGCTGTATTCCAGGCCAGCCGGCAGGCCGACCATTTTGATGGATTGGCCATGCTGCAGCTGCACGGAACCGCCGCTTGAAATAGCCCCGCTTGGACCTCCGTTGACGCCTATGTACTCAAATACACCTGTAACAACTTCACCGTCAAGCTTGAATTCAAGAGTAAAGGTAAAAGGCAGATCTGTCTGGCCGGCGTTGCCGGCGACCAACTTGGACAGCGTCAAATTGCCCAATTCTTCCTCTTCTTCGAAATTGCGGATTGTAATAGGATTGCTCTGACCCTCAACGGTCACAGTCTTGTCTGCCAGCACGGTCACGTGGTACTCCGTCTCGTTCTGGGCATAACCGCTGGGAACCTGGGTTTCTTTCAGGATATAGTTGCCGGGCGCAAGGCCGTAGAAGGCGACCTGGCCGTCAACATCTGTTACTTTTTCAGCTTTGACCGCCGCCATACTCCCATCTTCATGGGTGAAATAAAGAGTAAACTGGACCCCCTCCAAAGGCGTCTCACCATCACTGGTGGTCTTGTAGATGATGATGAATGCGCTCCGTTTCATGGTCGCAGAGCCGTGGCTATCCAAGACATTAAAACCGTCCGAATCGGTTACACCGCCGACTTCCTCGGAGATCAGATGGACTTCATTGCTGACGTAGCCCGGTACGCCCGTGATATCCGTCAGGTAAACCAAACGGTAGGCCCTGTCGCTGTAGGGGAACATGAATGTCATGAGCCGGGTTTCGGGATCGTAGGAGATGTATTCCTCATGGTCTGCCTGAGACAGTACTGTCCCCGCTGAATAATTGCCCGCTGAGTCCAGGATCAGTTCGGTCACTGTAATATTGCGATTGCCTTCCGAGTCAAGCCAGATCAGATTACCGTTGGAGTCGGTTCGCAGGTCAATGCCCGCAGGTATCTGATCTTCCCAGCCTATATCGACCGGCCGCTCCATGGGCGTGTACTCGATGGTCCAGCGGGCAACACCCATGCTGTCATCGACGAAAACGGTCTTATGGAGAATGGTGCCGTCGACGACAACATCCTGGAAAACCGTTTTGCCCGGTGTCCATGTGGTCGACTTGATGTTAAGCGTGTTGCGTTCGGTCGTGGGCTGATTCTCGAGCAGGTAGCCATCCAGCGTATCCAGGGTCGGCCGGGCCTTGATCAGCAGTACGTAGGGTGTCTTAAGGCCAGGGAAAGTGAAGGCCGCTGTCTGGGGGTCGCCCGTACGGTTGAAGCTGGCGGTAACGATCCCGTCGTTGACGTCTAAATCGATGGGGCTGCCGTTGGCGACCAGGGATCCCGTGGCAGGGCGGTTGCCCCCGCTTTGGAAACTTCCGCCATGATAAAGGAGAAAATCATCCCCACTTTCAAAGGGTACAAATTCCCAACCCTCAGGCAAGGTATCGGTAACCGTAACGGGGCCGAATCCGCCGGGGGGATCCGTCAAAACATTCTCAAAGTCAAGGCTTGAGGCATTGATATTGAAACGGAAGATGACTTCCTTATAACCATAGTGGAAGCCATTATTGACATTGATGGTCTTGTTGTTGGCATTGATGGTTTTTTCGTCATCATGATCATTGTCGACTTCGTCCCGGTGAAGCAATTCCTTGGACAAAATCTGGTTATTGAATCTTGCATTGGCCTGAGCCGTGGAAATCCGGCTGGTCCCCGAGGTCAGGGTCGCCGTATTGTAAACTCTTGTCGGATCAGCGGTCGTGCTGTTGCCTGCCAGGATAGCGGGATCAAGAACCTGGGTGGTGAATTGAATCTTGTTGACGGTGTCATTTTTGAGACCGGTGGCCTTAATCAGGGTTCCGATGTGATCCGTACCATTATAAAGTTCAATTGCTGTCACAGTCAGATGGCTGCTGCCCGTAGCGGCCACAGCGGTCCCTGTTACATATTTCTGACCGTTGCTGCGGGCGACTCCGCTTGTCCCGATGGACAGGCCGGTCGGCCAGGCAGGTGTTGTCCCTCCCGACGATGTCACAGCGGCCAAGAGGTCGGCATTCGTTGTAGCCGCACTATGGACGATTAAGTCATAAATAGTAAGGGCGGCCAATTGATCGACGGTCCCTTGGTGGGCCAGGTTGACAGAGACAGTCCAGGGGATCTGGTGGGTCGTCATATCGACGGTTCCAGCCGCCTTGGTCATGGCTTTGTAGCCAGTTCCGACCCCGGGGTTACCTGTCCCTCCGCTTCCGGAAGTGCCGCCGCCTCCAGTCCAGGTTACGGTGGCCCTGTTATTGAAGGTGCTTTCGTCGACCACAAATCCGCTTGCCGGAGTGGGTACCTGCGTGACGATGAGCAGACGGCCCTTACCCTGGAAGTTGCCGATCTCATATTTACTGTTAGCAGGAACAGCAGACCAGGTCTTATCGGGGCTTGTCGGCCAGGTTGAGGTGCCTTCATCATAGACATACCAGTTGGCAGACACGAAAGTCAGACCCGCGTTCAGGACGTCGGTGATGATCAAATCGGAAAGAAGGCGTCCGGCGCTGTCTACATCAACCGTCCAGATAATGGTTTGGTTAGCTGGGTTGTAGACACCGTTTGTGATGGCTGTAGCAGCTGTTCCGCCGGTCTTCGTGAACTGAGGCGCGGGGACGGAAACGGTTCCCCTGTCAAAGGTCACGGGCTTGCCGTCTTTTTGAAGGCGGCCCGTGTTGGCAACCGTACCGCCGTTTGTCAGGATGTTGTTGCTGACCTTTGTCTGGAAGGTAATGGTCTGGGGCGAAGTGCTGTTGGCTGGAAATTCATAAGAAAGGCTGCCCGCAGCGTTGGGTGCCAGACTTGCATCAAGCGAAAAAGAACCCGCTACAAAAGCACCTACATTGGTCAGGTCATCCGTAAAGATATAACCGGCCAGATCAATGGGAGCAGGTGGGACGGTATCTTTGATGCCCGTGATGACAACGGTCCAGGTAATGGCGGAGGCATCCGCGCTTAGAGCTCCTGTCTTTTCCATGGTGTAGGTGATGGTGTCACCCGGGAAAAGGAAGTCTACCTCTTTCTCCAGGATGCGAACTACCAGATTGCCTTCGTCGTCTTCTTCAGATTCACCGTTCCATACCAGGCGGGCATCGAATTCTGCGCTCACTCCCTCGTAGTATCCATTGAAGACATTATCGTCACCATCCAGGACGATGGCGGCGATCGCGTGCCCATTGGCGTCGTTAGCCAGGGTGACATGACCGACCAAATGGGTGTTGCCTTCATCATCCGTAAAGACAAGCTCAATCGTGCCAGATGGAATGGGGTCGAAAGAGAAGTGTTCGCTGAGAGTCAGGGGGATGGTGTCGCCCTTCTCAAAATAACTGCCACCGCCATCGCCGAGCACCGGTATGTCAAAGGAAACCTCTAACTCAAGCGGCTCGGTATGGCTCAGGTTGCCATTTTCATCGAAACCGGCCGTTATTGTAAAGTCCAGATTCCCCAACTCCGGGGTTCCCACCGCGCCAAGGACCTGGGTGCTCCTGGGTCCAAAGATCGGCGTTGCTGCCAAGAGAAGAGCCAGGACCAAGCTGATTACAGTTGTTCCCATCCTTCCCGTTTGTGTTTTTATCGTTTTCATAGTCGAACCCTCCGGCACTCATAAGCAACATGCAGGCTAAAGACCGGCCATTTCGGCCGGTGCTAAGTATTCTAACAAATGATTACAATATAATGACAAAAATATTGGACAGGGTAACAAAAGTTCTGACCAACAGGCTGAAACCGCCTATGAAAGACCCTTAGAGGGGTGCCAAACCAGGTCAAGGGCGGCAAAAAGAACATAAGCCGCCTGTTTTCAGTTATCAAGCTAATATAGCTTCTATAACACAACATATGAGTATTTGACCCTTTTCGAGTTACCATAAACTTAGAGGTTCGAGCCAATGATGAACAAAACGGAAAACAAATCAATTCCAAACTGGCTTTTAGCCGGGCTCCTGATCGCCCTCTTGCTCCTTCTCTCATCTTGCGGGGTAAAGAGTGATTTGCGCGATATTTCCGCAGATATCAGCACTCACAACATTTTGTTTAAGAGTGAGAGAGGCTTCGGCAATGATCGCTTGGACATATACGCTTTCTCCTTAAAGAAACCAGGAGACATAAGCGGCTTTCACAAGATGAGCGATGAGTCTGCCCAGTTCTTTTGGGATTTCCTCGTCATGATTGATATAGAAGCCATTAATGATCCATCCCAGGCATCCGCATTAATGGCCTTAAAAGCAGATATAAATAGGGTCAGACATCAGGAAGACGGGCAATATTTGTATATCGAATTGAATAATACCAGCAAGTTATATGTTTATAGTCCCGCTTTGAATACCGGTTATTGTTTAATTTTAGTGATTTAGGCCGGTAACATAAACTAATGCCAGGGATAAGAAAAGAGCTGTCTCATTACGAGACAGCCCATCTCTTGTGGTCAGCTGACAAAAAGATGCAGACGATTTAAGCGGAACGCTTATCCTCTGCGTTAGAAGATTTCGCGATCATAGGCATAAGGAATCAGTTCTGATGCCTTTACCTTTTTGTTGCCCTCGTCAGTTGGAATGATAACGTCACACAAGGGAGCATAATCGGATAGCATTTGCCTGCAGTTCCCACACGGGGGCAATATATCCCCATCTCCTCCAACAGCAACAATGCAGTCAAATTCACGTTCACCTGCCGTTAGTGCAGTGCCGACAGCAATAATTTCTGCACAAGCACCGTGATTAAGGTAAACATTAACTCCTAAATAGATATTTCCGTTTTTACACCTTACAGCGGCGCCGACGGTATGATTACTTTTTTCGAAATCGAAATTTTTCTTTATCACGTCTTGTGCTTTTGAAATAAGATCTAAATCCTCATCGTTCAAGGCTTTCAAGTGAATTCCCCCTGTACTATATTAATCATCCCCTTATATAACAAAAACCTGTCGTAAAAGCAATTTCAGCTTTTTCGACAGGTTTCGTCATATGGCGGAGAAGGAGGGATTTGAACCCTCGCTGGAGTTGCCCCCACTAACGGTTTAGCAAACCGTCCCCTTCGACCTCTTGGGTACTTCTCCGGGTCGTGCGCTTTTGGCGCTTAGCCATTATAGCATGTCAGAAAAGAATTTAAAGCCCGCCCGCGATGAAGGGGGCAGGCTGTTTCTATCGCTTTTTAGCTGAGTGAGACGGGAACTCTTCCAAGATCCCGCCTCACTCCATTTACTTAAAGATTGCTTGCCACAAAATCCCAATTGACAAGATCCCAGAACTTCTCGATGTAGGAAGGCCGGGCATTGCGGTAGTCGATGTAATAGGCGTGCTCCCAGACATCGCAGGTCAGAAGGGGCTTCTGGTCTTGGGTCAGCGGGGTGCCCGCGTTACTGGTGCTGACGATCTGGAGTTTGCCGTCTGCATCCTTGACCAGCCAGGCCCAGCCGGAACCAAAGGTGGTTGCCGCGGTCGCTGAGAACTTTTCCTTGAAGGCATCAAAGGATCCAAAGGCCTGCTCAATAGCTTCAGCCAAGGCTCCCACGGGTTCCCCGCCGCAATCCGGCGACAGGCAGTTCCAGTAGAAAGTGTGGTTGAAGACCTGGGCAGCGTTGTTGAAGATCCCGCCGCTTGACTTTCTGATGATCTCTTCCAGGCTCATGTCTTCAAATTCGGTGCCGGCGATCAG
The DNA here is from genome assembly GCA_041655695.1 of Saccharofermentanales bacterium. Taxonomy (GTDB): domain Bacteria; phylum Bacillota; class Clostridia; order Saccharofermentanales; family DTU023; genus UBA4923. The sequence goes on from JBBAEW010000005.1 coordinate 28,745, forward strand.
CTTGTTGAGATTGTTGACGTAAGCCTGATGGTGCCTGCCGTAATGGTAGTCAATGGTTTCTGCCGAAATGACCGGCTCAAGGGCATCTTTGGCAAAGGGAAGTTGGGGTAGTTTATGTTCCATAGTCATCCTCCTGGAAAGGCATGGCCGCCCATTTTGAGGGGGCGCATACGGTCCTCGTGCTCAGGATTGTCTCCCTCACACCTTTTATTTACTCTACTGTCTGCGGCCGATTCCTTCAAGTGCCGGATCGCTGGGTGAGCTATGTATCTTTTTCGGAGAATAGACACTGGATGCTGATCAAAGAAGAAAGCAGAAAGGATTGGCGATTTCATCCTGGTGGAAGGCCCGGATGGATGACCGGTACATTGCCTTGGCGTGAATGGCGTCATGCCAGATTAAGCGTCTGAGCACTTTGCGCAAAGTCCACGCCTCACTGTCGCTTCCATAAAAGACCGCGTTTTCAAGGTAAAGCTCCAGCTTTTCAAGCCTTTCAAAACCCTCCTGGCGGCCGGACAAAAGGGTCTCATTATGACGGAGGGGCAGGCCAATCCTGTCAAAATAGTAGGAGTTGACCCCTTTGACGTGTTGGTACATGGCCCGGGCTGTGGCGGGGAGCTGGCCATAGAAGGTCTCGCGGGCTTCCTTGAGAGGGAGGTCCGTGTCGGGAATCGAATCGTAAAGTGTCAGGAAATCCCTGGCCGACTTCAGGGCAAGGCCTTTTAGTCTAAGGTACTCCTCCTCTGACAAAGGCCGTCTTTCCGAATCGAAGAGGATATCTGTATCCGCGTCCTCGATGGCAAGCAGGCTTTCCTGGCTTTGCCTGATCCGGTATCCGGGATACGGATAGGGAGGCAAGGGTTCCCCGCTCCACAGCGCATAACGGGAAAGCTCGGCGGGGATTTTCGAAAGAGCCTGTTCCCTTATTTGTCCCCGGACCCAGGCTCCGGGATAGTCTTCCAGATAAAGGAGATGACCCTTAGAGTTGTATTCCTCGACAAGTGTAAGAAAAGGCTCGCTGCCTTTCATGATTCAGTCCCTCCCCTTTCCTCATTGACCAGAACTGTAAAGGATTCCGGAGGCTGCCTGATAAGAGATATGAGGGCAGCCGGGCGTATATCGTATTGATCAAGCTGGTCAACAGGCAGCCAGACAAGACGCTCTTGATCGCCGTCCATATTGACGCTGTGCGCATCAAAGAGCATCTGTTCAGGTGCTTTCATAAGGAAGATAAATTCAAGGGTGTGACAGATTTTCCCGTCGATTGAACCGTAAGTACCCTGAAAGAAGTTCTGGATAAGGCAGAGAAGGCGGTCAATCTGGAAGTCAATTCCCGTTTCCTCCCGGACTTCCCGACAGACTGCGCCTTCGATGGTCTCACCAAGCTGGACTGCCCCGCCAAGAGAGTAATAATGGCGCGCAGTCTCCCCATACATGAAGAGCGCTTGGCCATCTGCCACGATCAGAGCGCCCGTCCTGTACCGAAACCAGTTATCCGCGTGAGTGAACGAGCAATCGACCGCTGTCATGTTTACCACCCTCCCTTCTCATTATATCCATGTCATCCCCTTGGCAACCCTTCCCCCTCGACACCTTGAACCTGTTTGCAGATGGTCTGGCTTCTTGATAGCATAAAGACAATAACAAGTCTGAGGTGCACCCGTGATTGTTTAAGAACCAATTGATTCATTGACCTGCCTCGGCCAGTATGGCCGATGACACTGATTCAGGAGTTCTTATGCTGCATGTTAAAGACTTGACCGTCAGCCGGGCACGTGACGGTTACCCTCTTATCTCAAATCTCAATTTCAGTCTGCAAAAAGGTGACAAGCTTGCAATAATCGGGGCCGAAGGGAACGGCAAAAGTGCCCTGCTTCGGGTTATTTGTCGGCCTGATCTTGCAGCCTCCTATCTGCAATGGTCCGGGACGGTTACCCATCAGGCCTGGCGGCTTGGCTACCTGGAGCAGGAATGTCCGCAAGAGCTGCTTGAAGCAAAGGTCTCGGATTATTTATTGCCCCATTTGTCTGACGCAGAACTATTCCGGCAAGCAGGCCTCATGGGCCTGGACACGGATTTGCTTTATGCTGCCCGGCCCTTTGCCAGCCTGTCCGGAGGTGAACGGATGAAGCTTCGGCTTCTTGGCCTGATCCTGGATCGGCCGGATATCTATGTCCTGGATGAGCCGGCCAACGACCTGGACCTGGAAGGGATTGCTTATGTCGAATCACTGATCCGGGAAGTTCCTGAGCCCGTGCTTTATGTCTCCCACGATGAGACTCTTCTTGATCGGACGGCAACCAGCATTCTCCATATTGAGCAGATTTGGCGGCGGACGGAGGCCCGGGCAACCTACAGCGGGCTGGGCTTTCGCGAATACCGGGAACAATTTCTCTATAACCATGAAAAACAGAACCAGCTGGCTGCTAAGGCAGAGGCGGACTACCAGGACAGACGGAAGAGGCATCTGGAAATCCAGGATAAGGTCCACCGGGATCAGATGAATATAAGCCGGGGAGACCCCGCGGGAGGCAGGCTCCTGAAAAAGAAGATGCATGCAGTGAAATCAACCGGCCGCAGGATGGAGCGGGAGTACGAAGACCGCATCAGGCGGACGGACAGGGAAGATGACGTGGATTTCTTTCTTGCGGATATGCCGGGACTGCCCAAGGATAAGGAAGTGCTTCGCCTGGAGCTCCCGGAACTTCGGGCTGGGGATCTTCTTCTGTCCGAAAATATCCAGCTCCATGTTGGAGGGACCGAACGGATCGGCATCACGGGAACAAACGGCTGCGGCAAGAGCACCCTCCTGGCTCATATCTATTTTCTTCTATCTGAAAGAAAGGACGTGACTGTTTTCTATTTCCCTCAGGATTGGAGGCTTTTTACAGAGGATCAGGCAAGCGCCCTGGAATTTCTGGATCCTGCAGGTTCTCAGAAACTTCGGCAGGAAGCATCCAATCTCCTGGGCAGCCTAAACTTTTCAAGAGAAGAAATGCTCCGGCCGCCATCAACACTTTCAGGCGGCCAGAAGGTGAAACTGGCTTATGCGAAATTGCGTCTGACCAAGCCCAATGTTCTGCTCCTTGATGAAGCCACCCGTTACTTATCTCCCCTGAGCAATCCGGCCTTCAGAAGAAGCCTGGCCGATTTCCCGGGCGCCATGATCAGCATTTCTCACGACAGGGCCTTTCTGCGGGAGATCTGTGACCGGGTTCTTCGGCTGACAAAAAAAGGATTAATCGTTGAGGATCCGGACCTTTATGGAGGATGAGGACAAAGGGCCGCTTATCCCCCCCCCCCTTAAAATTTACTAGCATGGATCGGATCTAGTAGAGGGAGCGAGGGTCAATCACATACTGGTTGTGAAGTCACCCTCCGTGGACGAAAAAACTGTCCCTATCGAAGCAGCGTGCAAGCAGTATACCTATCCTCTTGAATAGGCGCGATTTCCACTTCTCCTTGGCGCTTTGAAATGAAAGCTATGGCAAAAGGTCAAGATATTCAGATCTGGCCTTCATTGAATGAATAATCAGTTCGTCTCCACTGGCGAAAATCAAGACAACCAGTTCAAGTAATCTCCCTGACATATCAAAGCCAAGCCGAAGTTCCCTCTGCGGCTTTTCACCGTTCAAGGGCTCAATCCATAGGGGCCAATTTGCGGCATGCAGATTGTCTTCCGGGTCTATACCATGTTTTAAGGCAGAAGAATGGACGGCCAGACTCATGCGAATAATCGCTGCCGAATAAATTCGGACCGTGACAGCTTATCTTCCGCAGCCCTCTGGTCCAGGTCTTCAATTTCTTGTGAAGTTAACCTAATGGCAATGACCTGGCTCGGAAGGGCTCCTCTTCCCGGGCGGCCTCGGCCGCGCTTTTTTAAAGCTTGCGTGTCATAGCCTCGTTCAGCTTCATCTGCCCATTGAGCGATTAGTTCTTCCGTAATAGGTTTTCCTTTAATTTTCTTGTCCATGTGATTATTGTAATACGAAAATAAATTTGTTGTCAAGGCACGTTTTCGTTTTATTAGCGTCACAGATGAACACGCTATTGTTGATTTTCCGGAGTCAGAAAATGACTAGTATCAAGCTATTATCAATGAGATAATAAAAGCCCTGCAATATCTATATTACAGGGCATGTCTGGCGGAGAGAGCGGGATTCGAACCCGCGGAGGACTTGCATCCTCGCCGGTTTTCAAGACCGGTGCCTTCAGCCAACTCGACCATCTCTCCGTATCATCCGGCAAGCTCTGTCAGTCTACAAAGGAAGGGGGTGAATGTCAACGCAGGTGGGCTCAGATGGCGGGTGCGGGCAGGGGACGGGTCCGGTACGCAGGCAACATTTCACACGGTCACCACAATTATAGATTATGATAGCTTTCACAAGGTCATCCGCCCTCATTATGGTGGGCGGACTGAACCAGACAATGATTACGATTTGAGGATGAATGCATGCAACAAAGTCACGATGACGATCGCGACAAAAAAGAAGTTCTCCTGGAGGACGATGAGGCCCAGTTGGATGAGAGGGATGAGGCTGAAGAGATCTCTGACCAGGCACCCAAACGGCCGGTCCGATCCAACCGTCATGTAGCGCGCCATACGACGCGGACCAGCGGCGTTTTGCCGCTTATTCCCCTGCGCGGTATGGTCATCTATCCGGGCGTCCTTCTCTCCTTTGATATTGGCCGCGAGCAGTCGGTCCGGGCTCTCCGCCAGGCAATGGCCGGAAGGCACGAGCTTGTTTTGTCCTGCCAGACCAGCCTGGAGCCTTTTTGGCCGACTCCCGACCAGATTCACCGGGTAGGGACACGGGTTTTCATCCGCCAGGTCCTGGAATTGCCTGACGATTCCATGAAGATTTTGGTCTACGGATTGGAGCGGGTTGAGATTGACGATTATGTCAACGACAGCCCCTTCTACGAAGTCCGCTATCACTCGCTTTTGACCAGTGCTCCGGAGAGAACACCTCAGCTCGACGCTTCCATGCGGCTCATGATTGATCTATTCCAGCGTTATGCGGCCATCACCGACCGGATCGCCCCGGAGGCCGTCGCTTTGGTGCGCCACGAGGCTGAGCCGGGACACGCGGCCGATGTCATTGCGGGCCAGCTGTCCATTCGTTTCGATGAGCAGCAGAAAATTTTGGAGACTACCTCGGTTCACGACAGGATCAAGATGATCCTGCGCTTCCTGCACCGGGAGATTCAGCTGGCAGAGCTGGAGCAGAAGATCGCCTCCCAGGTTCAGACCCAGCTGGAGAAGAACCAAAAAGACTATTTCCTGCGCGAACAGATGCGGGTTATTCAGGAAGAACTGGGCGATGATTTTGACGGGGAAGAGGAAATCGACTCCCTCAGGGAACAGCTGAGCAAGTCGACTATCCCTGCCGACTACAAGCCCAAGATCGAAAAAGAAATTGACCGGCTGGAACGCCTGCCCTCACACTTCCCTGAATACGCCACCCAGCGGACCTGGGTGGAGACTCTCCTGGAGCTGCCCTTTGGCAGGATCGATCAGGAGCGCCATGACCTGACCCGGGCCAGAAAGATATTGGACCGGGATCACTACGGCCTGGACAAACTCAAGCAGAGGGTCATGGAATACCTGGCCGTCCGCAAACTCCTGGTCGAAAAAAAGGGCGACTCGACTTTGAAGGGTCCCATTCTTTGCTTTGTCGGGCCGCCGGGAACCGGTAAGACATCCATCGCCAAGGCCATCGCTGAATCCCTGGGGCGTAAATACATCCGTCTGTCCCTGGGCGGCATCCGTGATGAGGCCGAGATCCGGGGTCACCGGCGCACCTATGTCGGTTCCATGCCGGGCCGGATCATCCAGGCTATCCGCCAGGTGGATACGGATAATCCGCTCCTGCTCCTGGACGAGATTGACAAGCTGGGCAGCGACTTCCGGGGGGACCCCTCCTCGGCTCTGCTGGAGGTCCTGGACCCCGAACAGAATCACTCCTTCCGGGATCATTACATTGAGATTCCCTACGACCTGTCCCGTGTCCTCTTTGTGACCACGGCCAATACGGTTGATACCATTCCCCATGCCCTCTACGACCGGATGGAAATTATCGAGGTGTCGGGTTACACAGAGGCCGAGAAGATCGAGATTGCCTTGAAGCATCTGCTGCCCAGAGAACGGAAGCAGCACGGACTCTCGGGCTCGGATCTCCAGGTTTCAAGGCCGGCCATGGCGGCCCTGATCCAGGGTTATACCCAGGAGGCCGGCGTCCGCCAGCTGGAGCGGGAAATGGCACGTCTCTGCCGTTGCGCCGCTATCGAGATTGCCGAAGCAGAGGGAAAGAAACATGCCATCCGGGTCACCCCCAAGAACCTGGTCGAACTCATGGGCAAGCCGCGCTATTTCTACGATATGGCCGACAAGGAAGATCAGATCGGTGTGGCGACGGGTCTGGCCTGGACCTGGGCAGGCGGCGACACCCTCATGATTGAAGTCAATATCATGCCGGGAACGGGCAAGCTGATCTTGACCGGTCAGCTGGGTGATGTCATGAAGGAATCAGCCCAGGCAGCTCTGACCTACATCATGAGCCGGTCGGGAACCTTGGGTCTGGATCCTGAAAAGACAAAAGAACGCGATATTCATATCCACGTGCCCGCGGGCGCCATCCCCAAAGACGGCCCCTCAGCCGGGATCACGCTGGCAACGGCCCTGGCCTCGGCTCTTACGGGCTATCCGGTCCGGCACGACCTGGCCATGACCGGCGAAGTGACCCTCCGCGGCCGGGTACTGGCCATCGGAGGCCTCAAGGAAAAAGCAGTGGCCGCCCACCGGGCAGGCATCCGGACGGTCCTGATTCCTAAGGACAATGAACGCGACGTGGAGGATATTCCTGAAACGGTGCGGACTGCCCTGGAATTCATTCCGGTCGGCCATATGGACGAGGTTTTGGAAAAGGCTCTGGTCCGGACCGGGAAAGCGGAAGCTCCCTGTCAATGCGACCCGGCCGTACCGGAGACTGAGGAAACCAAAGAAAAATAAGCCAACCGCTCGGGTTGGCTCATAATCGAGGCAGCACCCCGCACAGCAGGGGTGCTGCTCTTTTTTTAAAGCTGGATAAGGACGCGGGTGCCGTCTGCCGCATGAACATCAACCAGTGGGAGTCCGGGGTGATCCTTTTTCATATTGCATAGCAGGTCCTTTAATTCATTGAGCTTCTCATCAGGCAGGTTGGCCATGAAGGAATTGAAGTCAAAACCCGAATGCCTGTCCGTGCTTTTAATCTCATGGCGGATAAGTTCCTTGATTTCCTCCGGGTCTTTGCCCTCCAGAGCCTTCTTATGCTCTTTCAGATCCATGGCCCATTTGAGGCCCGGTGTCATGATCTCCTGGCTGTCTTCCAAGGTATCCTGTCCGTCCGGCAGATCTTCTTCCTTTTCCAGCCTGTCGGCCAGAGAGCGCCGGAAGATCTTCAGGGCAGTCTTGGAGAAGAGCAGCCGATTGGGAAACCAGAGCCGGATGCCCCTTTTCCCTTTCTGTTTAACGATCAGTTTCATGGCTGCCTCATCTCATTCGACGAAGATTTCGACGTGGTCGCCGTCAGCGGAATCAACTTCGACCAGCTTGCCCAGGACACCTACTTCGATCATGTCCAGGATCTTCTCCCATTCGATGCCAGCCAGATTGATGCCGTTGATATTGAAGGCATTGGCCCCGTCCGTTCCCTCCATAATCTTCAAAAGAGCCAGAGGCAGGTTGACCCGGACCTTGTCGCCGTCCTTGGAGTCAACGACGATTTTCAGGAGCATCTTATTGGGGTCTTTGCGATTTTCCGGCTCGATGTAGAGGGTCTCCGGCAGGGCTTCCCGTGAGAAGAGCTGGTCCAGTGTGACATTGAAGAGGGATGCCAGCCTGGGCAGTAAAGCAATATCAGGCATGCTGACACCGTTTTCCCATTTGGAAACGGCCTGGGCCGATACCGACAGCTGTTCAGCCAGCTGGTCTTGCGTCATTCCTTTTTCTTTGCGCCATTTGGCGATATTGTTTCCGATGATTTGCGGATCCATGGTGTGCCTCCTATAGCATGTTTGCTTACTTCATCTGATGTTCCCGGCATAGACCCAGGAGTTCTGCCTGCTTGGGGATGGGGGCCCTTGAAGGATTCAGGTACCTGTGGTTTAAGGCGGCTTGTTTTGACCCGGAAAGAATCCTGCCGGACTCTGCCCGTGCGGGTGCAAGTCCCATCGGCCATAAGGCTTCGCAAATTGCGATCTTGTATCCGTTCATTGCCTTCCCCTTCTTTCGTTGTTTTCATGTCAAGCCTAGCCGGAGCCAGCACGGGTCTGAAGGGGGCAGCGGTTGTTTTTCTGAGAATAACACAACCGACAGTTGGGTTCGTTGTATCTTGTTGGTTGAATCAGCTTTTTGAAGCGCTTAGGCTCCAGCCTGTCAGTATTCACAGGAAGAGACAGGGGTGGATTAATTCTTTTGATTTGAGAGAGATACGAGAGAGGTGCAAGGCGGCAATAGGAAGGGGACCGCCCTCCCTAAAGGTACGGTCCCCTGGTCCGGTCCATGAGTAAGCTTATTTTTTCAGTGTGATGCGGGTGTGTTCATCAGCGGGCTGAATATCCGCGACCGTCCAGCCCTTGGATTTGGCAGCGCGGCTGACGTTTTCCCGCGCGGTCTCTGTATCCACCAGAACAAGGATCTCTCCCTCCTGGACTTCCTTGATTTTATTCAAAGTTAAGATAACGGGTTGGGGACAGGAGAGTCCCCGGGCATCAACTTCCTGGTTCATTCGACATTCCTTCCTAGAGTCTGACTTTCTCACGCATGGTAAATCCAATCAGCAAACAGACCGCAAAACCAATGGCCAGCGCTGTGATTCCGCCGGAAGTTACTCCGGCAGCCGAAGAGGCCAGGCCGAAGTTATGGGCAAAAGCGGAGCCCACAACCATGCCGACCACGAAAACCGCGGCGTCCGCGTCACCTTCACCGGACAGGAAGAGCTGGCGGCCGGGGCAGCCCCCCGCCAGGGTGAAGGCAAGTCCTGCCAGAACCATGCCGGCGAAATTCCAAATATGCATGGTGTGGGCAACCGGCTGACCGACAAATCCGGGATTGAACTGCTTGAGAATCAGATTCATGACAAAGGCAGCCAGGGTAAAGGCGGCCAGACCTGTAAAGAGGTGGGTCTGCTTGAAGAGAATCAGATCCCGCACGGAGCCCATGGTGCAAAAACGGCTTCTTTGAGCCAGGACTCCAATAATCAGGCCTGCCGCCAGAGAGATGATCAGAGGGGCGTGCATGGAGCCGGGGCCTTCAAGGCTGTAGAAGAGGACACCGGACTTTTCCTGCCCCGCAACCTGCGGATTAAAGAGCATGAGGACAAGCAGGCCGGCCATGATCAAAGGGAAGATCCAACCGACAACCGGGTAAGTCTTGCGGGCCGCTCCCAGATTGAAGCCCTTCTTGAGGAAGAGGGTCCCGATCCAAATGCCGACTGCCAGACCGGCGATACCCAAAAGAGCATTCCAGTCACCGCCCGCCAGGCGCAGCAGGGCCCGCCAGGGACAGCCCAGGAAGATCAGGGCGCCGATCATGGAGAAGAAACCCAGCATGAAGCGGACCAGAGGAGCGGATCCTGCCCTGGGTTTGAATTCCTTGAAGAGATAAGCCGCGACAAAGGAACCCAGGACGAAGCCCAGGATTTCAGGCCGCAGGTACTGGACTGGCGCGGCCCGATGCATACCCAGGGCCCCGGTCGAATCCCGGATAAAACAGGCAACACAAATGCCCATATTGGCGGGATTTCCCAAAAGTTGAAGCAGGGCTGCGATGATGCCGATTAAACCGCCGGACACAACGATTCCCCACCTGGTTGCCAACACGTTCTTCACAATTTCTACCTCCTGAATAAAGGCCATTCATACCCAAACGAGTGGATTCATGGCCATCATAGGCGTATAGCCAAACCATGTAAAATTGAAGCTGCCTATGAGGCAGGCGCTTCTGTATTGAGAATATCTATTAAAAAAACAGGATAGGTGAGGCTTCAGAAAAAGTTCAAGCCGGGTATCCGGAATTGTAATAAGATGACAGGGGAGCAAACTTATGGATTTTCATCAACTCAGGATCTTTATGGAAGTTGCCAGACAAAAGAGCTATACGCGGGCGGCTGAAAATCTTTTTCTCAGTCAGCCCACAGTCAGCATCCATATCAAAAAACTGGAAGAAGAGCTGGAGGTACCCCTCTTCAAGAGGGTCAAGGCAGGCTTTGAATTGACGGAGGCTGGCAAGGTTCTCTTCCATTACGGCCAGGAACTGCTGGCGACCAAAGCAGAGGCGCTTTCCGCCATTGAAAAGGGAAGCGGGACCGTCAAGGGACACCTGCAGATCGCTGCCAGCAGTGTGCCAGGCGCCTATCTTCTGCCAGGACTCTTGCGCGATTTCTGCCGTCTGCATCCCCAGGTGACTTTTTCCCTTCTCCAGCGGGATACCGGGCAGGTCCTGGAGAGTATCCGCGATTATACCTGTGACCTGGGTTTTATCGGAGAGCCGGGGCCCAGGAGCCAGTTGGAGCAAATCAAACTGGCTGAGGATGAACTCATCCTGGTCGCGGCCCCCTGCCTGGCAGCGGAAATCCCTTCTGCAGAGAAAGCGGAGGGAGAACTGCCGGGAGTCCTGCTTAATGACTGCCTGGATCTTCCCTTTCTTCTTCGTGAACCGGGCTCTTCGACCCGCCAGGTCTTTGAAGATGCCCTGAAAGACCAGGCAGCCTCCAACGAAAATCTTCGGGTTATCGGCTACCTGGAAAGCCAGGAAGCAATCATTGAAGCGGTCAAGGCCGGGCTGGGGTTGACGGTCATTTCCGCCAGGGCCGTCCGCGACGAACTGGAGACCGGCCTCCTCAAGGGTTATCGCATTAAAGACTTTTCACTCAAGCGGCATTTTTATCTGGTCTTTCGAAAGGAAAGCGTTCTTTCCCCTTTGAGCCGGGCCTTCTTCGAATTTGTTCGCGGGGAACTTATCGGTCCGGCCGAATAAAAGGCGGCTGGATCTCTTCTGAAAGAAGCAGGCCATACTTGTCCGGCCTGCGGTAAGCGTTGCCGTGGACCTCCGCCTCCCGATAAATCCGCATCTGATCAAGTGGGAAATCTGCAAGAAAAATCCCTTCTTCTTCACCTGCTTCCAGAATCAGGGTATCGCGGGAATCAGCTCCGCCGGGTGGGTAGACCATGCCGTCAAAGGCATTGGAATGGCCGTTGCAGTCGGGTTGACCCATGGGGTAATTGGCAGTCGCAATCCCCAGCATGTTCTCAAAAGCCCGTGCCCGAAGCTGTGAAATCCGGTTGATCTCCATGGGACAGGCATTGGGGACCAGGATGATCTCGGCTCCCTTGAGCATGAGAATCCGGGCGCTTTCGGGGAATTCCCGGTCGTAGCAGATCATGGCGCCGATCTTGACGGGACCTTTGGCGGTGTCAAGATCGCAGACATAAAAGTCATCACCAGCCGTCAAGAGCCCTTCCTCTTCATCAAAATTACACAGGTGGACCTTGGCATAGCGGAGGGCCAGGCGGCCCCGGCGGTCAAAGAGGCAAAGGGTGTTTCGGGGTGATGGCTGCCAGCTCTCAAGAAAAGTCAGGCCGATGGCCAGATCCAGTTCCCGGGCCAGGTCAGCAAAGGCCGTCACAAAGGAGCTGTCAGATGAGATGGCATCCGGGAAGCCGCCGGCTTCCTGGCGGATCCGGTAGCCCGTACTCCACATCTCGGGGAAGAGAGCCAGGTCAGCACCTTGCTTCTTTGCCTGCCGGCAGGCGTCGAGGCCTTTTTGCAGGCTTGCTTCCAGCTTGTCACCCGGCAGCAGCTGGAGGAGGGCGACTCTGAACGGATCAGGCATAGGGGCATCCTTCATTTTCTGGCATCAAGGATTTGCCAGGATGAAACCCTTGACGGCCAATCCGATTTGGGTCAGGCGCTCATCGTTTATTTCGAGGATCATGCCGCTGTAAGGGGCGAATTCCGACAGACCCAGTTCTTCATAATCCGGAGCAGGGGAAAAGACCCTTTCCAGGATGTCTCCGCTTTCCAGATCCATGCGAAAAAAAACGCGCGGGCCGTCCAGGGCGCCGGTGACGCTGCCGGTCGCGACCGTGACATGAAACTCCAGACTTGTACCGTCCGAGGTCAGGTTGGCGCCGCCCTCGTTAATGTAGCCGTAAGCTTGGGTGGCAAATTCAGGGAAGGCCCGCAGATTGGCAAAATAGAGGCTTCCAGTCTCCAGGCTCATGTATTCAGCCAGGGAAGCGTCAAAGGGGGGCAGAGGATCTGTCCCGGGGGTGGTTTCAGGGGGAACTGTCCCGGAGGACGAGCTTGTTGGCTGACTTGCCGGGGGCGGGGGATCCGTTTTGGTACAGGCGGCAGGAAGCCAAAGCAAGAGGCAGAATCCCGCCAGAAGCAGGAGAGCTGCCGCAGCTTTCAGCTCTTTTCGATTCTTCATATTTCTCCTCTTTCCTTGTGCCCGCCCTTATAGAGCCGGCCGGTATCAGTAGCTGATCTCGCTTTCCAGGAAGGTGCCCTGACGGAGGTCTTCAAAGACTTTCTTGATTTCCGCCGCCGTATTCATGACAATGGGGCCGCCCCAGGCAATCGGTTCATCCAGTCTCTGTGAGCTGATGAAGAGGATCTGAGCTCCCTGGTCCAGGGCCTTCATTGTAACCCGGTTTCCGGCTGTCAGCTTAACGGCTGTTTTTTCCTTGACTGGCTGGCCGGCAATCTCTGCGTCACCTGACAGGGTAAAGGCCATGACCGACCGGTCCGCCTCTGTCTCCAGGGTCAGCGTGGCTCCTGCTTCCAGATGGATGTCGTAATAATCCAGGGGCAGGTACTTGCCCTTGTAGCCTTCGTGGTCCAGGTAGCGGCCGGCCAGGAGGCGAAGTTTGCCGCCATCAAAGGTGATTTCAGGGATGGTATCAGTCTTGATGCTCTGATAGGCCGGCGGAACCATCTTGTCCCTGGCGGGCAGATTGAGCCAGAGTTGAACGCCCAGGAGGCGTTCGGAGTCAGGGAGCATCTCTTCATGGAGGATACCGGATCCGGCTGTCATCCACTGAACCTCGCCGTCGCCGATGGTATCCTCATGTCCCAGACTGTCGCGGTGGGTCATGCGGCCTTTGTAGACATAACTGATGGTCTCGATACCCCGGTGGGGATGGAGGGGGAAGCCGGCCCGGTAATCTTCAGGGTTGGCACTGTCGAAGGAATCCAGGAGGAGAATGGGGTCGTAGAGGTCAACCGTCCGGTTGCCCAGAACCCTTACCAGGCTGACGCCTGCGCCATCCCGGGTATTATAGCCTGTGATCTGGTGATCAATGGTTCGTTCCATCAGGGGATCTCCTTTTCAAAAAAGTATTGATTCGAATCTTCCGGCGCCTGCCGGCGGTCCTGCTCCGTATAGGAGCGCAGGGCAGAAGCGACGGTAATCCGGTAGCTTTCAAAATAATTGTCGCGGCAGGTTTTTTGAGTCAAGCGGTGGTCCATCTGCTGCCGCCAGCGGTCAATGGATTCCAGGCTGTCCCAGACCGAAAGGCTGAGCAGCTTGCGCTGATCGGCCAGACTCTGGAAGCGTTCGGAAGAGAGGAGGCCGCCGCTTGAAAGGAGTGTCTCCTTCAAGCCGGCAGCCAATTCCAGGTACTGATCCATAAAGGCTTCCCGGACGATAACTTCAAAGACAACCAAAAACATGGCAGGCTTTTCCTCCCTTGCAGGTGAACAAACGGCCGCTCAGGCCATCTGCTTATTCCTCGCTCAGAAGCGTCTTACTTCCTTCCAGCTCTCTTAAGCCGGAGATTTCCTCGGTTACCTCGACCACGCCCAGGTAGTCTCCCTGGCTGTCACGGACGGCGTAGTAGCGGATAAGGATGAAGAGGCCGTCTTTTTGGATCCAGAAGTGTTCCTCGTCCTTTTGGCCTGACTTGAATGAGTCGATGACCGCCATGACCCGGTTCAGGCTCTTGGGCGGATGACAGTCTTCAACCAGTCTGCCGATGACGGTCCGGGTCCGGGGGAAGACGCGGTGCTTGCCTTCACTGAAGTACTGGACCCTGCCTTGGGCGTTGACGTAAGTGATATCTCCGGGCAGGGTGTTGAGCACGGCTTCCAGCTCGTGGACGCTGAAGGCCCCGCTGGGGAGTTCAATCTCCTTGCCGTCTGCTGTCCGGCTGCCGCTTTCCCCTTCGCCTTTCAGCCAGGTTGCCATGTCGGAAGGGCTGGCACCTTCAATGCCTGCGGCGAAGGCAAAGCCGTACTGATCGCTTTCGCGGGCAACAACCTTCCAGTCCTCGTCGGTCAGATTGTCCAGCAGCATGGGCTTGAGAATCTCATTCTCCTTGTGAATCATACCCCGGACTTCGTATTCCATCTCCGCCAGGAGGCGTTCATCTTTTTCCCCGGCTTCTACTTTCGCCAGTGCGCTCTTTATGAGGTCGCGGATCTCATCGTCTTTGCCCCACATGACCTTGGGGGGCGCCATGATGCCGTTTCGTTCCAGGTAAGGGAAGATGAGGTTTTCCTTGCGGGCGTAATGGCGGTCCAGTTTGCTCAATTCCTTGAGGGCCCGGACGAAGGCCGCCTGATCACCGGTTGAAAGAAACTGACTCTTGGCCTGGGCGTAGTCGCCGTCCAGGAAGGCTTCCAGGCCGTCATTCTCTTTGTAGAAGACGGTCAGGGGGTGCCCCATGACGGGATCGACAGCAGCCACGGTGACGTTTCCTTCAACGACCGCGGCATGCACGTTGCAGAGTCTTTGGATTTCCGTGACCGGCATCCCGCTCTTGATCAGCTCCGCTTCGGCGGCAATGATCTCGCTGGCATCGACTGTTTCGAAGGTCTCCAGGAACTCTTTGCGGACGTCCTCAACGGAGGCGCCCTCACTCAGTTTCCGTAAGATATTTTTTAAGGCTTCTGCCTGGTTGCTTGGTTTGGACATATTGCCCCTCCTGTTCTGTTTGTTCGAAGGTCTCCAAATCCATGATAACCGAAGGCTTTGCACAACCTGATACAGGTGTTCCCGTTGGGGCGCCTGACGGCTGGCAATTCTGATTTTTACAGGTTTTTCCCCGGTCCGTCTAATTGAGAGCAGTCAGAAAGGCTTTCAAAAGAGCGGGAAGGTCGCCGGGATTGCGGGAAGTGATCAGGTTTTTGTCGATGACCGCCTCCTGATCAAGCCAGGTGGCTCCGGCGTGAATCAGGTCGTCCTTGATGGAGAAGAAGGAGGTCATCTTCCGGCCGGTCAGGTCCAAGGCGGAGGCCAGGAGCCAGGGCCCATGGCAGATGGCCGCAATGGGCTTGCCCAACCGGTCGAATTGGCTGACCAGGTCCCGGGTGGCCTGGGAGCGCCTCATATAGTCGGGCGAGAAGCCACCCGGAATGAAGAGGCCGGCATAGTCCTCGGCCTTGATTTCCGCTGAGCTGTGGGTGCTCCTGGTGGGGAGACCGGACTTGCTGGTGTAGACCGTATCTTTCTCGCTTCCGACCAGGTGGACGATATACTCTTCCCTGAGCCGGTGATAGGGGTAGATCAGTTCGTGTTCGTCATAGAGGTTTTCGACCAGAAGAGCGATTTGTTTCATTGTGACCTCCCTTTAAGACTAAAAGTCCAGTTCAAGCAGGACCGGGGTATGATCCTGCCTGGGACCGGAGTCGATCATTTCGGATTTGCGGACCTGGTTTTTGATCCGGTCGCTGACAAGCCAATAATCGATTCTCCAGCCGGCGTTATTGATCTTGCTGGTACGGGCTCTTTGGGCCCACCAGGAATAGACACCTGTCACATCGCCATGCAGATGGCGGAAGGTGTCGGTGAAGCCTCTGGCCAAAAGATCGGAGAAGCCCTGCCGCTCCTCGTCGGTGAAACCGGCTGAACGGCGGTTGCTCTCGGGATTGGCCAGATCAATCTCCTTGTGGGCCACATTGAAATCGCCAGTGGCCACAACCTGTTTCCTGCTGTCCAGGTCTGCCAGATAGCTGGCATAGCAGCGGTCCCAGACCTGGCGTTCCTGGAGACGGGCCAGGCCTTCGCCGGCGTTGGGCGTGTAGACCTGGGTTAGAAAGAAATCGTCGAACTCCAGGGTGATGATACGGCCTTCCCGGTCCATGGTCCCCGGCGCCCCGATCAGCGGATACTCAACGGTCGGGGTCAAGTGCTCTTTATAAAGGAAAAGAGTGCCGGCATAACCGGTCCTTGCCGGTGCCTGCGAACTGTTCCAGACCAGCCGGTAACCTGGAAACCAGTGGTTGAGACCCTCCAGATGTTTGGCCGTGGGGCCTCCTTCCGGCAATTTGGTTTCCTGCAGGGCAATGATCTCCGGGTCGTGGTCCCGGATGGTCCCCAGGACCTCCTGAGACAGGAGAGCCCGGTCCGAGGTGCCCGTCAGGGCAGCGTTGACGGAATCAATATTCCAGGATATGAATTTCAATGGTTTTCCCCTTCAAGCGGGCCTTGCAAGGCCCGGATTACTCAAGGCTGATGGCTTCAGTTGGGCAGACTTCCGCGGCTTCCGTTGCCGCTGCTTCCAGCTCAGGGGTTACTTCCCCGATAACGTGAGCCAGGCCGTCGTCACCCATTTCAAAAACTTCCGGGCAGACGGACTCGCAAAGACCGCACCCGATGCAAAGATCGTGATCTACACTTGCTTTCATCAAATCATCCTCCGCGCCTTGTACGCGCTAACAGATCTTCCCGCCCTTTCCCGGTCCGGAGATCAGGAAAGGCAGGCTGTCTTTAACTTATCACAGCCTGCCTTCCCAGTCGGTTTCTTTTACTTCACTTTATCTTTTTTGGCAGTCAGGGCATAAACCTTCAAAAACCACCCGGTGTCGCTCGATGCTGTAGCCGGTCTCAATCGCCATCTCTTCATCCAGCTCATCTGGATAGTCCAGGGGAGCGTCGCTGACAGCTCCGCAGCCCAGGCAGAAGAGGTGATAGTGCTTGTCCGGCCGGTATTCGTAACGATCCGAATCCGGCAGCTTGACCCGATGGAGCATGCCCATCCGGACCAGGACATTCAGGTTCCGATAGACCGTACTGCGGCTGATCCGGTCGTTGACGGCCCGGACATCCAGGTAGATCTGGTCGGCACTGGGATGGTCACTGCGCGCTTTAACAGCATCCAAAACCAGTTGGCGCTGCAGCGTGCTTGGCGGCTGTTTCATGTCAGGCACTCCTAGAGGGTCAGGGTCGCCTGGATCAATCCCTGATTATCCAGTTTGGCAAGCTCTTTGACCCGATCAAAATCCAGGCCGGCGGCTTTGGTGAAGCGTTCGCCATAGGCCGGGTCAGCCAGGTAACAGTGAGCCGCGTGCCGGTACTTAATGTTCTCGGTTACGCAGGCCATGTCGGCGACTGTGTTTTCGATCAGGATCTGTTTCTTGTCCTCGGTCAGGACGCGCCACAAATCTCCGCCTGCCCGGAAGCAGTCGTCGGTCGGGTCATCCTTGGGGTCATAGCGATACATGGCGCCTTCCAGGTCAAGCGGGGGCTCCATGACTTCCGGCTGAGCCGCCCAGATCCCCTGGCTGTTAGGCGTATAGGCCGGTGCGCTTCCATAGTTTCCGTCAACACGCATGGCTCCGTCGCGGTGGTACTCGTTGACCTGGACTTTGGCGCGGTTGACAGGGATGTGGTTGTGATTGACTCCCAGGCGGTAGCGCTGGGCATCTCCATAGGAGAAGAGCCTGCCCTGCAGGAAACGGTCCGGGCTGAAGCCAATGCCGGGGACGACATGAGCCGGGGTAAAGGCAGCCTGTTCGACTTCAGCAAAGAAGTTTTCCGGGTTGCGGTTGAGTTCCAGGACGCCGACCTCAATCAGGGGGAATTCGGCGTGGCGCCAGATCTTGGTGATGTCAAAGGGATTCTCGTAGTGGTTTTTGGCCTCTTCCTCGGTCATGATCTGCACATAGAGAGTCCACTTGGGGAAGTCGCCACGTTCAATGGCCTCGTAGAGATCCTTGCCGTGGTACTCGCGGTCCATGCCGTTGATCTTGGCGGCCTCTTCGTTGGAGAGGTTCTTGATGCCCTGCTGGGTTTTGAAGTGGAATTTGCACCAGACCCGCTCATTCTTCTCATTGTAGAAGGAGAAGGTGTGCTCGCCGAAGAAGTGCATGTGGCGGAAGGAGGCGGGGATGCCCCGGTCGCTCATGACAACGGTGATCTGGTGGAAGCATTCGGGCAGGAGGGTCCAGAAGTCCCAGTTGTTCTGGGCTGACCGACGGCCGGTATGGGGGTCGCGCTTGACGGCCCGGTTGAGGTCCGAGAAGTTGTGGACATCGCGGATAAAGAAGGTAGGGGTGTTGTTGCCAACCAGATCCCAGTTGCCCTCTTCGGTATAGAACTTGACGGCTACACCGCGGATATCGCGTTCACAGTCGGCTGCGCCCCGCTCCCCGGCAACCGTTGAGAAGCGGAGGAAGAGCTCTGTCTCTGCCCCGGGCTGCAGGACTTTGGCCTTGGTGTAGCGGGAGATGTCGTGGGTGACCGTCAGTTTGCCGTAGGCTCCCCAGCCTTTGGCGTGCATGCGCCGCTCGGGGATCACCTCGCGGTTGAAGTGAGCCATTTTCTCCATGAGCCATACATCCTGCATGACAACGGGACCGCGCGGGCCGGCGGTAATGGCATTTTCGTTATCGGCAACCGGAGCGCCGACTTCATTGGTCAGTTTCTTATAGTCTTCCATCATTAATTTCCTTTCTTTTGCTTATGTAAATATCCCTTGGCTGGGATATCGGCACCTATAAAGACAGACACATGACCAGGATCCAAAGGTAGGTCATGGTCTTGGGCAGCATGAGCATGCCCAGGGCGGGTATTTTTCTTGCCCAGAAAACAACCGGCAAGTAGAAGGCGAAGCTGAGGACAATGGCCAGCCACATGAGCTCCAGTCCGGGCTGGGCTTTACCATTGATGAAGAATAAACCAGCTGTCAGCATACCCTGCAGGAAAAAAGGTATGTTGCGCACTACACCCCAGCTGACGGGGGGATCTGCTTGACGCCATTCATTTTGGGGCAGGAGGCAGAGAATGATCCGGATCAGGGCCAGGCCATAGACGGCAAGGGTCCAGGGACGGATCCCAGCGGGAGAAAAAAGGGTCAGCCCAATACGCCACAGCACCAGGTAGAAAAGAGTCATGGTGATGGAAGCAGCCTGTTTGCCCAAGCCCAGGGCCGACAGCAGATCTTCCTCCCTGCCTGTTCTGGCAAGGACCACGCGCGGCAGGAGGTGGCAGGCGTCGCCCGCGACCAGGACGAGCCCCATGATGCCCGCAAGCAAGCGGGCAGGATTACCATTTACTGTAAAAAGAAGAATCAGGGCTAAAGTCAGAGCCGACAGAAGGTAAGCCAGATCAAAAACTGCCTCGATTACTGCGGATATGCGCTTCATTCCGCTTCACGCCCCTTATCTTTTGGCCGGGCCATCCAGAGTATATGAATGGTCACGGCCGAGCCCACCAGCAGAAGAAAACCGGTCATCCAGATCTTCCCAATAAGCAGGACGGAAAGCAAAAGCATGCCCCAGAGCCAGAAGAGGTTGAACCGGACGGCTTTGGCTGACAGCCCCGTTCTTTTTTCATAGTTGTCAATCTGTTCCTTGAGGAAAGGAATGGACAGAAGCCTCTTTTTCAGACGGGGGGACGAGGAGAAACAGCTGACCGAAACCAGTACAAAGGGCGTAGTCGGCCAGACAGGCAGCACCAGGCCGATGATACCCAGGCCCAAGGATACAAATCCAAGAAAAGTAAGAAACAGAGCTCTCAAGAAACACCTCTTCCCTGAAGATTGCGATTAGGACTTAATCCTACACTATAAAAAATCAGGACACAAGAAGTTCCCGCAAATTCTTGCAGTCACATTTTCTCTATCGGGAGCATCTCCACGTAGCCGCGCTGACCCTGGGGCTTGAACTGGATCCGGGGCGCTGCTTGCGGCGCATATTGATAACCAAGTGCACGGGGGTCGAAGGCCTGGATCTGATCCAGACATAGACTAATGGCCTGCCCAAATTCAGAATCAGAGTAGGGCGGCCCCTGAAAGAGCAGATAGGTGCAGGGTTCCAGGTCAAGGACATCAAAACCTGTAGGGATCGGCCCGTCATAAGCAGCCGGCACTTCCACCCCATGGGCATAGAGGCCTGTGCCGGGAGTGCGCATGCTGTCAGGCAGCCAGATTCCCAGTGGCTCGTCCAGGGCCTCCCTGATGTCCAGGAGCAAATCCCAGGCAAGTGAGTCGCCACTTTGTCCGCAGCCGACCTCCTCGCAGTAGGCAAAATAGTTGTCAGCCTCTTTAGACCGAAGCAGGATGAGTTTACGGGCCGGCCGTTCAATAAACCGGGTCTTGAGGATAGAAGGGTCTTCCATTTCGGTGATCTCCTGTGAAGGGTTTGGATCTTTTGCCGGCGGCAAGCCGTTCATTCATTGGCGGCTGAGCAAGAACGAAATAATCATACATGATCTTGCAAGATGATTGGATGGTCTGAAGGCGATTCGGACCGACCCGCCCAGCATGGTGGGCAAGGAATGATCTGCAAGATTCTCCGAAGCTCAAGAGGCGCTCGGAAAGCCGTTTACAGCTTTGAAGCGCATCAAGTATATCTGTTTCCGCCCCAAGGAAGAGCTTTTTATAGCCCGGCTTCCACCCTCGCGTTTTGCCCCTGCTCCGGAAACCAGTGTTTGGTCCGATTGGCAATCTTGACCAACATCAACATAACCGGCACTTCAACAAGTACACCAACAATCGTCGCCAGAGCCACAGGACTTTGCGTCCCGAAGAGGGCGATCGCGACAGCAACAGCCAGTTCGAAAAAGTTGGATGCCCCGATCATTCCTGCGGGTGCCGCGATGTCATGGCTCAATTTCAAGAGTTTGCTTGCCAGGTAGGCGATGAAGAAGATCAGGAAAGTCTGAATCGTCAGAGGGATGGCAATCAGGAGGATATGCAGAGGATTGCTGAGAATCACATGCCCCTGGAATGAAAAGATGATGACCAGGGTCAGAAGCAGGCCTGCGGTGGTGATATGCCTGAACTTTGGAATGAAAACATCTTCAAAATAGGAGAGGCCGCGCTTGCTGACCAGATATCTGCGTGTCAGGAAGCCGCCAGTCAAAGGTATCACGACGAAGAGGACCACCGACAGGATGAGGGTATCCCAGGGGATGGAGACACCGCTGACACCCAGGAGCAGGCCAACAATGGGTGTGAAGGCCACCAGGATGATCAGGTCATTGGTCGCCACCTGTACCACCGTATAGGCAGGATTCCCCCGGGTCAGATGACTCCATACAAAAACCATTGCCGTGCAGGGAGCTGCGCCAAGCAGGATGGCTCCCGCAAGATAATCCCTTGCCAGATCGGCCGGGATCAAGCTTTGAAAGATGACATGGAAAAAAAGCCAGGCAATGCCGAACATGGTGAAGGGTTTGATCAGCCAGTTGGAAACCCAGGTGACGAACAAGCCTTTTGGGTTTTTACCCACATTCCGAATGCTCTGAAAGTCTACCTTGAGCATCATGGGGTAGATCATGAGCCAGATGAGGATGGCGATGGGGATGGAGACTTCCGCATACTCAAATTTACCCAGGAAGGCGGGCACCGCCGGCAGAAATTTGCCGATCAGAACGCCAGCCACCATGCACAACATCACCCATAGACTCAAGTTTTTCTCAAAGAAACCAATTTCTGTTTTCTTCTGTTTTGCTTGCATCTTCCTTAACTCCTAACTTCCTCTAATATGTCATATCAAGTATTTTTGATATATACGATAAAAAAATATCCAGCCGACAGCAGCTCGCTAGTTGCAGCATCTGCTGATGGTGCCAGTCTTTTCTGTTTTTGTCAGATCTTCAAGCATCCTCAGGGCACGCCGACTTCCGCTTTTGCTGATCTTGTAATAGGTCCATTTGCCCTCCTGACGGCTGTCCACGAGGCCTGACTCACAAAGGATCTTCATATGGTAAGAAAGAGAAGACTGAGCCATGTCAAGCTGCTCCAATAAGAGGCAGGCACATTCCTCCCCGCCCTTGAGCAATTCAAGTATCCGGACGCGCCTTTCATCTGAGAGTGCTCCAAACACCTTGGTGGTCTCTTGATATTGGTCTTTCAAATCTCATACCTCATATCGAATATTATCGATATGACTATTCTGGAACACAAATCAAGTATTGTCAATCTGAAAATATCTCAATCGTAATCGTGCAGGATAGATCCAGGATCAGTCCGATGACCAGTGATTCATGCCCCTGGCGGATTCGGTGATCATGTTTTCAAAGTAATGGGTCCACCTGGCCTCCGGAAGATTTTTCTTCCAAAGGGCCAGCCCCTCACTGTCTTCGAGGGCATCCGTCAGACTGCCGGCAAAGTAGCGGCGGTTGACATCAAGTGCGAAGGCCCTCATCCGCTCCTTTTCTTCCATGGAGATGGTCTTGTCCTCCAGCATATCCTGGATCTTGGACCTCGTATTTATGTCAAAGAAAGCTGCGGCATAGTCCGAAAAATGAAGGAGGTTCTCATCCGTTTTCCCCATTTCAGAAGCCCACCCGGCTACATCGATCGGCACAGTTTGATAGGACATGGACCGATCCGGACTTATCTCAAGAAGGCCATACTGATTGGGAGTAACCGCCATACTTGAAGAGGCAATGTCGGTGATGCCATCTGCCTGCATAATATGCTGCATGTGTATGTGTCCGCTGAAATGCAGCTTAACTCCGTATTTTTTGTAGAGCTCAATCAGTTCTTCCGCACCTATGATTTGATAGCCGAAGGGAAAACGCTCGTTATGAAGCAGCAGATTTTGATGGCTGACGCCAAGAACAGTCGCTTTGGCCCTTTTGGCCTTGCGGAGCTGGTCTTTGACCCAGGCGATCGTCTGCTCGGGGATGAAGCCTTTGATTCCGTATCCGTTGACATCAATCATGAGGATCCAGAAGTCCTCTGTCAGCTTGACGGCATAGCTCAGGGACGTCTCATCCCTGGAAAAGGCCTGACTCAAGCCCATGCTCTCAAAGATTTGGGCAAATTCCTCTGTGGTCGCCCCATACTCTGCCGTCACATCTTTGCCTGAGAAGCGGTAGGCGACGCCGTCCACATCGTGGTTGCCGGGCATGACCAGGAGACTGATGCCAGCCTCTTCGATGGGTCTTAGGAGCTCTGCGAATTCCTTAAGACTCTCTTCATCCCCGTTTAAAGTCAGATCGCCGCTCAGGATGACGGCATCCGGAGGGTCTCTTAAGATCTGGGCAACAAAGGCCTAGACGATCTCCGGCGTGTAGTGGATTACCTTGCCATCTCCCCGCTCGATCAGGTCCATAAAACCTTCCCCATAATCCGTCATTTGAGGAGACAGGTAGTGGGGGTCGCTGGCGATGAACAGGGACAGGGGACGGGAGGGGCCGCTTAACAAGGCTTCTCCCGAGTCTTTGGCAGGGGTGCAGCCGGACAGGATGATCAGGATGGCTGTGGCTGCTGCCAGAAGTGATCTTGTGCGCTCCTTCATGATTGGTTCGACTTAAACCTATCCTTCCGTTTGTTTGTGGGCCGGTTTCCATGTGAAAAGAACCGGACACAAAGCCTTGCCATATTGTACCGCTTGATGACCATCAGGTAGCGGGCTTGAGGATTAACTGCCGAAAAACAAGTTGGCTTTGACCAGGTCATTCCCGTAAAAAAAGGATGTCTTTCTTCTCTTCCCCGGAGGCAGTGTAAGCTCATGACCGATTTCTTGAAAAGAGATGATGAACCTCGTCAGGGGCAAATGCAAAATCGATCAAGATGTAGCTCTTATATTCGCGTTTGCCGAACTCCTCGACAATGGTTGATTTGCCAACCCGCCGGGCTCCTTCAATGAGAAGGGGTCTTTCCATTTGAAGATGATTTCCATTCCAGTAAAGTACTGTAAATCTTTCTCTTTAACATAAGATACCTCAAACAAACACTTGCCTTTGACCCACATTTCCACAAACGCGCAGTTGCAAGTATGACAATTTACTGCAAACGCGCAGTTTTGAGATGTCTTTGAAGGGAGAAGACGCAAGCAACCAGCAGGATGGCCGGCTGAAAGAAAATCCCCACAAGGCCCACCAGATCCATACCAATAGACAGTTAACGGCAACGAGTGGATACAGTCATCCAGAAGGCAGCATGGGTTTAACCTGTAAACCACATAACCCTTAAACAAAAGGGGCCATCCCTTTTTGAGGCAGCCCCTTGTTTGGCCAATTTGAATGATACTAAGCTCTTAGTTCTCTTCTTCGCAGGATCAGGATCAGGGCGCCAGCCATGCCGACAGCCAGCAGTCCCAGCCCGGGGTAGAGGAAATGAGCGCCTGTCGCGGGGATCCCCTGGCCCCCCGCGCCGCCGAAGGCCGCGAAGGGAGAGAGTTCAGTGACCCTAAAGGTTGCCAGGCCCCCCTGCACGATGGCCGTATAGGTCTTCAGTGTGCCCTTGGCGCAATGGAGGATGGCCACCTTCTTGCCGTTATAGAGGGGATCAAGCGGAATGCTCACAGTCAGCTCACCTTTAAAACCCTCGGAGAGCGAGATGTCCTTATGAAGCAGGAGAGTGTATGCCGTATTCTCTGCTCTCTTCCGGATGGCGTCGCAGGCAGCGCATTCTCCCGGCTCATGAGGCACGGCATCCGTGACCACCAGCTGGGCATCTTCACGGATGCTGCCGGAGACTGAGATGCCTGTCTGGGGGTCAGTCAAGGTCAGAGGAATGTAGAGAGGCTGATAGGGGGCGATCACGAAATAACTGATTTCGCCGGCGGCGTGGGTGGCCGTTTCTTTGACCCGGACCTGATAAATGCCATCTGTAAGCCCGGTGAGGTCACTGCCGGTCCCGTCCTGCCAGATTGTGTCTGTCAGCTCCTTGTATTCCATGGCGCCGGTAACGCCCAGGAGGCTGGCGTCATTGTTGGCCAGTGTCGTGCAGTCGGTCTTTGAAACGCCGGTGACTGGCGGGCCCGCTGCTTTCGCTACGGGAGTATTTTTCATGGCGATCAGGCTGCCTGTTTGAACATCACTGGTCACCATACAGCTGATGATTTGCCCGATATCCGCCTCAGCCAGGGTATAGGCCGTTCCGGTGGCACCATCGATCGTGCTGCCTCCACGCTGCCACAGATAAAGCAGGGTGCCTGTATTGTTGGTGATGGCGCTGGTGTCTACGGTCAGGGCCTCACCAAAGACGGCGGATCCAGTTAAAGAGACAAACCCGTCAAGCGCCTCTGGTGTCCACTTGGCGTAGAGAGTCAGGTCTCCGGTGACCAGGTCATTGTCGAAGTCCCAGGGGTTGGTCCCTTCAGCTTCCCTGTACCAGCCATCAAAAGTGAAGCCGAATTTTTCAGGATCCGCGGCCGGCAAGGCGACCTTCCCGTCCTGTCTAATGATCTGAAAGTCGGGTATCGGTGTGCCGCCCGCCGTGTCAAAGACGACTCGGTAAAGATTGGCATAGGTTGCCGTGACCACGACATCCTGGCGATTTATGCGGGCACTATAGCGGTTGGGAACACTTGGAACAGCAGCCAAAGTGACGCCGCCACTTTCAAGGACCCATTTGTCAAAAATCTGTCCGGCGGGCGCAGGATCCGGATCGATATAGAACAAGTCTCTGAAAAAGAAGTATTGGCCGCTGCCCGTTCCACTGTTGACGGTCAGTTTATAGGTATTGTTGACATCGGCGGTCGCCTCACCCCAAACCGTTGGGTCGTAATCAGAGGTTGCCCGAATTTTGATATTCCTGGATTTTTCATCCCAGCCCACGGTCAAATCACCTTGCTGGCTGATGAATGTATCCGGGCTGGTGTTTTCGCTGATTGACCAGGACACCTTCCCGGCATCAGGGGGAAGACTTTCCCGCTGACTCACTTCAGCACTGACAAAGTTGTTGCGGGTGGTGCCGCCATCGATTTTGTTGTTATCCGTGAAATGCACATGCACCCAGTCGATGCCGATATTCCAGGTGGCATAGAAGGTCTGTTCGGTTTGGAGTGCGAAGACTTTATTACCAACGTAGTAAAGGGAACCTGTAAGCGGATTGTTCAAACGCCAACCGCCAAAGTAGGGTTTATCATCCGGCGCGGTGAATTCGGGTTCCGGCAAAGGATAGCCATTGGCCGTCGGTGTTACGACTGTTTCCATTGTGCCTGTGCCGCCATTGGCATCAAAGTGAACGGTGTACACAGGCTTCATCCCGACGGTGATAACAATGGGCCCCGTGACATTTTCTCCGAAAATCTCCAAGTCACCGGTGTTGCTGTTATAAGTGTAATCGGTAAGATAACGCAGCGAAGCTTCACCGACCATGACCCGGGCGGTGTCCGATGGCAAAGCAAAGTGGGTTTGGGGCAGAAGTTTCCCCGTGTAAGCCAGGCCGTGCGTTGCCACGGGACTGCCTTCCCAGTCGGCCCCATTGACAAGGACCGGATATTGATTTTCACCGATCTCCGTCCATTGGGCATATAGGGTCTGCGACGAGGTCGGTGGTAGATTGAAATTAAAGGTGGGCGCCGTGGCCTCGGAGCCTGTTGTCCATCGGGTGAAGACGTAGGCTGGGTCCAGAGCTTCAGGGGCAGGCGGCATGGTGGCAGGCATCACCGAGGTTCTGTACTGTGGGGAGGGCAGGGTACCTTCCACCAGGTCCTGTCCGTTGGCATCAAAAGTTATTTTGCTGAAATTGACCGAAGCATGGGAGGTGGTGCCATTTGCCGCGGATATCGTCCTAAAACGCTGACCATGGACTTCCAGATCATAAAGTCCCGCCGGCAGTTGGATCGAGTATTGACCATCACCTTTGTTGGTGAATTCATAGGATTCAGTCGAATTGCTCCTGGATCTTGCGGTGAGGACAGCATCAGCGAAAGGTGCCCAATCGACAGTGGCTTCCAGATTATAGATAGGCCAACTGAGCCAGCGGGCAACAAGGATCAGATCACTGTTGACAGGATCGGAGAATTTCCAAATAGTATAGGAGCCATTGTAGTCTAAAAAGGCCCAGTGACTGAAAACGACATTCTCCCCTTCAGGTGCTTCGGGGTCTGCAGGCCTTGCAACCGTACTTCCGACCGGGATCGTCCGGATAAGATCCGGGTACCCATAGCCGGGTTTAAAGAACACGGTTACGTCATCCTGGGGCGTCGCCGCAGCAGGTACAGGTGCTTGTCCGGAAGTTGCCACGATTAGCATAGTCGGAATCATGACAACCAGCATACAAAGGCACAGCAAGGCAGCCATAACCTTCTTATTCATACCTCGATCCTCCAGATTCGCTCATAAATCACAGTATGGAATTGTGCAGCCAAAAAGCTGATCAGGACCCCCGCCGACTCCGAGCCCCAATGTGTGTAATAAAAGCAATCGATAAAGTCGGATTGATTACTTCTTGTAGTATAGACACAAAATAGGATAAATTCCAGCTATAGATTGAGCAGTCAAAGGTATCCAGGCCGGATTCACCTCTGCCATCGGTTGCCGTATAGATGGACCTTTGCGTCTTTAGCCGGGAAACAAACATTTCCTTATAAAATGGGAATCAAGAAGAGCGGCCTGTCTTCTGTCATATGGCCGGGTTCACGGCAAGAGTCGATTGAGCCTTATGGGCGATCGATTACGGATCCAGGGGGTCATGTTCCTCGGTACAGACTCGCATTCGGTAAAGGTAGCTACCTTCCGACAATACGTAGAGCTTATGCTCGTATAGGTCAATATAAACAGGTGAATGCACCGGAATCCGGCTGGCCTCCATAATTCTGGCGGGCCATGCATGATTGATGGCTTAGGCCTTCATGAAGGAGTGTGCTCAGTGTGTCCATTGGGAGTTATCCCAAATCAATCATTGCTTTGGCAAGAGACAAGGCCTCCAGAGCGCATTGATCGGACAAGGGTTCAAACTGGATTAGGTACTGGCATTGGTCGAATAGAAACTTCACTTCATACTCCGAGGTTTGGATTGTGGTCCCTTTGTATTCAAGGTGTGGTTGAATACCGGGGATGTCATCTGGATGAGCAGAGAGCAAGTGACCTGTGACTGAGAAACTCTTGAAAATCCCGACCTTTGGTTCCAGGGATACATAGTAACCACTTTTCTTGTTTGAAAATCTTGATTTCAGATTGACAACACAAGAGATCGTTTCACTGGGTAAATGCTCTGCTGGAGGCAGTAGATATTTCGTTTCATTGGAGAATTCCAACAGCAGACCTTCATAGGAGGCTACCTCATAGGCCGGCTGGGCATATTTGGGAACTGAAGTAATAATCAGGACAACCATCAAAACAGTTGCTGTCAATGCAATTCCAGACACGAGCCACATCTTCTTGCGACCTGGTTTGTCCTTTTGCGAAACCGATCTTTCCCAAATAGAGCCCGCTACCATAGAGACAAGGACGACCCCACCCCAAACAGCCCATCCGTAATAGCTCATGCTGCCTGTGGGACCTGTATAAACGTGTCCCAACAGAATCCCGAGGAAGACACCCGCAAAATTCGCTGAAGCTGTCACGAAAGAGAGGTGATGTTTGCCAAAAAAAGCTGAAGTAACTGAGAACGCGGCAACAATTAGCAGAGGATAAAAGTGAATCAACCAATTTGTTGGTGTGCTCTCTTTCCCCAAGCCTCCAGTTAGAAGCGAGTAAAAGACAGAAAGGACAATATGGTAAATTACGGCGATGAGGCCGAACTGGAAGTTCCTTTTTCTCTTTCTGCGCAATTCCATGGCTTTCTTCTCTTCTTCAATCTTGTACAAAAAATAGGTCTCTTCTGCAGAAGATCGAGTGGATTCATTCGATTCGTTGTCCATTAATACATCGACGGTTGTTCCAAGTATTTCTGCTATAGCAAAGAGGTTCGCTGTGCTGGGGGAAGATAGGTCAGCCTCCCATTTTGTTACGGCTTGCCGACTGACTCCGGCCAGTTCAGCTAATTTTTCCTGTGACATGCCAGCTAGTTTTCTCTGTTCCTTAATTCGCCTGCCCAAAGACATCACAATCACCTCCTTTCAGTTCAATAATAGGCATCTCTTATTTTTATACTACCAACTATTGGGCAACCAGCAGTTGCATTCAGCAATTGTCAGGAAGAGATTCACATCATTTTCTTTCGCAAGAAAAGAATACATTGATTAGCGAAAAAGTGATCACACCGTTTGCACGTGTGTTTTGAGGTCAGTCTAGCCGTCAAATAGATTTCTGGAATTTCGTTTCTTTTTTATGATAATGCCAAGGAGGGAACATGTCTAAGAATGACTCTGGCAAGTGAGAGCATATCAATCAGAAGATCTGTATTATCATAAGCAGCCAGATTCAATGAGAATACACACTATTCTTATTCTTTGTCCCCCTTGTATGCAATGGCGTCAATTTGACATTTTAGCCCATCTGGCTCGCCACGATGTGCAAACTCTGTTTGAATTGATTTTCGTACAGGATACCTTCCGTCGAACCTTTGGATGATCACCTTTTCCAAGATTGGAATATCCCATATATCGCGAAACAATGCATCAATTTTTACTACTGATTCTAAAGACAAACCAATTGATTCAAGTCTGGAACATAGGCTGTCAAAAGCACCATTAATCTGCGCCTCTTATCTTGTCCTGTGTTCCCAACACAATATCCTACAAATGCAAAATCTCCAGCTTCAATTATTCCGGAATGCGCCCACTCTTCATTTACATCATGTCTTGCTATCGTTGACATTTTAATCCCCCTGGCAAAAGATACTGATTTGCAACTCATAGAGTGTCTCAGAGTGCTCCATAGTAATATTTTTTTAATAAGACATTTACAAGGCAGATGTCGAGTGTAAGGATAGAGTCCGTATAGTTGGTGTAAATTCGAAAATCGTGAGATGAGCCACATCTCGCCCTTTCGGTACAATAGGTTTTGAGAAATCAACAGTACTGGAGGACAAAACATGGCTCATCTGAATATTAC
>JBBAEW010000006.1:0-52850 GCA_041655695.1 Saccharofermentanales bacterium
CACAGCCCATGAGGCTGACCACCAGGGCTTCAATGAGGAACTGGAAGAGAATACTGCCCTTGGCCGCTCCGATGGCCTTGCGGATTCCGATTTCCTTAGTGCGTTCCGTAACTGAAACCAGCATGATATTCATGATCCCGATCCCCCCCACCAGAAGTGAGATGGCGGCGATACCGCCCAAAAGATAGGACAGCATGTCGGTAACGGTGCCGACCACATCCATGAGGCTGGACTGGTTGAAGACGAAGAAGGCGTCCGGATCGTCCTTGAGACGGCGGAGCAGGAAGGCATTCAGGGCTTCTTCGGCTTCGTCCATGCTCTTGGGGTTGGAGGGCGTCGCAACGAAGTTGGAGATCCCGCCCCGCATTTCCGTCATACGGGTCAGGACCGTGTAGGGAGCGTAAATCTTGGCCGAAGTGGTCATAACGCTCATGAGGGAGGTATCCTCCTCCAGAACACCGATCACCGTAAAGCCGCGGCCATTAAGCAGGATGGTCTCCCCGACAGGGTTGTTCTGTCCGAAAAACTGCTGGGAGGCCTCCAGGCTCAAAACCGCTACGTAGGCGCTGTTCTCAACATCACTGGTTCGAATGAAACGGCCGTGCTTAAGCTGCCAACGGTGAATCTCGCCGTAGGCCGGCAGGGTCCCGTAGAGGGTAGCCGTATCTTCGGTATAGCCGTATTTGGCCGCCGCCATGGTCTGTATCAGGGGAGCTACCCTGCCGATGGCCGGATTAGCCTCCAGTTGGTCCAGATCCGACAGCTTCAAAGGATGCCCCTTGTCATCCATGACCATGGTGGTCAGAAGGTCAATGCCCAGGGTAGAGACCTGCTCGGTAACCGAGTCGGAGGCGCTGCTGACAAGTGAGACCAGAACCACCAGGGCGATGACGCCGATAATAATGCCCAGCATGGTTAAAAAGGAGCGGACCTTGTTGGCCGTAATGGATTCGAAGGCCATGCGGATTGATTGGAAGATCATGCGGGTTCCTCTTCATAGACCTTGCCATCAAAGATATGGACCATGCGGTCAGCTATTTTGGCAACATCAGGGTTGTGGGTAATAAGCAGGATGGTATTTCCGGACCGGTGGAGCTGGCGGAAGAGTTCAATAATCTCCGCGCCCGTCCTGGAATCCAGATTCCCGGTCGGTTCATCGGCTAAAAGGAGTGAGGGGTTGGTCACCAGGGCCCGGGCGATGGCCACCCGCTGCTGCTGACCTCCCGACAGCTCCAGGGGCTTGTGCTTGCGCCGGTCGTAGAGCTCCACCCGGTGGAGGGCTTCCGCCACTCTTTCCTTGCGCTCACCCATACTCATCCTTTGGTAGATGAGCGGCAATTCGACATTGGCCTCCGCCGTCAGGCGGGAGAGCAGGTTAAAGCCCTGGAAGACAAAGCCGATCTTGTTATTGCGGATGCGGGCCAGCTGGCGGTCAGAGTACTGGTCAATGGAAAGCCCGTCCAGAATATACTGGCCGCTGTCGGCTACGTCCAGACAGCCGATGATATTCATCATGGTGGTCTTGCCGCTGCCGGAGGGCCCGACAATACTGACGAATTCCCCCTGGCTGATGGAAAGTGAGGCCTCGTCGAGGGCGCGGACTTCCTGTCCGCCCACCTGGTATATTTTCGAGATTTGGCTCAACTCAATCATGGCTGACCGTCCGTTGCAGAAGGCGTCTCTGTGTTATTCCTCCCCGGCCTGTGGCCGGGAGCGGTGAAGGGGAAAAGGCTGTCACTGGCGGTCACCCGGTAGTAAACAGTGGTCCCTTCCGAAAGCCCCTCGACAATCTCAACTCTGTCGCCGTCGGAAAGACCCGTTTCCACCTGGATCTGGCCGGTCAGGGAATCACTTTTATCATCCCGTCCCGTGTAGACAAAGGCCTGGCCCCCGCTTTCTGTCAGGGCGATAACAGGCAGGAGCAGGATATCCACTTTCTCGTCGACCATGATGGTGGCCGTCACACTCATGCCAATCCGCATCAACTCATGGGCCGGAATCCGGATTTTGACCGGGTATTTGGCAACCCCGCCGGATTCCAATCCCTGGCCGCCTACTTCTTCGATGACCCCTTCAAAGGTGCGCTGGCCTATGGCGTCAAATACGATCCGGGCGCTCTGGCCCTCTTTGACCGTCAGGATATCCAGCTCATCGACCAGGATGGAGAGGACGAAGACATCAGGCGGCGCCGCAGTTAACTGCGCTGTTGCCAGGGTACTGCCGGACACGCCTTGGACCAGGCTGTCCCCGCCCGTCAACTGCCCCTCCTGAAGATTGACCTGAAGGATGTAGGCATCTTCGGCTGCCAGCAGGACAGGGCTCTTCTCAAGCTCGAGCAGGGCGTCCAGGCGTTCCGTCAAAGTCTGCCGGTCAGCCAGAGCCTGCTGGTAGGCCCAGCCTTGAGGCAGATCTTCCAGAGTAAAGAGCGCCTTGCCGACTGCGATCTTCTCATTTTTGGTCACGTGGATGGAACGGACCTGGCCCTCGGTGGCGACAATGGCCAGAGGATGATGGATAGACAAGAGGGCGGTTCCGATCTCACGGCCGTCCTTGGCCTTGACTGTCACCTCTTCCCCCATTTCCGGGCCGTTGTCCGTCAAGGTAATGACCGTTTTCCCCTCTTTGATTCCCTGGACGGTTCCGTCCCGGCGGTTTCCATTGGCCAGGAAGACATCGACTTTCTCATCTTCTTTCAACTCAAAGGGGCTCTCCAGAGACAGGGCCATACGGCCGTCCAGGGAAAGCCAGATGAGGGCCCCTTCTGCCCTGTAGACCTCGGATACCTTGTCCTCTTTGGAAATCAGGATGGCCTTGACCCGGCCTGCATTGCGGGAACGGACGGTCCGTGTGTCCGGTGACAGGGAGGCAGCCTGAATGGCCGCATCGGTGGACTCGATCTGACTCAAGACCGACTGGATTGCCTCCTGGACAGACAGAGGATCGAAGGTCATCAAGCGGTCGCCCTGGGCGACCCGGTCACCGGCTTCTACAAAAATCTCGTCAACGACCAGCCCTGACAAAATCTCGACTTCTGCTCCCTTGGCGTAGTCCAGGTGACCTGTTCCCACCACGGTGACAGTCAGATTCCCCTTTTCCAGAACGGCCTGGCGGACGGTGCTGCCGGACGACGTGCGCCTGCCCGGAAGAATGGTAAGAACCAGGATAAGAAGGGCCAGAAGTCCCGCCGTAATCCAGGGCCATTTTTTCCGCTTCTTGCGGTTAACTTTTACTTGATCATCCGGCATAGGCTCTTCCTCTTGCTTCTTTTACTTCAAACACGCTAAAGAATACCCCAAAAAGGTGGCGTTCCCGTGAAACTAAATGAAAGTAAGGCTGGCGTTACATCTTTTGAACAAGAAAAATGACACCTGCCCCCTACCAGGCATCCAGATGGATGTCATCATTCTGAACTGAAGAAGGGGGGCAAGGCTGCTCCATGCTCTCCAGACTCCGGAGCTGGCGGTTGATGGCCCGTGTCCGGGTGCCGACCAGCTTGTCCAGAGTAGCGTCTGCCTCCTGGATTTTCTTTCTTGCGCTTTCCAGAATCTCGCCGAATTGATCAAACTCGGCCTGCAGAGCCCGCAGGGTATCCCAGACCTCCCGCGACCGTTTCTCAATGGCCAGGGTCTTGAAGCCCATCTGCAGGGAACCCAGGTAGGCCGCCAGGGTGGTGGCCCCGACAACCGTGATCTTGTAGCGGAACTGCAGTTCTTCAAAGAGATCGGCGTCCCGGATCACCTCAGCGTAAAGGCCTTCGGTTGGAAGGAAGAGGAGGGCAAAATCGGTTGTCAGAGGCGGTTTGATGTATTTTTCGCTGATGTCCCTGGCCTGCCTCCTGATTGAACTGGCAAAGGCCTTGCGGGCTTCTTCCAGCTCCTTCTTCTCCGTGGCATCCAGAATCCGCTGAAAATCCTCCTTGGGGAACTTGGAATCAATAGGCAGAAGAACCGGCCCCTCATCCCCGCCGGGCAGCTTGACGGCAAATTCCACCTGCCGGTTACCAATGGCCGCGTTGACCAGATACTGGGAAGGAGCCATAATATCCGCCAGCAAGGCTTCCAAACGGATCTCTCCGTACTCTCCCCTGGCCTTGACGTTCATGAGGGTATCGCGAAGATTCTTGCTCTCGTCGGCCAGCTGCTTCATTTCGCCCAAACCCCTCTGGACCCCTTCAAGCTGGACATAAACCATCTGGAAGGATTCGGTCAGCCGCCTGCCCAGCACTTCGTGCAGCTTGGTATCGACCAGGGTACGCATCTCCGTCAGCCTTTGCTCGTTGCTCATCTGTAGATCGCTGATCCGCTTGTCCAGCGTCTGATTGATACCCTCTCCAAAGCGATTGAACCAGTCGGACTGCTGGATAATCTCCTTCTTGGACGACCTGCGATCCAACAAAAGCAAAAGAAGAATAAGAAACATGAAGACCGAAAGGACGATCAGAAGTACGACTTGTGTATCCGGCATAAGGATTCCACCTCCACCTTCTATTCTACCTTCAATTCAACAAATGCAAGGCAAAGACATCCAGCGGGCTTGCGGAAAACCGGATTGACTCGAGCTTGTCAGCCCCGCCCCTTCTCCTTCTCGTAAAAACGGCATCCGGCTTTGGTGTCCGGCTTCAGAATGAACTGCCTGAAGAGGAAATTGCCCCGCCTGATGTTATTACCATGAAAAGAGATGGGTGCTTGCAGGCGTCTTGCTTCCAGGTTGATCTCAAGGCCCAGGGCTTCCGGAATGCCGGTCGGAATTTCAGTCCCCCTGCTGCTGTATATCCTGGAAAGGCCGTTGAGACTGAAACCGGCTTTCATCATCATTTTTCCCGTTCTGCCCAGCATATAACCCATTTCACCCACACTGTTGACATAGACAACGGGCACATCAAAAGCTTGCTGGTAGGCCTGACAAAAATGGTCATTGGTTTTAATCTCATATTCCCTCTTTTTCGGGTCGGCCGGCGAACCGTGAGGGAAGAGTATGAGCGTCAGCTCCTGGTTTTTGATGGCCTGGTAAAGGTGTTTTCTTCTTGCGTCATAGCAAATTCCAACCGCAAGATTGCCCCAGGGGGTGGCAATCAAGTGCCCGAAGTCCCCGCGTTTATAAAGATAGGATTCACCCTCGCTTTTCC
Organism: Saccharofermentanales bacterium; assembly: GCA_041655695.1. GTDB lineage: Bacteria > Bacillota > Clostridia > Saccharofermentanales > DTU023 > UBA4923. Next base: position 5,126 of record JBBAEW010000006.1, read on the forward strand.
TGACAATACCGTGAACTCCGGTCTTGTCGGCGACCATATAAGAATTGTAAAAATCTCTACCCCTTTTTTCCAAATAGCCAAGGGCAATTGCTGTATCGTATTTCCCGGCCATCTCCATGGCCCAGGAGGATGCATCGAGACTGTCGGGGTCAGCGTACTGCCAGATTTCCGTACTCCCCATGTAACTGGACATGGCAAGCTCCGGCAAAATAATCAAGTCAGGTGCCTCAAGCCTGGCAAAGAGGGATTCCATATAAGACTTGCGCTGATCGATGCTCTTGATATCATTATCCAGTTGAAGTGCGAAGAGTCTCATGGCTGCCTCCCTATGACTGATCCGGCCCTTTCATGATCCCAAATCCCGGGAAAAAAGCCAAGAGAAAGAAGCAGTTTAAGCATGCCCTTGAAAAACGGGCAGCATCCGCTGCCCGTTTCTCAAAGCCCGTGGCTGATCGTGTTCTAGCCCTTCTTCTTCCTGCCGTAGAACCGGATGGCTCCGTAACCCAAAGCGGAGACCAGGACAGCAATCCCCCCGATAATCAGTGCCTTGACCAGACCTGACAAGGGTGCCAAGGCGGTTCCCTCCGGGGTCCCTGACGGCTGAGGATCGGTATCTGTCTTATCGAAATCGCCGGGAACATCAGGCTCCCCAGGGATACCTGGATCTCCCGGGGCTGTTGGTTCTTGCGGGTCCTCCGGATCATCCGGATCCTGATTGGCAGGCGCTTCTGTCACGGTGAGTTTGAAGACCAGGATCGCTGACGGATTCAGGCCGTTGGAGACCGTCAGGGTGGCTGTGTAGTCCCCCGGAATCAGGCCGGGAGCAATATCGATTCTTCTGGCCTGGCGGTCCCAGGTGATAGCCGGGTCGCTGGCAATGAATCTTACGGCCGGGGCTGGCAGCCCCGCAATTTTATAAGCATTTGTGCTTGCGGCCTCATAACCCTGGACCAGGGTCAGGTCCTTGTCGCCGCTGATGGATGGCGGGCCCGTGACGGTCAGATGGAAGGTCAGCTCCGCGTCGGGGTTGTAGCCGTTGGCAGCTGTGAAGGTCGCTGTATAGTTGCCCTGACCCAAACCGGGAGCGATGACGATCTCATTGGTTTGAGTGTCCCAGGTAATTCTCGGGTCGCTGGCGCTGAAGCCAATCTCAGGCTCCGGCAGCCCTGTAAAGGTATAGACATCCGTCCTCGCCTCCAGATAGCCTTGAAGCAGGGTCAAGTCCGTATCGCCGCTTATGGTGGGCGGCCCCTTGACCGTCAGCTGGATGATCAGATCCGCATCCGGAGCAAAGCCGTTGACAGCGGTCAGTGCGGCAGCATAAATCCCCTGCTCCAAACCGGGCGCGATGACGATTTCATTGGTTTGGCTATCCCAGCTTATATTCGGATGACTGGCGCTGAAGCTGATCTCCGGCGCCGGGACGCCCGCAAAATCATAGGTCTTGCTTCTTGTCTCCGGATAGCCTTCTATCAACACCATGGTCGCGTCGCCGCTGATGGAGGGAGGCCCGTTCACCGTCAGGCTGAAGGTCAGCACGGCGTCCGGGCTCAGGCCGTTTGAGGCGGTCAGGGTAACCTGGTAGTTGCCCTGGCTCAAACCGGGAGCCAGGGTCAGTTTCACTGCCTCCTGATCCCAGGTGAGCAGGCCGCCAAGGTCATGATCCAGGGTGACCTGGGGCAAGGGTGTCCCGCTCAGCTGATAGATTGCCGTCCAGACGGCATCGGTATAGCCTTCTGTCAGCGTCATGGACAAGGGCCCCTCAATGCCCGGCAAAGCCGACTTATAAGTGGCTTCGACACGGACATTTTCTCTTGCCATGGTGAAGGCTGTCGAAGCCGAAAAGACATGATCAAGAACCGCATGGCCCTCAATAATCAGCCACTTGTCAAAGACCATGTCCTGGGGAGCTTCGTTGGCCGTAATCGTAACCCTTTCACCATTGGCGTATAGGTTCTTGCTGCCGGATGAACCGTTTTCAACGAAGACACGGGATTTTACGGGGACCGTCAACTCGTCGTAATGGGCCGGATCGGCGACCGAGGTCGCCCTTATGGTGACTTCATCCGCTGTTTCATCAAGCCCCACACTGACATGGCCCTCAGGGGAAACCATGGTGTCCTGGCTTGAGGCCCCCACCACTTGCCAAGTGACCTCCTGTGAAACGTCGGACGCACCCTTGACCTGCGCCGAAGCGGCATTATGGCTGGTCTCCCCTCTCACGGCACTGTCGGCCCGCACGGACAGGGTGACACTGTTGACGCCCGACCACCAGATGGCGTAAAAGGTCAGATCACTCTTGGGGTAGAAATACCAGTATCCTTCCGGAAAGAGAGTGCTGGAACCATCTGCACTGTGGGACCATCCTTTGAAGTAAGGCCGGTCCGGGGGACCCGTAAAGAAACAGGAGCTCACGAAATAAATGGTGCTTAAACCTCTGGGTTGATAATAGCCCGGATTCATGGTGCCTGTGCCGCCATTGGCATCATAGGTCATGACATAGGGCCTTAGCGGCATGCTGGCGAAAATTTCCACAGGCCCCGTAATGGCTTCCTTGTTGATGGTAAGCTGGCCTGTATTTGAGTTAATGAAGTATTGACCGCTACTGATCTCCTGTCCGCCGACCATAATCCCACTTATGCTGCATGGATACTCGAAGGCAGCAGGCGGCTTCAAGGTCACCTGGTAATCGGAAGACCCGCTGGCCGTGAGCCCACCCTCCCGTTCTGCGCCGTAAATGGCCACAGGGTATTGTCCCGGACCGAGCGTCGTCCACTGAGCGTAGGCGGTCTTTGGCAAGAGCTGGGGTGCTTCGAAGTCGTAAACTCCCGAGCCTGTTCCCGGCCCTTTGGTCCAACCGATAAAGCCTTTGCCGGCATCAGTGGCCGCCGGAGCGGAAGGAATGCGGGGGGTTTTTTCTTTTTCCACGATTTGCCTGGCCGGTGCGCTGGCGCTTGTAAAAATCTGCCCGTTGGCATCAAAATCCATGGTGCAGTAGTAGTAAAAATAAGTCGTATGCGTGTGTGTCTTGCCAATATCCTGAGTTGTCTTGGACTCACCGTTTACATAAAAGGTGTATCGGCCCTCAGGAAGCTGAATGGGATAATTACCCGGTTCACCTTCGGTAATGGTTTGGGTCACTTGGTCAGCCAGATTTTTGACCTGAACCGTCGCGCCGCTGTAAGGCTCACCATTGAGGGATAATTGCAGTGCGAATGTTGCCCAGGGAAACCAATAAGCGTATAGGGTCATATCGCTATAGATTGGTTCGTTGAAGTCCCACCGTGTCAGCGCATAATTCCGCATTTCCGTCCAGTAAGCAAAATTGACTTTATCTTCCACCAGAGGAACGGGTTCTTCCGGAATTGTTGCCCGCCCACCATTGGGAATGATCTGGTTCGGGGGTGCCTCCCCGATCCCGTGGCCGTTCAGATCGAAGGAAACAGTGGCCGTGTAACCCGCCGCCATGGCCAAAGCCGGAACCAAGGTCAATGCCATGACCAGGCACAAGAGCAGACCCAAAATTCTTTTTTTCATTTCACCAATCCTCCTCCGGGCACAAAACCTTGACAGTCTATAAAAGACCTCTATTTACTCAGGTACAAGATTTCATCAAACTACGCACCCCAAAGGAAAGATGGTTGAGATCCAGATGGTTCCATATGTTTATGACTTGGACGTAAACAGGGGGTTGGTCCCTGGAACCAACCCCCTGTCCTGACTTGAACTGCTGTCTTTAAGAAACAATCAGATGGGCGGGATTCTTTTCACCCCTGCCCTGTCGTTCCCGTCAGCCCACCATGGGCGTGCCGTCAGGGTTATAAAGGGGCGTAAGGCCGTTACCCGATGTCCCCACAATCCACAGATAATTAACGCCAGTAACCCGATCTATTAAGACATACATGTTTTGGTACACGGTATGTTCCTGTTGTCCCTTGACAACAAATCTGTCCTCTATTATCGGTGGTTTCGGTTGTTTAGCCATTGTTTCCTGTCCTTCTCTTTCTTTAACTATTCCTTGTTCCAGTAGACTCTGGGCTCGACTCCAATCATTATACTAACGAAAAGATCCAGTTCCTGCTTCATTATTAGTCTTGTCCCCTATTCCAAGCACACAGGAGCCTGTGCAGGCCAGCACCAGACCTTACGCTGCCGAACTTCCAAGAGCCTTCCCGGCAGTTTTTCGCAAACATGTCATCAAGGCGTCCAGACATCAACATTACTGTGATAAAAAATGGCAAAAAAGCCTCGAAATACTCTGTATCGAGCCTGCGGCTGCTTTTCCACAGGTTCTCAACAGGATTGCCACAAGTTCGCTACGATCTCCCGGACTGAGTTCGCCCAAAGGCTGGCTCTTCCGGTGTAGTATGCAAGAGAAGCTTCTCCAGTTCTTCACCTTGTTCGTTTTATCCGCAAGCAAGGGCAGTAAATGGCAGGATGGCACTCATCGCTCAACATTTGTTTGCCCCAGGCAGATAGCCTTGGCCGGCAATCTTGAGTCAGGAGAAAAGTATGAGACGGTTAACAGTTAAATTGTTCGGAGACTCAATCATTGGACGGGTAATCCAGGATCCCTCGACGGGCCGCTATCGGCGCATGGATCCCCTGGAGGACTTCCAGGATCAGGATCTGCAGCTGAGCTTCGTCAATTGCGGTAAGTTCGGTTCTACCATCTGCAAGGGCCGCAAGCTGATCGAAAGACAGTTGGAGGGTGACCCCGACTGCCAGGTCATTCTTGCCGGTTTTGGCGGCAATGATTGCAATTTCAACTGGCCGGAGATAGGCCAGAACCCTTCGCTGGCACACGAGCCTTCCACTCCCCTGGACGTCTTTTACCAGAATTTTCTTCAAGTCATCAAGCGGATCAAGGAAGCGGGAATCAAGCTCATTTTGGCCAACCTTCCGCCCATTGACGCCGAGAAATTTTTTGATACATGGATTGCCCCGGACCGGGCCAAAGATAAGATTCTTGGTTGGCTGGGAGACAAGCAAGCCATTTACCGCTGGCATGAGATGTACTCCATTAAGGTAGAAACCCTGGCCCGTGAAACGGACACTCCCCTGCTGGATATAAGAAGTCCTTTCCTGGGGAATCTGGCCTTTCAAAGCCTGATCGGGCCTGACGGCATGCATCCTACGGAGAAGGGACATGGCCTTATCCTGGAGGCAGCCCGCGATTTCATTCGCTTGGAGGCGGCCAGAAGCTTGGAGAGCGGGCTTGTCGTATGATTATTCCTGCTTTCTTTATAGGCAGTTAGCTTCCGAGGGCTTGCGTGCATTCTTTATTTGATATACAGCGCCTGAGCATGGAAAATGGGCCGGGACTTCGAACCACCCTGTTTTTTGCCGGTTGTCCCCTGTCCTGCCCCTGGTGTCATAATCCTGAAGGGCAGGCTTATAGCCCTGTCCTCTTTTATTTCCGCGACCGCTGTATCCGATGCGGCAACTGCCAAAGTGTTTGTCAGGACCATGCGCTGGTCTATGACCCTGAAAGAGAGCCTGAAATTATCCGTCAAAACTGCACGGCTTGCGGTCTATGTGCCGCTGTTTGCCCCGCAGACTCCTTGTTGATGAGCGCGAAACCCTATGCTGTCCCAGCCATTATGGACATCCTTCTTCGGGACAGACCTTATTTTGACCGCTCCCGGGGCGGCGTGACCCTGTCCGGGGGTGAACCCCTGGCTCAGGATATGGAGGAGCTGGAAATCCTCATGCGGGAGATCAAAAGGGAAGGTCTCAATCTTTCGATTGATACCTGCGGGGCAGTCCCCAAAAGCAATCTGGAGACAGCCTTGAAATATGCTGATTCCTTTCTTTACGACCTCAAACATCTTGACCCGGTAAAACATGAAGCTTTCACCGGGCTTGACAATAAGCAAATCCTTGACAACCTGATCTGGCTGGCCAGGCAGGATACCATCCTTCACATGAGGATCCCTGTCATACCGGGATTCAACAGTGATGAGGAAGAACTGGGCGCCATGGCGGACTGGGTCGCAAAGCATACGAATCCGGAAACGATCGCTCTTTTGCCTTATCATCGATTGGGAAGTGACAAATACGACCGGCTGGGTCTGGATGATCAAAAAAGAGTCTTCCCTGAGCCCGCCGGAGAATGTATGGACAAGGCCTTGAAAATCTTTCTGGACAGAGGCCTCAAACAGACAAGCCTTGGTGGTGCTATTCTGGTAGCAGAGACTTGAATGGAATCTGATTCATAAAAAAGGGACAGGACCGACGAGATGGAAAAACGGGGCATGAACGAAAGAATTCAAAAACTGCGTCAAGTGTCGGTTTCGACCCAGCCCGTCATCTCCATGGAAAGAGCCCAGATAGAAACGGAAGTTTACAGGAAATACCAGGGACAGGTATCTGCGCCTGTCTTGCGTGCCCTCTTTCTCAAGGAACTCATGGAGCGAAAGGTTCTCTATCTGGGCCAAGGTGAGCTGATCGTCGGTGAGAAGGGGGAAACCCCGCAAGCCGCCCCAACCTTCCCTGAACTCTGCTGCCACAGCCTGGAAGACATGAAGGTCATGGATCAGCGGGAGCTAATTTCCTTCAAAGTCAAAGAAGACTATTTTGGCATCCAGGAGAAGACCATTATCCCTTATTGGCATGGCCGCTCCACCCGAACCAGGATTCTCGAAAAAATGACCGATGCCTGGAAAGACGCCTACGCGGCCGGCATCTTCACTGAGTTCATGGAGCAGCGGGGACCTGGCCACACCGTTGGGTCTGATGACCTCTATACCCGGGGCTTCAATGACCGGATTGCCCGGATTGACCGGGAACTGCAGAATCTGGACTATTTAAATGACCTGGAGGCTCCGCATAAGGCCGAACAGTTGAAAGGCATGCGTATTGCCGCAGAAGCCATCATTGCCCTTGGCAGACGTTACAGCGACCATGCGGCCCAGCTTGCCCAAGAGGAAGACAATCCCCAGCGCAAAAAAGAATTATTGCAAATCTCGGAAAACTGTCGGATCGTACCGGCAGAAAAACCGCAGACTTTCTGGCAGGCCATCCAGATGTATTGGTTCGTCCATCTGGGCGTTACCCTGGAGATCAACCCCTGGGATGCCTTCAGCCCCGGCCGCCTGGATCAGCATCTGATTCCCTTCTATCGCAGGGATGTGGAAGAGGGCATACTGGATGAGGCCGGGGCCAAAGAGCTCCTTCAGGCCCTCTGGATCAAATTCAACAACCAGCCTGCTCCGCCCAAGGTGGGCATTACCCTCAAAGAAAGCAGCACCTACACGGACTTCGCCAATATTAATACGGGCGGTATTACCCCTGACGGCCAGGACGGCGTCAATGAGGTCAGCTACCTGATCCTTGACACCATGGAGGAACTGCGCCTTTTGCAGCCAAGTTCCAATGTCCAGATCAGCCGCAAGACACCCGACCGCTTCCTCCATCGGGCCTGTGAAATCTCACGCCAGGGCTGGGGCCAGCCCGCCTTCTATAACACGGAAGCCATTATTCAGGAACTTCTCAATGCCGGTAAGACTCTGGCTGATGCCCGCTACGGCGGAGCCAGCGGCTGCGTCGAGACCGGATGTTTCGGCCGCGAGGCTTATATCCTGACAGGTTATTTCAATCTGACCAAGCTATTGATGCTGACCCTCCATGACGGCTTTGACTCCTATTCAGGCAAACAGCTGGGCCTCCATACAGGGAAAGCGGAAGATTACAAAAGCTTTGAGCAGCTGATGACGGCCTTTACCCAACAGATTGAACATTTCCTGGACATCAAAATCGCCGGCTCCAATGTCATTGATGCTATCTTCGCGCAGGAAATGCCTGTCCCCTTCCTCTCGTCCATTACCATGGATTGTATTGGCAAAGCCAGGGATTACAACGCGGGCGGCGCCAGGTACAACACCAACTACATTCAGGGTGTCGGCATCGGCACGGTCACCGACGCCATGACAGCCTTGAAATACCATGTCTTCGAAAAGAAGCACTTCACCATGACAGAGCTCATGCAGGCCCTGGAAGATAATTTTGAGGGGCATGAGGCCCTGCGGTCCCAGCTCTTACTGAAGACGCCCAAGTATGGAAACGACGACGATTACGCCGACCGCATCATGAGCCAAATATTCGAGACCTATGCTGACCTGGTCAATGGCCGGCCGACCTCCAAAGGCGGCCAGTACAGAATCAACATGCTCCCTACCACCAGCCATGTCTATTTCGGCAGTGTCATCGGCGCGACCCCGGACGGACGCCATGCTTATAAGCCCCTGTCGGAAGGGATCTCCCCTGTTCAGGGAGCCGACCATAAGGGGCCTGCCGCTGTCATCAACTCCGCGGCCAGAATGGATCATCTGCGCACGGGCGGAACCCTCCTCAACCAGAAATTCACGCCATCACTTGTCAAAGGCGAAAACGGCTTGCGCATGATGGGCAGCCTGGTGCGGACCTATTTCGACAAGGACGGCCACCATATCCAATTCAATGTGATCGACAAAGAGACTCTCTTGGCCGCCCAGAGGAACCCGGAAGAATATCGCGACCTCATTGTCCGTGTGGCTGGCTACAGCGACTACTTCCGCAATCTGGATCTGGAACTGCAAAACGAGATCATCGCCCGCACCGAGCAGGAAGAATTCTGAAAACGCTAAGGATCAACCGCCAAGAGGAGGGAAAACCGCCATTCATTCACAGGCAGACCACAAGAATGCCTGGAGTCTTTCCGAGCTCTTTGAACTCAATTGGTAGATTGTATAGGTCTTCAGAAAGCCTCTCTCCCCTACAGCCAGATACTCACCTTTAAGTGAATAGTGCAGACTTCCATCCCCTCGCTTGACAATAAACATGGAGCTGACGGGTCCGCATTTTTCCTCAATCCATCTGATTCGTTTGGGCTTTTCCTCCCGAATTCCTTTCAAGATTTCACTGAGCTCCCGGATGACAGCTCGATCGGTGATTAAACCTGCATGCTGGTGACCCATATGGTCCATATACTGGCAGTCAATCTGGACCCCTGGATCCCCGGCAAAGTCCCATTGGATTGAATGCGCTTTTGTAAGCATGGCCAAAAGAAGAAGCGCTACCAGCAAAACCACGCCTGTCGATACAAGGACAAAAACACGATAACCCTTTGATTTTGGTTGCTGCTTACCCGTAATCAGACAAACCTCCCAAATGACAGATCGAATCCCTTCTTCTATCTATGAGACGTAATGGTGGGGCACTTTTGTTGGTTAATGCCCCTTCCTAAAAAGCTTTCTCCTTCTTGACCGAAGTACAAGCCATAAAGAGAAGCCAAGGGACAGCAAGATAAGGCTCAAGAGGAGGGTCTGGGAGAAGCTCCCGGCAGGCAGGGACCCGGGCGGAGCCATGGCCCGCGGCGGTCTAGCAAGCAGGATGATCAGGGAGGTTACACCGACTGCCATGGCGCCCAGTATGGCCCGAAGGGTGTGGACGGCTCGCATGTAGCGCCATCGGACCGTTCCCGCGGGCCTGCCGACTATATCCGCAATTTCACGGTGCTTCAAGCCCGCAAGAATTTTCAGGCCGACAATGGTCCGGTCCAGGTCAGATAAAGAGGATACGGCGCTGTAATAGGCGCTCATTGCTTCAATTTCCTGAATTTGACCATCCTCAGCGGCCAGGAAGGGAATATGTGTTTCCAGATCCTCTGTAAACGTGATCCTTCTTCGATGATCCTTGGCCAGGTTGGTGCAAAACTTGTAATACCAGGACCTTTCACCGGAACTTGGGAATTGCCTTTCATCCAGGCTATAGAGCTTGAGAAAAACCTCCTGAACCAGATCTTCCGAGTCCTCTTTGTTGCCCAGAACGCCGTAGACATAGGCATACGTCATCTTGGTATAAAGCTCTATGAATCTCTCGAAAGCAGCCGCTTCTTTGGAAACAAGCTCATGTAAGTCAAAAGCAAAATCATTATTCACTGACATATAAATACCCAAGCTCTCAGCGCCGCACCTTATCAGCTCAAGCCAACAGAACCAGCTCGACCAAAGTCTAGCATGGGGCACTTAATAATTGACAGAGCTTGAGCCTAATGCTAATTTGTGTAGAGGCCTACATAAATGAGGAGGGAGGTGAAACCATTGTCATCCCATACACACGAAAACCCTTTAGGATTCTATATACGAAACATCGCTCACACCCTGCGTTATCGCATTGAGGAAGAATTATCCCATTATTCTATTTCCAGCGCACAGGGCCGCTTACTCGGAATTATGGCGCATAGCTCGGACTTCCCTTGCGGGATAAACCGTAAATTTCTGGAAAAGACCATGCACATTAAGGGACCTTCCGTGACAAATCTGCTCAATGGACTTGAAAAGAAGAGTTTTATTGAGCGGAACATAAGCAAAGAAGATGGGCGTGCACTGGATATCGCCGTCACAGAAAAGGGGATGGAACTGGTGAATAAGATCAACCGGATTTTTGCGGAATATGAAGGGCAATTAACATCCCAAATGACTGAGGAAGACATTTCGGTTTTCCGTCGTTTGCTTGAAAAAGCCTATGAAAATATATCTTTGTAAGGGTAGGAGCAGACATGCTTGCAGTCTTTCCTTCAATCCATTGTGCAGACGCCTGCACACCAGGGAGTTCAGGTTTTTATGAATAAGACAAAGGCAATGACAGGTGCCAATCCGCTTGCCACGGAAAAAATAAGCCATCTGATCATCAGGTATTCGCTGCCAGCTATCATCAGCGGACTGGTCAGCGCCATTTACAATATGGTCGATCAGATTTTCCTTGGTTGGGGTGTTGGCGACTTGGGCATGGCCGCGACAAATGTCGCCTTTCCATTCACAACCATCTGCATGGCCATGGCTCTCCTCTTCGGTATCGGCGGCGCATCCAACATGAGCCTGTCCCTTGGGAGAGGCGATAAAGAGCGTTCCCGGAATATTGCCGGCAACACCCTCCTCCTGCTCCTCATGAGCGGAAGCCTTCTAGCTTTTGTGAGTCTATCCTTTCTTGAGCCCCTGCTCACCTTATTCGGGGCAACAGGGCCTATCATGCCCTATGCCAAGCCTTACACACTCATTACCGCAATAGGCATGCCCTTCCTTATCTTCTCCATGGGAGCCAGCCACTTAATCCGCGCGGACGGTAATCCGACTTTTGCCATGATTACCGTGCTATCGGGGGCTCTATTCAATATAGTCGCGGATCCTCTTTTCCTCTTCGGCCTGGGCATGGGGATAGAAGGAATCGCTTTGGCAACCACCCTGGGTCAGATGCTTTCCAGCGGTCTTGCCCTCTATTATTTCTTACGTAAAGCCAAGGTTGTTTCTTTCAAAAAACGTTACTTCCGCCTGAAAGCATCCTTGATAAAAGCGATCGCTTTCATCGGCGCCGCTGCCTGTTTCAATCAGCTGGCCATGACGGTTGTTCAAATTGTTCTCAACAACCTGATGACTTATTACGGGGGGCTATCCTCATACGGAAGTGAATTGCCTTTAGCCGTTGTCGGAGCTGTTTCAAAAATCAGTATGCTCTTCATGGTCGTTATTATTGGCGTAGCGCAAGGAAGCCAGCCCATTATTGGTTTTAATTACGGCGCAGGCAACTATGGTCGGGTCATTGAGACCTACAAAAAGGCGCTTACGGGGGTCATCCTGTATGCCATTCCTGTCTTTTTGAGCTTCCAACTCTTTCCCTCTCAGATTCTAAGTATTTTTGGTTCAGGCAATGAGGCCTTTTATGAGTTTGGCTCCCGTTATATGCGAATCTACCTGATGATGCTCATTCTTATACCGGTGCAGGGGTTAACCTCCAACTTTTTCACGGCCATCGGAAAATCATTTCGGGGACTTCTCATGTCTTTATCGCGGCAGATTCTCTTCTTACTGCCTTTACTCTTCCTCTTTACCAGCCAATGGGGACTGGATGGAATTCTTTACTCCGCCCCTATCGCTGACATGGCTTCATTCATCGTTACCTTGGTTTTTATAACACGCGAACTAAAAGTAATCTTCCGCATGAGCAATCGAAGTGCAACGCAAGTGGCTTATATGGCATCAATAAACGAGTAGGCTAACGAAAGGTTGGTAAAACATGGAGTTTGCTCACGTGACACTCTTGGTAAAAAATTTGGAAGAATCTTTGCAATTCTACCAACAGGTAATCGGACTGCCTGTCAAAAGGCGTTTTTCTTCCAGGCCGGGTATTGAAATCGTTTTTCTTGGAAAAGGCCAAACAGAGATTGAACTCATCTGCGATCAAACCCAGGCAAATATCGATTATGGACAAGCCATCTCATTGGGTTTTGCCGTCCAATCCCTGGAAGAGACGGCAAATCTTATGAAAGAAGTGGGCATGGAGATGAGCCAGATCTTTTCGCCCAGTCCGCAGGTTAAATTCTTCTACGTCTCGGATCCAAATGGTCTCAGGATCCAACTGATCGAATGGGTTAAAGGGAGGGACTGACCATGTAAAAAGGGTTGATGCTTTTCATGACCAAGATTGAAGGTATGCAGAGGAATTGCGCAATATCATTCAGAGATTTATTGGATTTCCAGTCAGAGATTTGAGGTCGTCGTGTTCTGAGAATTGTGAAGCCTGGATACCAACTATGAGAGAAAGCAGAAGAGCTGCTGGTACTGATTGTCAGCTTTTGCTCTTAATGCTTCCGGCTTATTCTCAATTTCCATTAAATTTCCCAGCCATTGATATGGACTATTGCACGGATCGCCTCCATCACTTCGTGCCATTCGATATTACTTGCGTAATGATAATAAGATTGGTAAGAACGCCAGAGCTTCTGCATTTCTTCACTTGCTTCTATTTCAGACAAAGCAGTCTTAACCAGCTTCAATTGTTCCCGGCTGCCTCTCCGGTGCGCTGTCACCTTAAAGGCTGTCTTGAGAACTGCCTGGGAAATCTCCTCTCCGTAATACTTTTTCAGTGTATAGATATCATAAAAATCCCGCATGCGCGTATTTGTTATATGACGCCGAACAATCGTTTCCAGTTTCTCTGCCAGAATGGTCTCCAGATTGTATGACAAAATCTGAATAGTCCGATCTTCAAACATGAGTCGGTAGGAATACGAGACAGCACCGGGCGTAATAACATCTCCCGATGTAACATCCACCTTCAGGGGAGTTTCCGTACCGTCAAAGAAGGCTTGCAAACCGACTCGTATCCCTGGATAATCCGCATCCTCCATGATATAGTCCATCTTGTGTATTTGAAAACTGACCCCATCTCCGAGGGGTATGGCAATGATCTCCTGAATCATATTCTCTACCTCAGGCAGGCGAAGGGGGGACCCCTCAATGGTCGCATCGAGATCCATGGTGCTTCGAAAATCAAATCCCACCAGTGATGCAATCAGTACTCCTCCTTTCAAGATGAAGTTTGCATGGTAATCGGACTGAACGACACGTTCCAAGAAGCGCTCCATCATAAAGCTGCGCATCAAAAATTGAGCATCCGCTGACTTCTCTTTAGCAAGATTTCGGATTTTGTCTTTGAGCTGCCTGGCTGTTTTTATCATCAAAGCAATACCACTAAATAGGGTTTGAGAATCGCACTGATTCTCAATGCTTCGGCGTAAAGCATTAAGTTCCGCAGATTCTTATCGCGATGTTTTCCATAAGCTTTCAAAGCCCCCTGAAAAACCTGCTTATCCAAATTGTTTCTGCTGCGCACAATATCACAGAGAGTCCTTTCTTTATCGTACACACGCACACTGTGCCCGAAGGGGGTTTTCGCCTGACAAAGCCCAAGCTGATGCAGTTCTTTTTTGACCGTGTATACCTTAATTCCATCTTCTTTCAAACGGTGCGGATTGTAACCTGTTTTGACCGTCACGGAATGACGCAGGGGCTCTCTATCCGTCATGTCGTGTAGAAAAAGGGCGGATTCATGCGAAAAAATGATTTGCGATGAACGAAGATGGATGAGGTACATGGCGTCCGGCCAAACATCAGGATCGGTATAAATACCGTGTCCCGCTCTCTCAAGCCCATTTTGTTCAACATAGGTATAGAAATTCTGCCTACTGATGCCATGCTCTTCTACCTCTTTCAAGGTGATCCATCCATCATTATTCTCAAGGATTTTCTTCACATCATATTTCATATCCGCCAAACCTACTTTCGTGCTAATGTTATATTACATATTAACACGATCGTAAAGGAATAAATTACGATCTATTTCAGTAACACATTTTCGTAACAATGCCTTTTCAAAACACAGGACGGTGATTTTATGGCAACAATTACATTCCGGACAAGCAACGAAGAAAAGGAAATGATCAAAGAATTGGCAAAGCACCATGGGATGACTTTGAGCGATTTTATCAAGGAAAAATCATGAGAAAGATCGAAGATGAGCTTGATTATCAAATCGCAGATGAACGCTTCTCAGAATACGAAAGTACCGGAGAAGATGCCATTCCCTTTAATGAAATCCTAAAAGATTTTGGCATTAAATAAATGTACAAGCTGGAAGCAACAAGAGTTTTCCTTGAGGATCCTGGAAAAATCGATACCCCCCAGCAAAGAATAATTCTAATCAGATCAAGTTGATTGGCCTGTGCTCGTCTGCTCGGCTTCCACAAGCTACGATTATGGAACTGCAGTGCCAGGATCCTGCGCTTCTCCCGGGGAATAAAGGCTTACTCCCGTTGTTTTATCGAATAGATGCACTCTGGAGGATGGGAATGTGAAATACACAGAATTCTCTTGCCCTGGCGCAAACGCATGGCGGGTCACAAGCTCCGTTGTCTGCACACGAATCACGGCATCCTGCCCCTGCACATTCACATGCAGATAAACTTCGCTGCCCATTAACTCCGAAACATCCAATCTTGCTTTGAGCGCATTCCCTGCCTGCTCGTTTACGATCTGGATATGCTCCGGCCTTACGCCCAGCTCTATCTCTGCGGGCGTTTGCTGCTTTGATCTAAGCTGTATTTGTTTCTCGTCCGGCAATACAACTTCCATATTTCCAAGGCGAACAGCATATATGCCATCGCGCACAAGGAGATGTGCCCGGAAGAAGTTCATATTCGGTGTCCCTATGAAACCAGCCACAAACTTATTGTGAGGCTGGTCAAAAACCTCTTGCGGGCTGCCGATTTGTTGAATAAAGCCGTCTTTCATGATGACGACACGGTCCCCCAGTGTCATGGCTTCTGTTTGGTCATGGGTAACATAGATAAAGGTGGTGTCTATGCGTTTGCGCAGTTTGATAATCTCTGCGCGCATCTGATTTCTGAGCTTGGCATCAAGATTGGAAAGCGGTTCATCCATCAAAAAGACTTGCGGGGCACGCACGATCGCACGGCCTATCGCCACGCGCTGCTTTTGTCCGCCCGAGAGTGCCTTAGGTTTTCGGCGAAGCAGATCTGTGATTCCAAGTATTTCAGCTGCTTCTTCAACCTTCCTTTTGATCTCATCCTTGGGCATTTTGCGTAATCTCAAGGCAAAGGCCATATTTTCGAACACAGTCATGTGAGGGTAGAGGGCATAATTCTGGAATACCATGGCTATATCGCGATTTTTGGGCGCAACATCGTTCATGCGAATGCCATCAATGTAAAGGTCCCCTTCAGTTATTTCCTCCAAGCCCGCTACCATACGCAGGGTTGTCGATTTGCCGCACCCTGAAGGACCAACCAGCACAATAAATTCCTTGTCTGCAATGTCCAGAGAAAACTCCTGAACTGCGACAATGTTTTTATCGTACACTTTCTTTATATTTTTCAGTTGAACATTGGCCATATATTCCGGCTCCGGAAAGCGCCGTTTCTAACCGCTCTCCTCATACATTTGAACTATTCCCAAATGCACATTGCGGCAGGTCTCCACACTGTCGCACCGCAAGCCCTGCGGGTAAAACCTCCCTCCTTCTTTTCGCACCTACCCTATTTTGTGGAGTAGAACAGGTGATCAGTTGTTTGCCGGGCCACCATGTCCCGACTAAGTTCATAATGAATACAAGCGTCCTTTCTGAGATCAAAATGTCTGCGCTATGGCTGCCAGAGATATATCGGCGTGTCTACCGTGGACGAGCTGCCTGCTGCCGAGGTAAAAGTACGGTTGCTGCCGCTTTCCCAGACAACATTGCCCGAAGCATCTTTTCTTATGAATTTGAACT
This sequence comes from Saccharofermentanales bacterium, assembly GCA_041655695.1. Taxonomy (GTDB): domain Bacteria; phylum Bacillota; class Clostridia; order Saccharofermentanales; family DTU023; genus UBA4923. The sequence goes on from JBBAEW010000006.1 coordinate 21,230, forward strand.
CGAACGATGTTCCGCACGGGAGGCTTACGGGCAGAAACCACTCAGGGTAGTCGGGACACATCATGGCCTCCGTACTATAGTCAGGATCCCAACTCCCAAGTTCCGGAATGCTCCCAACGATGTAAATATTCTCGCCCCAGACAGTATTGGCTTGTACGTGGAAAATGACCTGATTTTGATCACCCGAGAGCACTGTATAGGTAAATCCATTACTTGTACTTGCACCCTTGCTCACTGTAATCGTGTTCTTTCCCGGTACTGCTCCGGCAGGAACTGAGGCAACGATCACTCCGTTGTCGTTATAGATTACTGTGGCTTGGACAGTGCCGAATTTCACTGTGACATTACCGCCAAGACCATCGCCATAGATGTAGACATCATTGCCTGCGCGTCCTTCGGTAGATACAAGATCACCGATCTTAGGGCTTGAAGACTGATCGGCATCATAAGACCAGACGCATACTTCGCCGCCAATGAGATTGAAATTACAGAGGGTCCCGCCTGTAACCGAGATCGAATCCCCGAAAAGAAGCCCTCCCAAAACGTCATGATAGATTCCATTCGGTAAACTGGACTGAATCGATGAGAGATTGTAACTTTGATTTGGTTGCCGGTTTATGGCTACGACAACAACATCGCTGTAGAATTTCCGCTCATATACCATGACATTGTCATCGGAGTAGAGGATATTCGTCTGGCCAAAGGCAAGGGCATCGTTGACCTGGCGAAGCTCTGACAGTGCCCCAATCAGCTGATAGGCCGTGGTTGTAGTGTCAAAGGAGGTAAATGTCTCCATGAAAACACGGCCAGCCACATCGCTGGCATCGCCCGGATTAACATACTGCTCGGTACCATAGTAGATGTTGGGGATACCGCGTGATGTAAGCAAAACCGCCAAGGCTGCATTGTAAGGTTTGGAGTTCTGCTGCACATACCCAAAGCGGGTGACATCATGGTTATCCAGGAAGGTAACGGTCTGATTTTCATATTCGTAATCGCTCTGGGTATAGACGAGCATATCCGCGAAGTCACTCATGGATGTGCTGAAATTACCGAATGCTGTGTTTGCGGCTCTGTAAAACTCAAAGTCCAGGTTGTTTACGCCTGTTTGCCGTGGGAAAGAGACGTATTCATCGTATTTAGGGTCGGGGCGTCCAATAAAAAATTCTCCAAAGTGTGCTACCGTCGTACGCGAGTCAATAGCATCTCTCAGTCCACGTACAAATGCGGGGTTCATGTGTAATGTGGCATCATGGCGGAATCCATTAACTCCCAATTCAGCCCAAAATAAAGCTGCCTTTTCAAGGTATTCGACAACATCTCCATTCTCCTGTGAAAAGTCTGCCAGAGAACCCAAATCTTTGTGCCGGAACCCAAAACGTGAAGAATCACCGCCGCGGTCACCAAGCCCATGGAACCATCCGTTCACATCGTTATTGGGGTCCGCGATAAGATTTTCGATCTTGCCGTCGTTGTTGTAGTCATATGGCTCGCCATTGGCATCAAAGGCATAGTCACCGTTGGGAAGCTTGTCGGGCTCATACAATTTCCCATCTTCAGCGGTGAAACTGGCAGTTGGGTTCTGCCAACGGCTTGTATGATTGGTAACAAAATCAATGACCAGCTTTATCCCATTGTCATGCAGGGCATCGCGAAGTTCCTTAAACTCGTTCATGGTTCCAAAATGCTTGTTCGTCGCAAAATAATTGCGGACATGGTAGCCGTGGAAACTTGTCCAGCGATCCCAACCGCCGCCAGCCTGGTAATCGATAATTTCGTCATCACGGTTTTCATAAGGGGCGGAAATCCAAACTGCTGTAATTCCCATCCCCTTGAGATAGGGTATTTTGTCGATAATGCCGGCCCAGTCACCGCCTTGGTAGAGCTTGAGATCATTGCCGGTCCCGTCATAGAGCGTAGGATCAAAGCCCGCCGGGACATTGTTATTTACGTCGCCGTCGTAAAAACGGTCTGTCAGGATCTGGTAGACCACATCGCGAGATGTGAGGGGACCAAGGCCGGTTGGAGTTGAAGCATTCGCAGCAGGTGCGGCGGCAGGTTTACATGCCGCCAGTAAGATAAGCAGGATACTAAGTATCAGGGCCAGGCCCAGCAGCCTCGTTTTCTGTTTCATGCCAGTCATGTTTCCATCTCCATTTCATGTTAAATGCGCATACCAATCGGGTTGTAAACGCAAATGAACCTGAAGCGGTCAATCGTCTTTTATTGGCATTCCATCTTCGGGCTTGTTTGAACCGTGTGTGGATTCCCGCACAACTAAGTTTGGCAGGGTTGTAAAAGACTGTATCTGCAGGTTCGGTTTCTTAATCTTGTTGACCAGCAGTTTCCCTGCTTGCAGACCCATTTCGAATACATCGATACTGACCGTGGTAAGTTTTGGCCATGTGATCTGCGCGAACGGATAAGAATCAAAAGTTATCATGGAGACATCGCGTGGGATGTCAACATTATTCAGCTGCAGAGCACAGAGGCAGCCATAAGCAAGATAGTTGTTTGCGCATATGACGGTATCCGGCACGCCTTCTTCAAGCATCTTAACGGCCATCTTATAGCCGTTTTCTGCCGTGGATTCACCTTGATATACCCTCAGAGATTCAATGGGACGCTGTGCGTTCTCCAGTTCTGATTTCACTCCTTCCAGTCGGGCCTGTGATATTTTGTCTTTGTCCTTGCCGCCGATAAAAACAATACTCTGCGGGTTTTCCTCCAAAACGTGGTGGGCGGCAATTTCTCCTGCTATATGGTTATTGTTGTCAATCCAGCATAGCCGGCTGTTGAAGGAAGGCATCCCAATGACGATATGAGGTACCTCTTCTTTGGTAAGCAATGCGGCAAGCTCCCGGGTTACAACCGAAGCATGGAGCAAAAGGCCGTCCGCACTTTTTCGCTGTACGATGTCCTTTACCAAGGCACATACATTTTTAGGGTCACTGCCCTGAATCGTGACGACATAATTTTTCGCTGCCAATGCTTTTTCAGCGCCTGCCAGGATTTCAAACATGTGCGGATTTTGGAAACCTATGCCCCTGGGCAGGTAAGTTATAAAACAGGCCTGGCGGCCGTCTTTGCGGGCTAAGGCCTGCGCGCGCACATTCGGCTGGTATTTCAGACGTTTCGCAACCTGCCGGACATGTTCTTTGGTCTCCTCCGATATCGTGTATGAATCATTAAGCGCCTTGGACACCGTACTGATGGACGTTCCTGCTTCCCTTGCAACATCAAAGATCGTAATCGACAAGAGGGTCACCGTCTTTCTACTTTAGATTCTGTGATAATAAAACCGTAGGCGGCCAACATTCCATCTACATGGCCGCTTTGCCAGAGTACATTGCCGATCCCGGGCCTAAACTCAACCGGACTGGTTCCAACATTCATGGCAACCGTGATGCGCTGGTCATCCAATTCCCTGCTAAACACGAACAGGTTGGGATTGGCGCTATCCAATGTTTTGTAAATCCCCCTGCGAAGCGGGGCATATTCCTTCCGTAGAGAGATTGCTTGTTGATAGAACCCCAGGAGGTCACCTCCATCCCAACGCATTGGGCTGCGGTACTCTTCTTCAAGGAGGCCGGTGATACCTTGCTCATCCCCATAGTAAATGCTGGGGATCCCGATAAAACACATTTGGAATAGGACGGCCAGCTTGAATCGACCTTCATCACCGTCACACAGGGAAAGAAACCTGCTTACATCATGGCTGTCCAGTAGATTCAGCTGAGCGGGTAAAAGATTTTTGCGGTACCGCATAAGCATATTGGTGACCCTGGATGCAAATTCTTCAGCGGTGATACTGCCACGAGCGAAAAATTCCCGGCAATGCTTTCGGAAATCATAGTTCATCGACGAATTGAACATGCTGCCATCCAGCCAATGGCCGGCGCTCTCCCATACTTCACCTATCAGCAGCGCGTTTGGATTTACGTCCAGGGCGGCCTTCCTGAATGCACGCCAAAAAGCATCATCCACTTCACTGGCTACATCCAGCCGCCATCCATCGATCTTGTATTCGCGCAGCCAGTATTGACATACCTGGCAGAAATAATCCACAACCTCAGGGTTGGCAGTGTTCAATTTAGGCATAAGACGTTCGTAGGCAAAACATTCGTATTCAGGAATGTCTTCCATATTGTCAGGACGGACAACGGGATATTTGAGCCTGTAGAACCAATCCCAGTATCGGGATTTTTCACCATTCACAATGGCATCCTCAAAAGCGAAAAAATGCCAACCACAATGATTGAATACTCCGTCTATGATGACCCTGATACCGTGTCTGTGATACTCATCTACCAGGTCGGCAAAGTCCTGGTTAGTGCCGAAGCAAGGGTCGATACTGAAATAGTCCAGCAGATCGTACTTGCTGTATTCACCTGCGGTAAATATGGGGTTGATATAGATGCAATTAATACCAAGTTCACTGAGGTAGTCGGCGTTCTCCTTGATACCCCGAATGGTGCCGCCCAGTTTACCGCGGACTGGCCTGCCGCAGAATTGCTTCTCAATTGCCTTTTCACTGATAAAACGCCTGGAAGTGGCAAAACTGTCTGGAAAGATGTTGTAAATCACTGCATCGCTTGCCCAGTCCGGGGCGGCAGCAATGTCAGCTCGATGAATATAGGGAAACTGGTAGTATTCCGACCGTTCCGGGACAGTTTCAGCAGAAAACAGATCACCATAGTACAAAACACGCTCATCCCCGGCACAAAGCTCAAAATAGTAACACAGACGCGTATAGGGAGAATCAAATTCAGCCTCATAGTAGTCAAACATCCTGTCACTGGCCACGACTTGCATTTTGATGGGGGTAAAGACCACGGGATTCAGCCGGCAGGCCCGGTCGCCATAGTAGAGGGTACATGATGCAAGATCATCTCGAGCGGTTCGAAGGCGGATGACTACTCTGCCCTCTCGTACCGAATGGGCGTATTCAGACATTGGAATATGCAAAACAGCTTTTCTATCCATCGATTAATCCTTTTTGTTTATCTTCCGGAACACTGGGCTTTAACCTTTCACGCCGCCGGCCGTCAGCCCCGAAGTCATGTGCCGCTGTGTCAGGAAGAAGATGATGAGAATCGGCAGCGAGACCACAATAGACGCTGCGGAGAATACAGGCCAACTGCCGCTCATCTCCGTGGCCTGCAGTGAATAGAGCCCGGCTGCCAATGTGTAATTCGAAGCGCCTGTCATAAAGGTAACGGCATAGATATACTCGTTCCAAACGTAGACCATGACCATGACGCCGGTGACGATGACTGCCGGCCGCGCCAATGGCAGCAAGATTCGCGTTACAACCTGCAAGCCATTGGCTCCATCAATAGCGGCCGCATCCTCAATTTCTACTGGTACCGAGTCAAAATAACCTTTCAGGTTCAGCAAACCAAAGAGGGACATGGTGCCAATATAGACGATGATGAGCCCGGGCTTTGTGTTGATTAAACCCATAGGGCTCAGCAGTTTATAGATAGCGAACATGGACAGAATTGCTGGAAAGGAGTGCAGGAGCACCAGACTCTTGAAGACTGCCATTCGCCCTTTGAAACGAAATCGTGACAAAGCGTAGGCCCCGGGCACTGCGATCAGAAGTACGATTGCAACTGACGCCGCGGCCAGGACGACCGTGTTTTTGAACCATAACAAGACCGGTTGCTCGTTTATGACCGCCCTATAGTTGCCCGCGGTGACTTCGCGTGGGATGAAGGAAAAATCGGAGCCCAGTATGCTGTTCTGGGCGTTCAGGGATACTGAAAAGGCGTACAGAATAGGGATCATTGTGAGAAAACAGATGAGGATGAAAAATATATTCAGCAGGGATAAACCCGCGAAACGGCGTGTTTTTCGAAAGCTCCAGTTCTTCTTCATCAAGTCTCCTCCCTTCTGCGGGCATTGCTAAGCAGGGTAAACGCGATGAGCAGCAGAAAAATGATGATGGATATGGCTGATGAATAACCGTAGTTGTTCGCCACAAACGCATTTTCATGGGCGTATGTAATTACGGTGTGGATATTCGCACCGGTTTTTGCACCCTCCTGCTGGGTTAGAAGGTAAATTACATCGAACTGCTTGAAGGTGGTGAAGGCCGTGATGATGACCGCGGGGGCAATGATAGGCCGGATGGCGGGTATCGTAAGCCTTATACTGCGGGTAAACCATCCGGCTCCATCCAACATGGCGCTTTCGTAATAGCTTTTATCCACGCTTTGCAGCGCGCCATCCATAATCATGATCATAAAGGGCAGCGCAAGCCAGAGGTTGACCACCATGCAACTGACAAAGGCAATGACATCGTTGGCCAGCCACCTCACCGGATCCATTCCCAATCTTTCCAGCCACTGGTTCAGTAGGCCGAACTGGGAATTGAACATGCCATTCTTCCACAGGAGAATGGACACATAACCGGGCATGGCCCAAGGGAACATCAAAAGCGTTTTATATACTTTTCGCAGTTTCAGCCCTGGGGTATTGAGCAGGCTGGCCAAGATGAAAGCAATCACCAGCTGGAAGACCATGTTCAGTATTGTCCACAAGATTGTCAGCAACAAGGCCTTGAGGAAACCTGAATTGAACACGAATAAAGCCCGCATGTAGTTGGCAAAGCCAATAAATGTATAGTCGAACCAATGGTATACATTCATGTTTGTAAACGAGATGTACGCCGTATACAGGATGGGGAACAGGACAATCAGGCCGATCAGCAAGAGGGATGCCGACAGATTCAGCCAGGGCCAGCTCGTGCGTCTGTTCATCTTCTTGAATTTCACAAGGTTCCTATCCTTTCGGGAATTCATCAGGTGAAATCCGTTACTTCATGGCCGCAATCAAGTCTTCAGCAGCCGCCTGGGCACGGTTCGCAGCCTCCGTCACATCGGAACCGCGCATGTTGACATCCACCAGGAGGTTGGCAGTGATGTTCCACATCACATCCATTTCAGGGATGTTTGGCATGGGTACCGCTTTTTCGGCTGTTTGTCGCATCATCATGACCATTTCATCCCCTTTGACGCTTTCGAGGTCGTAGCAGGCCGCGAAGGCGGGGGCACAGCCGCTGGCTTCAGCCATGGAAACACCGATATCGGTGCTCACCAGGTGATTAAGGATTGTCTTTATTGCGGCATTTTTGGCCTCGTTGTCAGCTGCCACCTTCAAGACGTGCAGCCCCTGCACTCCGGAGTAGGGAGCAATTGGAAGGCCGGTTTCATCCACGAGAGGCATGGGGGCAAGACCAAGGTCGATGCCCTTGGCCCGAACAGTTGGGACCAGCCACGGTCCGCCGATTGTCGCTGCAGCCTTACCTTCGCCAAAAAGTGTGTTCACCGTGGCATATTCCGATTCACCGGGCATCATTTTCGCGAATTTCCGGTGGTAGGTGATGGCCTTTATCACCTCTGGCGAGTTGAGCATTGGAACTCCCTCGCCAGAAATGATCTCGCCTCCGAACCCATGGATCCAGCCAGCGCTGTAGTAGGCGGTACTATGCTGCTCAACAAAACCGAACCTGCCCCCGGATGTATTGCGCTGCATAAAGGAGAACAGTTCCTCGGTGGTGCCCGGCACTTGACTGTCGGGCATCAAATCGCGATTGTACATGAACAGAAGGGTTTCAAAGTAAATGGGAAGCTGATATACATGATCTTTATATGTGGCCGCATCAATCGTCACCGGTAGAAAACCGGCAAGGGTTTCCTCATCCACAAATTCGGTTATTGGAGTTAATATGCCCATCTCCACATAGACACCGAGTTTGTCATGGGCAAACAAGTACATGTCAGGGGCAGCGGAAGGGTCATTGCCAACCATCTTAAGGGCTTCTGTCAAGCCATTTTTCTTTTCCAGCTGGACGACAAAATCAGAACCAAGTTTATCCAACTCCGTTTGCAAAGCGGCTACAACAGCGTCCTCCTTGTCATGCCAAATGGTAATAACCAGGGGACCCTTTTCTTTCATACCGCATGCTGATAACAGCAGCAGTACGATGATGGAAGACCAAGCAATACTCAAAATTTTCCGGAGCATGATCGTTCTCCTTTACCTAAGTAGCATACAGCATTCCCATGGGCCTATAAGAAAATGGGAACTATTATTTAGCGCTTTTTCTTTTTCAGAACTACGATTACAAGGACTGCGACAAGCACCAGGGCAGCCAAGACTATTGCAACTATGATCCACGTATCGATACCATTTTTGGTGACGGGCGGCTCAGCTGCAGCGGGCTCCTCATAGGTCGCGGAATATGTCTCAGCATCCGTTACAAGAAGCCAAATATCTTTACCGACTTCCACCTCGATGTCACCGGTTTGGATACCGCCTTCGTTTCCGTTCACGATGACCCTGTTAATCCAGCCTGGAACTTTTAAGGTCAGCCAATCGCCTTCCGCCACCAGCGGTTCACCAGGCCAGGAGATAAATGCATTGGTTCCATCCGGATGGCTCCATGCCCAGAGGCAGGGATCCGCCCAAGAAGCCGGCGCCTGAACCCTTACCGTGATATCATTGACAGCCTGATCCGGGTTGCTGTAGTTTATCTCGGCACTTCCATCGTCAGCAATCACTAACCACATTTCCTTAGGCTCAACAGACAAGTCTTCTGTCTGCGGATTGCCCTCTCCGGCATTGACAATAACGGAGTTTATCCAGATGGGGACTTTTGCTGAATACCAACCGCTGTCGCTCAGTGTCATGGCCTTTCCTGGCCATGCGGCAAAGGCATTGGTGCCGGCGGGAGCCAGCCATGCCCACAGGTTGGCTTCGCTCCAACCGTCAGGCACTTTGGCATGAACGGTGATCTTCTCAACATAAGCTGGCGCTTCGCCTTGAGTCAGGGCCTCGTAGACGACTTCGACTTCTTCAGGTGAGGTGACGATGATCCACGCGTCTTTGCCTTCAACAGCAAAATCGCCTGTCTGAACATCGCCCGCATTCGCATTCACAATGATTTTGGTGACCCAGGAGGGTAGCCAACAGTAATACCAGCCTTGGTTGTTGGGGTCGGCTTCAGCTTCCCCGCCAGGCCATGCGTCAAAAGCGTTGTTGCCTTCATCATCCCAAGCCCACAAACATGGATTTTCCCAGTCCTCAGGAACCTGTACGTATGCGACAACCATTTCTTCCCCGGCTGCCAAGGCCATTGGAGCTGCAACTACAACGACCATAAACATGGCAAGCAGCACAATAATCAACTTTCGTGCTCTCTTCATAACAATACCTCCAAATTTGTAAGTCCGCACAAAACGAATTTTGGTTGTTTTGTCGGTTCCATTTTCAGAATATCAACCAGAAAATCAAATGTCAACGAATAATTACGAAAGCGTTTTCGTAAGAAAGGCCAGGATTTAACACGATTTATTGCGCTCTAATAATCAGTAAATAGGCCGTTTGTCTCCTGAAGATCTATTCGAAGGATCTTGTTTTCATGGTGAAAGCTAATCAGAATTTCACAAAGCTGCACGCCCGGTCAACGTAAGAAGTTCAAGGATCGTTTTGATGAGCAATCTGCCCGGATCCTTGCGTGATTCGCCCTTAAGCGCCCCAAGTTTTCAAAGATAAAGAGGCCTGACCTTACATTCGGTGTGAAGCATCTCCTCCGGTTATGTTATTTTGGATAGCACCCGGCTTTCGGGTATGGTTTGATCCGTCACACCAATTTGTCTTTTCAGTCTGCAACCTCCAAATATCCATAATACCGGTAACCTTTTTTTGCCGGGGCCTTCCCTCCCGGATGGAAATGGAAGGATTTACCGAAATGTTCACAAGCTACAGCGTAATGACAGAGGGCAATCCCTATGTCCACCCTGGTGAGTTTATAGGCCAGCGACATGGGAGGCTTCAGGATCTGGCGGTAGATTAAGAGCTTATCGCTTGTTTTTTCAAAGTACCAAGGCTGGATATTGATTCCCGAAGGCGCCAGATGGGCTGCTTTTATACATTCATCATCTGGGGCATTGGTAACATCTGCAAGAGGTTTGCGTTTGAATTCAGACAATGTACGTCGTGGCGAACCTTCAGGCTTTCCAAAAGCAAGCACAATAATGTCTGAACTGCTGCGTTCCTTTGTCGCGTCTCTGGATCCACCCAGCCAAACACCGCCCAGATCATGTGAATCCAACCAGAGCATAAGCTGCTGGCCGATGAATCCTGCGTTTTCCTCCTCGCCTTCTTTGCCCTGTCCGCTCATGATTAGATAATGCGGTGCCTTAACGTGAAAAAGTCCCTTTGTTTCGGAAGCAAAGCGATAATTCAACGAAATATCAGGGAATAGCGGCTCAAATGCATTAAGCGCCGTCTCAATTTCCGCCAATTGCTTTTCACTCAGGGGTTCTGCAAGGTAATTTCTACAGGCCTTCCGGCGGCTGATTGAATCAAATAAATCCATTCTCTTGCTTTCCTCATCTTCTATAATGCTTGCTTCGGCAATGCCCCAGAGGAAATCACGCAGAGCTTTCCTCAAGCGGAGGGCCTGCAGGCTGCAGCTTAGCTTTGCGCCGGATTATGAATCTTACGGACGGATGTAAAAGTATCCTTCTGCCTGCTTGTGTACGATCTCAACTACTCCTGAGGGAACAACCCGCACATGTTGGGGCAGCCGCCCGGTCTCTATTTCCCATGCCCTCAGAGCGTTACCGCAGGCAACAAAATCAACTTTGCCAATCAATTCTTCCGGCAAAGCCTTGTCTCCGACATAATAGGTGACGGCTTCTGCGTAGGCGACAACTTCAACCGCCGCTTCCGCTTCCGCCGACAAAAAATTGGTGACGTTTGCCAGGAGCAGAGGCCATTTGTTCATCTCATCAATATGGAATACAACACGCATAAAACTTTCTCCTTTTTGTTTGGATCTGAACTCAGTATAGCCCTTCCATGCATGATGCCGCCAAGGAGGTGACCTGTGAGCCGGACTGTTGGCTCTTGCTTCCTGCTTGCCGCCCCTTGCACCATCCTGCTTAAGTCCATATAGTAGACGGGTAGATTTATTGTTTGAGGGCAATTGAAACATGAAATGTAAAAAAGCAAGGTCTCCTTTTATTTACTTGATCGTGCTGATCATCCTCTTTAGCTTCTTCTCGCCTGTGGCCTGTTCCCCAGCTTCAAATGATGACATCCCCGGGAAAACAAGCCCTTCCGATGGCGACCCTACGCTTCCAACCTCTACCACAACAACGACGACTACAACTCCCCTTCTTCCAACAGTAACTGCGCCGCCTGCTCCCCAGCCGGATCGTTCGGCAGATTACATTTATGAATTGAATCCCAAACTTACGCCTGTCAATTATGACTCACCGGCTCTTCTGGCTCCCAGTGAAGATATGGGAATGAAATATATCGACAGAATTACTTTTATCTGCGATTCACCAACTTATTGGCTGTGGCCCTTTGGGCTTCTGAGTGATGGAAAAAAGTCCAGACAAATCTGGACCGGGCCTGAAGGAACCATGACCTTGGCCTATCAGAGCACCTATCACATCCTGGACCCTTACGATAAGAAGGAGCGCCCGATTCGCCAAGTTGTCGCCTTGCATCCGCCGGATATTCTGGTAATCGCTTTAGGCATCAACGGTATAGGTTTTATGAATGAAGAAGCTTTCAGCCGGGAGTACAAGGACTTAGTGACTGATATCCAGGAAATCAGCCCCAAGACCATCATTATTCTCCAATCCATCTACCCCATTACCACGCGGTACAGAAACTACGGCTACATTACCAACGCCAAGATTACAAAAGGCAACAGCTGGATTATGGCGATTGCTGAAGAACTCGGCTGCTCCTATCTGGATACCATTTCTGTTCTATTGAACGATGAAGGCAAGGCCAAGGATAAGCTGATGATGAAGGACGGCCTTCATCCTAACCGGGAAGGATTGACCCTGATTTTGGATTACATCCGAACCCATGCTTATAGGGACATGAAAAGAATTAAAGTTGTTTTACCCGATAGACCAGTTGACGGCCGCCAGCCCGCGTACAAATAAAGGGGATCCGGTTCATTCCGGCTCCTGAACATTGCCGGAAACCCGGGATATTCAGCATTCGATCATGAAAGAAACGAAGGGTCCGTCCCATCCGGAGCGGGCCCTTTACTGTTTCTGGCTTCCTACCTCAAAACGAATACGTTCCTCGGAGAGGCTCACAAGGTGCAGAAGATGCATTGGCGTTTTTGCACTTATTTTGTGATGAAACATTGCCAACTTGAGAATAATCACATTTTTAAGCAACCAACCGGTATCACCAATACACCGTCTTTTCTACGGTAGCCGTACTCAGTACCCGTCAAAACAATCTTCAGGTCCGGGGTCCTCAAGCGTATTCGTTCGTCTTTTCTGTTAGAAATATGAATTAACTCTTCCACTTGGTTAAGATGTTTCGCTGCACTTTCAATCTCGTTGGATCCTAGTTTTATTTCGATCAAAGCATACCTTCCATCGTCGAGATGGAGAACAGCATCTGCCTCTAAACCATACCGATCATGATAATAAGATACCCGTCCGCCCTGTAAGGAAGAATATATCTTCAGATCCCGGATACAGAGAGACTCAAAAAGGAAACCCAGTGTCTTAAAATCCTCATTGAAGTAATCCGGGCTCAAACCAAGCGCTGCCACTGCGATCGACGGATCAATGAAATTTCTTTTTTTTGAAGAACGAATGGCCGTCTTTGATCGAATGGCCGGACTCCAGGCATCAACATCTTCAATGATGAACAATTGCTCCAGAACTGAGACGTAGTCATGGAAACTGGCCTGGCTCATGGAAGTACTGGCAGTTACATCTCTGTATATCGTGTTTTTACCTGCCAATGTCGCGATATTTCTTGCATAAGATCGTAGGATAAGCTCTGCCCAAACTGGATTACGAACTACGTCGTCGATACTCGAGATATCACGCCGGCTGACTTGCTGAACCAGATCTTTTGCCACCTCCAGCTTTGAGCGGTCAGTAGTATTATTAATCGCTCTGGGCCAGCCTCCCTGACAAAGCAAAAAGATCAAATGATCCATTGTCATCTCTGATTGGCAGCCATCAAAGGATTGAGGATCATCAAAAAGCCCGCCAAGAGAGACGCTTCCATTGGAATCGCCGCTCTCATAGAGACTCATTGGATACATTTTGAGAGTTGATATACGCTGCGTCCCTGTGTGAGGCGTTTCAATCGTTTGTGCCGTTGAGCCCGTCAAGATATAGCTCCCGTTGGCTTGTTCATCATCTACCGCTTTCCGGATGGCACCCCAGATCTTCGGTGCATCTTGCCACTCATCAAAGAGTCTTGGTTTTTCGCCCATCAGCAGTCTGGAGGGCTGAGTATTTGCCACAGCAAGATATTCATCCCGGCGGTCCTCATCCTGAAACTCAATTACACTTTTAGCTTTCTGTTTTGCTGTTGTTGTTTTCCCACAACCTTTGGGTCCCACAATCAGCGTCGCTCCAAAACTCTCAAGTTTTAGTTCCAAGATTGCATCTGCTACACGCTCTTTATACCTAAACATAATCACCACCTCGCTACAATCATATCATCATTGGAGTGATTTGTGGTTTTACGTTAGAGTGTTTTGTGGCGTTTCGCAAGAAATATTTGCGCTCCTCTGCAAGTTGTCCTTGACAATATAACTTGGGGACTAGGCACCAAACCAATGATGGCACCTCGTTCGGCTTGCTCTGAGACCCTCCCAAAGCAATGCCTTCTCTTCATTGCCTTAATAATTAGTTCCAATTAGGCGTATGAAGGTCCGCTCCATCAGGAGCGGGCCCTTTTCTATTTGGTGCGGACAACAGGACTCGAACCTGCACGGTTTCCCATTGGAACCTAAATCCAACGTGTCTGCCAATTCCACCATGTCCGCATTTCAGCCGGTTTTGACCGGTTTTGGGCATGTAGTGCTTACATCATTTCATTATGCTGTCAAGATTAATCTCCCAGGCGGAGAACGCTCATGAAGGCTTCCTGCGGAACCTCGACGCTGCCGACCTGACGCATGCGTTTCTTGCCTTCTTTCTGCTTTTCCAGGAGCTTTTTCTTCCGGCTGATGTCACCGCCGTAACACTTGGCTGTAACATCCTTGCGATAAGCCCGGACGGTCTCCCTGGCGATGATCCGGCCGCCCACGCTGGCCTGGATGGGGATCTCGAACTGCTGGCGGGGGATATTCTCCCTCAGTTTCTCGGCCATGGCCCGTCCCCGCCTGTAGGCATCGTCGCGGTGGAGGATGAAAGTCAAGGCATCGACCTGTTCGCCGTTGATCATCATATCCAACTTGACCAGGTCTGACACCTGCCAGCCCTTGAATTCGTAGTCCAGGGAGGCGTAGCCCTTGGAGTTGGATTTGAGGGCATCGAAGAAATCGTAGATGATTTCGTTGAGGGGCATGTCATAGTGGAGATTGACCCTGGTATCGTCAATGTACTCGGTATTGACGTAGACGCCCCGATAGTTGTGGCAAAGTTCCATGACGTTGCCGATGAACTCCTTGGGAGTCATGATGGAGGCCGCGACCAGGGGCTCTTCAATGCTGGCGATCTGTTCGGGCTTTGGCATGTTGGTGGGGTTCTCCAGGTGCAGCTGGCTGCCGTCTATCATGTTCAAGCGGTAGGCAACTGATGGGGCGGTAGAGATCAGATCCAGGTCGAATTCACGCTCCAGGCGCTCCTGGATGATCTCGTAGTGGAGCAGGCCCAAGAAACCGCAGCGGAAACCGAAGCCCAGGGCTGTGGAGGTCTCCGGCTCGAAAGAGAGGGCGGCATCGTTGAGCTGCAAGCGTTCCAAGGCGTCCCGCAGATCCGCGTAATCGGCTCCGTCGACCGGATACATGCCGCAGAAGACCATCTGCCTGACCGGCTGGTAGCCTGGGAGCGGTTCTTGGGCGGGATTGTCCGCCAGGGTAATGGTATCGCCCGGGGCAGTGTCCCGGACGTTCTTGATGCTGGCCGTGACATAACCTACATCGCCTGCCAGGAGGCGGTCGCGCGGCTCCATGGCCGTGGGGCTGAAAGTACCCAGGGAAACCACGTTAAAGCGTTTGCCCGAGTGCATCATGAGAATCTCATCACCCTTGGACAGGCTGCCTTCGCGGATATTGACGTGGGTGATGACCCCCAGGAAAGCGTCGTAGAGGGAGTCAAAGATCAGGGCCCGAAGCGGCTTGGAATCGTCGCCCTCAGGCGGTGGCAGATAGTCCTTGACAGCTTCCAGAACCTCTTCGATATTGATGTCATTTTTGGCCGAGATCAGGGGGGCGTGGGAAGCGTCAAGTCCGATGACCTCCTCGATTTCGTGGCGCACTTCCTCAGGTCTGGCGGCCGGCAGATCAATCTTGTTGATGACCGGCAAAACTTCAAGGCCGGCATCAATGGCCAGGTAGGCGTTGGCCAGGGTCTGGGCCTCAACGCCCTGGGAGGCGTCGACAATCAGGATGGCGCCGTCGCAGGCTGAAAGCGACCGGGACACTTCGTAATTGAAGTCCACATGGCCGGGCGTGTCGATCAGGTTGTAGATATAGGTCAATCCATCCCGGGCCTTGTATTCCATGCGCACGGCGCGGGCCTTGATGGTGATGCCGCGCTCGCGCTCAATATCCATATTATCAAGGACCTGATCCAGTTTCGAGCGTGATGAAAGCGCGCCGGTATGCTCAATCAAGCGATCGGCCAGGGTTGATTTGCCATGGTCGATGTGAGCAATGACGCAGAAATTTCTGATGCGATCCGCCGGAATCCGTTCCATAGTGCTTTGATTAATCCATTTCCATACTTAATGACTTATTTGGGTATCCCGATCCGTTTGACGGGATAGATCCGAAAAACCAGTTTGCCTTCAATTTCCTGACGCATGACCGGGCCGATATCCCGGCTGTCCCGGCTGTTCCCCCTGTTGTCCCCCAGGAGATAGTACTGGTCGGGGCCCAGAAGGACTTCCGCGTATTCGCTGCTGTGCTCCCGCGTCATGACGCCCTTGTCCAGATAGGGTTCTTCCAGCTGGCGGCCGTCGATGTAGACCAGTCCCTGGCGGATGGAAACATGCTCGCCCGGGAGACCGACTATCCTCTTGATAATGACGATTTCCTCATCGCTTCCGGATCCACGGATGGTGTCGGCAGTCACGATGTCGCCGCGTTTGAGGGCAGACGGAAAGAGGCGGGTTACCTTTTCAACGAAGATTTCATCCCTGTCCTCCAAAGTCGGTGTCATGGAGGAACCGATCACCGTATTGCGCTGAAGCACAAATTGAGTGATGACGAATACCAGTATAAGACAGATGGCCAGGGTCAGGGCAAAATTAAGCAGGCGCCTCCAGAAAGACCGCCAGGCCGGATTGACCTGCCGGCCGGGAATAGGTTGGGGTGCTCCGCCCTGATTCGGAATCATGTTCATGCCCTCTGTCTGCCTCTTGCCAGTCCTGTCCGCTATTGCGGCTTACCTATCTTCTTGAAAGGATAAAAACGCAGGATTAAGGTGCCCTCAATCTGGCTGTGCTCGTAAGGTCCGGTGTCACGGCTGTCCCGGCTGCTGGAGCGGTTGTCGCCCAGAAGATAGTACTGGTCGGGACCCAGCTTAATGTCTGCATAGAGGCCGGGACGGGCCTCCGTTATGACGCCCTCGGCCAGATAAGGCTCGCTGAGAACGAAGCCGTCAACAAGCACCTGTCCGTCCCGGATCTGGATATGTTCACCGGGAAGGCCGATAATCCGCTTAATAATAAAGCCGTCAGCTGACGAATCCGCTTCATGCTCTTTTTCTGCCGTCACGATGGCACCGCGCTTCAAGCCGTCTTCAAACAATCTGGACAGCTTCTCAACCAGGACCATGTCCCCGTCTTCCAGGGCCGGCAGCATGGAGGTCCCCACCACCGTATTGTGCTGGAGGGCGTACTGTCTTACCAGGAGTACGACCAGAACCGTAATAACAAAAGTCAGCAGGAGCGACAGCAGATCCCTGCCGGACGAAGGGCGGCCGCCGGAAGTTCTTCTTCCAGCCGGCCTTCTGCTCCGGTTCTCGAAATAGGACTCGATGTCCTCGTGCTCTTCTGTATTGTCTTCGATCTCCCTGGCTTTGATCTCATCCGGCCCGCTCATTTTATCCTCCCATCTCTGGACAGACAGCCCTAAAGGCCGTCTGCCTCCTCAAGATCCGAAAGGTCCCCGTCTTGACCGGAGACCACCTGAAGGCCCAGTTCATCCAATTGAAGGGGCGAAACGAAATAAGGCGCGCCAGTCATGAGCGATGAGGAATTTTGCACCTTGGGGAAAGCAATGACTTCCCGGATGCTCTCTTCACCTGTCAGCAGCATGACAATCCGGTCCAGGCCGTAGGCCAGGCCGCCGTGAGGCGGAACGCCGTAACGGAAAGCGGAGAGCAGGAAACCAAACTGCTCCTGGGCTTCTTCCTCGCTGAAACCCAAAAGCCGGAAGAGTCTGTTTTGCAGGTCCCTGCTGTGGATCCGGATGCTGCCGCCGCCCAGTTCCGTACCGTTGAGGACCATGTCGTAGGCCTGTGCCCTGACTGATCCGGGGTCGGTCTCAAGCAGCCCGATATCTTCTTCCATGGGTGCCGTGAAGGGGTGATGCTTGGCCGAGAAGCGCTCTTGTTCCTCCGACCACTCCAGGAGGGGAAACTCCGTCACCCAACAAAACTCATAGGCCCCCTGGGGGATCAGATTGCGGCGTTTGGCAACTTCAAGACGAAGGGCTCCCAAAGCTTCCTGGGCGGTAAGAAGATTCGGATCCGCCACGATCAGGAGCTGGGAAGACGCGTCGCCTCCGGTGAGTTCCATGGCTCTTCTGACAAAATCGGCGTCACAGAATTTGGCCGCTGAGCCGCGGCTGGTCCCGTCTTCTCCCATGGAAAGCCAGACCAGGCCCTTGGCCCTTGTATCACGTTTGACAAAGAGCGCCAGGTCATCCAGTTCGCGGCGTGACATGGAGAGACCATCCGGTACGGCCAGACCTGCCACCAGACCGCCCGCTTCCAGGGCCTGAGAAAAGACCTGGAAACCGGTTCCCCCGGCCAGGGCGGATAAATCGGCCAACTCCATGCCAAAACGCAGATCGGGCTTATCCGAGCCAAAGCGGGCCATGGCTTCCCGCCAGGTAATGCGCCGGACAGGCAGCGGGATCTCCCGGCCCAGAAATTCCCCCATAAGGGCGGACAGGTAACGCTCATTGACTTCCAGGACTTCTTCCTGGCTGACAAAGGCCATTTCCATATCGATCTGGGTAAACTCCGGCTGACGGTCGGCTCGCAGGTCCTCGTCGCGGAAGCAGCGGGCAATCTGCATGTATTTGTTGTAGCCTGCCAGCATCAAAAGCTGTTTATAGAGCTGGGGTGATTGGGGCAGGGCAAAGAAGCGGCCCGGGAAGACACGGGAGGGAACCAGATAATCGCGGGCGCCCTCGGGCGTACTCTTGATCAGAGTTGGGGTTTCGACGTCAATGAAGCCCTCTCTGTCAAAAAAATCGCGGGTAATTTTGGTGATCCGGTGCCTGGCCTGGAGCTTCCTTTGCATGTCAGGCCGGCGTAGATCCAGGAAACGGTATTGGAGCCTGAGTTTCTCATTAACTTCCACACCTTCTTCGATATAAAAAGGCGGGGTCTCCGATTCAGACAGAATCCGGAGCTCACTGGCGTGAAGCTCCAATTTGCCCGTCTTCATGTCAGGATTGACGGCGCTTCGCAAACGCAAAGTCCCGCGGACAGCCACTACATACTCAGCACGGACAGCCGCGGCCTTATCCCGGCACTTGGCGGGGGAGTCCTCGTCGATGACAATCTGGACCTCACCGGCCAGGTCACGAAGGGTCAGAAAGATCAGGCCGCCCAGGTCGCGCTGCTTATGGGACCAGCCCATCAGAATCAGCTCCTGGCCCAGCATGGCCTCGGTCACATCCCCGCACAGGCAGCTCCGCCTCCAGGTGCCCATTGTTTCACTCATGGCTCTCGCCCCTCTTTTCCAGAAAAGTTCCCACTTGTCCAAGGGGAAGACTTGTTTCACTGCCGTCTGCCAGGTTTTTAAGCCTGCCGGCCTGCTCCTTGACTTCCTGATCGCCAAGAACCAGGAGATAAGCGGCTTCCATCCGGTCAGCTGCCTTCATCTGGGCCTTGAGACTGCGCCCCATGATATCCGTCTGAACGGAGAAACCCTGACGGAGCAGATCCCGGGTCAGGACAAGGGCGTCCGCCGCCGTCTCCGGGAAAGAGGCAATGTAGAGATCCGGTCCGCCCGGGCCCTGGATCTGGATGGCCTGGGCTTCCATCTCAAGCATCAGGCGTTCAAGGCCCATGGCAAAGCCTACAGCCGGGGTATCCAGGCCGCCGATTTGGCTGATCAGTCCGTCATAGCGGCCTCCCCCGCAGATGGATCCCTGGGTGCCGACGTTGTCGGACATGAACTCAAAGACCGTTCGCGTGTAGTAATCCAGACCGCGGACCATGCGGGGATTGACCAGGTAAGAGATCCCCATCCTGTCAAGGGCTCCTTTTACCTGATCGAAATGGTCCCGGCAGGCAGGGCAAAGGTGGTCAAGCTGGGCCGGTGCCTGGCCTGCCAGGGATTGACAGGAGGTTTCCTTGCAGTCCAGCATGCGAAGAGGATTGCGCTCAAAGCGGACCTGACAATCATCGCACATGGAGGAAAGATGCGGCCGGAAGTAATCGCGCAGGATCTCCCGGTAGGCTTCCCGGCAGGCGGGGCAGCCGATGCTGTTGATTTCAGGCTGGATACCGGTCAAGCCCAGGGCGTGGAAATAGCTGTCCAGAAGCCCGATCAGTTCAGCATCAGCCTGGGGGGCATCGCTGCCGAAGACCTCACAGCCAAGCTGCCAAAATTCCCGGTAACGGCCCTTTTGCATCTTCTCATAGCGGAACATGTTCATGGAGTACCAGAGCTTGACAGGCGCCGGTCTGGACGACATGCCGTGCTCGATATAGGCCCTGGCGACACCGGCCGTCCCCTCCGGTCTCAGGGTCAGGCTCCGGTCACTGCGGTCAGCAAAGGTATACATCTCCTTGCGGACCACATCCGTGGAATCGCCGACACCTCGAACAAAGAGCTCCGTATGCTCAAAGACAGGCACCTTGATTTCTCCATAGCCGTAGCGGCTGCAGAGATCGGCAAAAACACATTCAAGGTACTGGCGGTCTGCTGCCTCCTCGGGCAGAATATCCCTGGTTCCGCGCGGGGCCTTCAGGTCCATAAGCGCCTCTCTTTCGCTGTTTTATTCAAGTGCGTATCAAATTATTCTATCACAGCGAAGAGGCGGCAGGAGAATCCTCTCAGCGGTGCAGGAGGGGGCTCAGCTTCTTGTAGATGAGCGCCACGATCAGGGAGATGACCAGGCCCTTGAGGAGGTTGAAGGGCACAAAGACCCAGAGAATCAGGGAGGGCAGTCCCGACACCATGGTGTTGCCGGCCGCATGCGTAGCTGCCACGATGGCCTCCATGGAAAAGCCCATGACCGCGATGTAGAAGGGAATGGTGAAAAAGTAATTGATCAGGGCTCCCGAGGCTGTGAGAGCGGCCGTCCCCGCCGCCATGGAGATCATGGCTCCGCCCCTGGATTTCCTGAACTTATAGATCAAACCTGCCGTACCTACAAAGAAGCTGCCCATGATGAAATTGGCCAGTTCACCCACCATGAGGGTGTGGGAAGCCGGCAGGTGGGCTACATTCTTGATGAGTTCGACGGCGATGCCCGCCAGCGGCCCCATGGCGAAGGCGGCCAGGAGCGCCGGGATTTCCGAAAAATCGAACTTGAGGAAGCCCGGAAATAAGGGCAGGGAAATCTCCAGATACATCAAGGCAATGGCAACGGCAGACAGGATACCTGTCTTGGCGATCCACATGGTCTTGCTGCCCTGGCGGCGGTTCAGGGACTGGTTCTCCCCGGCTGAATGGTTCTTGTCGTTCATAATCTTCTCCTCGTCTATGCCGGCCTTTGGCCCAGCTTGATGGTCTGCCGGGCATAAAAAAGGCCCCGGCAAAACGGGGCACGGATCAAGGATCCTTGTTCCTCTCATTCAGACTTTAACTGCCGGCCGGGGGTTCTCACCTCGTCATGCGTTCGCTCGCGGGCTCGTCCCATCATGGGCATCACCGCCGGTGGGGAATTTCACCCCGCCCCGGAAACAAGATCATCCTACCAAATATCAAGACGCAGGGGAAGCCCCCCTGTCAGCATAGAAGGGCCTGGCCCAGGGAATCGATCAGATCCGTCGGTGTCACCAGGATCTCCGAACCCAGGCGGCAGGCTGCCTGGTCCGCGGCCAGGCCGTGCAGGTAAACGGCAAGCCGGACGGCGTCCGCAAGGGAGCCGGGGCCGGCGGCAAGACCGGCCATCATGCCGGTCAGCACATCACCCGACCCGCCCTTGGCAAGTCCCACATTGCCGCTGGTATTGATCCAGCTGTCGCCATTGGGGAAGGCAATGACCGTGGCCATGCCCTTGAGCACCAGGATGGATTCGGTCCGGTCTGCGTAGCGGCGGGTGGCTTCCAGGCGGTTTTGCTGCATGAGATCCGCCAGATCCGGAGCCAGCCGAATGAACTCACCAGGGTGAGGCGTCAGCACGGCTGGCTGGAAACCCTCCTTGGAGCGGTTTCGCAGGAGATCGTGCCCGTCGGGCATTTGTGCCAGGGCATTCAAGCCATCGGCGTCGATAATAAGCGGCTGTGGCTGGCGGAGTAAATGGCGGAGCGCCTTCTGAACCCAGGGGCTCCCGCCGGCGCCCGGCCCGATAGCAAAGACATCCGGGTCAGGCAAGTCCCGTCTGGTCTCTGCCCCCTCCTCCGGAACAGCTGAAAGGAGGGCTGAAGGAATGGCGGCGGCCAGAATGCCCAGGGATTCCTCCGGAGCGCGGACCATGGTGTAGCCAACACCCATCTTCTCTGCCGCACGGGCGGCCAGGATCAGGGCCCCTGCCATGCCCGGGGCGCCCCCGATCAGGAGAACCCTGCCGAACTGGCCCTTGTGGCCATCGGCCGGCTTGGCTTCGGGGAATCCCGCTGTTTCCGCATCCAGCGCCAAAACCTTTGGCTGATCGGAAAGAACCTGATCGGCAAAAGAATCTGTCATGCCCAGGGGAAAGTCGAACACTTCACCTGCGTAAAGGAGGCCGGGATGAGTCACAAGGCCGATCTTCTTGCGGCCAAAACTGGCTGTGAAGTCGGCTGCCACGGTCTGACGGGCAGGCTGACCCGTATCGGCATCCAGTCCGCTTGGAAGATCGCAGGCCAAAATGAGCGAGCCCCGGTCTTTCAGCAGGGCAAGGACTGAGAAGGCGTCCGCCATGGCCGGGGGCACTTCCCTGCCCTCTTTAAAGCCGGTTCCATAGAGGGCATCCACCACCAGGAGGGGTTCTTCTTCTCCCAGGTCCGCCAGGCTGCCAATGGCGGAACCGCCCAGAGCGAGGTAAGCCTGGCGATTCAGGGCTGCGTCGCCTGTTGGCTCTCCGGGACCTGAGACATCGTAGACCAGAACCCGGTAACCGGCTGCCAGAAGTTGGCGGGCTGCTGCCCAGCCGTCTCCGCCGTTATTCCCCGGGCCCGCCATTATCAGGACATCCAGCTCCCCCTCATAATCCCCGCAGGAATCCAGGAGGGAGCCGATCAGCCCCGTCAGGCCTGCGGCGGCCTGCTCCATGAGCACGATAGGGGGCAGCCCTGTACGTTCACTGAATTGTCTGTCCAATTCTCTCTGGTCATTTCGGTTAATCAGGCGATCCATGGGAGCTTCCCCCTTCCAAAGGGCTTAATAGGCGGTTGAGTCAAAAAAGCCCGCGCTCATCGCAAGGGATTGGCACGGGCTTTTTGGGTATCCATTTAAATTCAGCCGATATGCTTGTCGAGTTCCTTGGCGATGTCATCATAGGGACGCGCCCCTACCAGCTGGTCGACCACCTGGCCGTCTTTGAAGATAAAAAGTGTAGGAATGCTGAACACCTTGTATTTTTGAGCCAGTGAACGCTCTTCGTCAACGTTGACTTTACCAATAACTGCCTTGCCGGCGTAGTTTTTGGCCAACTCCTCGATGACGGGCGCCACCATACGGCAAGGGCCACACCATTCAGCCCAGAAATCAATTAAAACGGGCAGGTCACTCTTAAGGACCTTTTCATCAAAATTATCTTGTTTAAGAATCTCCATTAATCTTTTCTCCTATTCCATCCTTGACAAGACCCCTCATACAGAGGTCGCTTCCATTGCATTGCGTCCATGATAAAGCGCAGGGCGGCAGGGCGTAGTGTCATCGGTTACCGCCCCGCAAACCTGCTTGCCTGTAAGGAGATGCAAGCTTTGAATCAGAGGAATTCCTGAAGGATGGAATGATCTGGAACGTAGGAGGGATCGACAGCCGGCAGCTGCTGGCAGACTGCGGACAGGCGGACCGCCTCCTGGACTGCCCGCTTGAGATCCGAATGTCCGGATGGATTCTGTGTATAGGAAGAGGGTGGCAGTTCACCCCGGAAAAAGCGTTCCAGGGACTTTTCAATTTCCAGCCGGGCCATGGGGCCGATAACCATGAACTCGTAGAGCAGGACGGAGTTGATGTAAAAATCGGCCGCCGCCAGATAAGGCGGAATGAAATCGCTTTCAGCCCGGTCGATCATGGGCCAGTAGTCAATGGTATCGATGGCCGTCGCTCCCCGGTGGCGGACATCCCGGCTGATCCGGCGCAGGATGCGGATGTCGCTTCCCGAGAGCATCCGCCGGTCCGACAGAACCCGGGCATGAGGCAGGATGAAATAGGAAAGCCGCTCTTCCCGGGGCAGCCTGTCCATAATCTGATCCGAAAGGCCGTGGAGGCCCTCAACCAGGAGGACATCATTGGCCTCCAGCTTGATCTTTTTATCGGGCAGATAGAGGCGTTCCCTGGTCTTGAACTCGAAAGTGGGGATGGCCACTTCCTCGTTTCGGAAGAGCCGCTCCAGATCAGAACCCAGAAGCTCCAGATCAATGGTATCGATACTCTCGTAATCCGGCCGGCCCTCCTCGTCAAAGCGCAGCTGCACCGGCCTGTAGTAATCGTCAAGCTCCAGATGAAAAGTCCGCAGACCAGCTTCGGTCAAGCGCTTGGACATGAGCATGGAGGAGGTTGTCTTGCCGGAAGAGGTGGGCCCCGAAACGAAGATGGCGCGGATGCCCCGGTTTTGAAGAATAGTATTGGCGATGGACTCTACCTGTGACGTAAACCGCTCTTCGGATCTGTCGACAAAATCCCGGAACTTGGACCGGCCCAGATTCTCTTCCAGGTCATCGATGGTCAAAACGACCAGTTCGGATAACTCAGCCATAGATCACCAACCTCCTGAAGATCCACCGCCGCCGGAAGATCCGCCGCCGAAACCACCGCCACCTCCGCCTCCGCCTCCGCCGCCGGACCAGCCGCCTCCCATGAAACGACCTGAACTGCTTCCGGTCCCGCCTCCGCCGCCTCGCCTCAAGACACGTCTGATAAAGGAGAAAATGTAGAAAAGGATCAAGATAATCCAGACGGCGGTTTCGAAGCCGGTAAAGGATGTGCCGTCCGAGGATGTCTCAACCGGCACATAGCCGTCCGCGTCAATTTCCAGGCCGTATTCCTCCGCCACCCGTGTCACCAGGGCGTTGAAGCCATCAAGAACTCCGGCATCGTAGTCTTCTTCCTGGAAGCGAGGGGCAATGACGTTGCGGATAATCCGGTCGGCGACGCTGTCAGGGATGGCCCCCTCCAAGCCGTAACCGACTTCTATCCGAAGCTTGCGATCCTCTTTGGCGATCAGGAGCAGGACACCATTGTTTTTATTGGCGTCACCGATACCCCAGGTCCGGAAGATCTCCAGCGCCGCATCCTCGATGCTGTCATCGCCCAGGGTCGGGATCATGCAGACGACAATCTGCGCCCCGGTCCCAGCAATCTGCTGATTGACCTGGCGGATGGTGGCCCGGGTGCCGTCCGACAGGGTCGCTGTCTGGTCAAAGGCAAAATCATCCCCCGGATTGGAAGGCACGCTGAAGGCCACCAGAAAAGGCAAGGCAAAAAGAAGAATAAGCAAGGCGGCGAAAGGCCGCCACGCTCCCCTTCTGACAGTTTTCATGCGGGCGGTTTCCATAAGGGATCAAGGTCCTGTTTAAAAACTGATCGATGGAGCCGTGTCACTTCCTGGCTGAGCCTGGAACATGTCACGGACTTCATAACCAAAGAGGTTGGCAAAAAAGCTTCCGGGGAAGGTCCGGACCGACTTGTTATAGGAAGCCACCTGGTCGTTGAAGTCTTTTCTGGCAACCGCGATCCGGTTCTCAGTTCCGGCCAGCTCCGCCTGCAGTGCAAGAAAATTTTCATTGGCCTTGAGTTCGGGGTAGGCCTCAACAACGATATTGATGGCCCGCTGGAAATCTTGGTCGACTTTCTCGTATTCTTCCGGCGTAGACGCTTCGCCATAACGGCTACGCATCCCGGTAATCTCCATGAGGACACTTTCCTCATGAGCCGCGTAGCCCTTGACCGTCTCCACCAGGTTGGGGATCAGATCCGCCCGCCTCTGGTATTGTGTCTGGACTTGCGCCCAAGCCTGCTTGATTGATTCATCACCGCGGACAAAGCGGTTGTTGTATGAGATGAAAAGGGCCGCCACCGCCACAACAAGAACGATGATGGCGATGAGGACTTTCATCCCCGTTTTAAGTCCTGATTTTTTCTCCGGCATGGTAACCTCCTGGCAATCTGTCATTGTCTATGTCCCGTCCCTCTCCGGGCCCGGGCTTTCTAACCGGCGGCTGTTGGTTCCGTCGGCGTAGTCGTTGTCGTGGTCTCAGTCGCGCTTGTTGGATCTGTCGGATCTGTCGGATCGGTTGGGTCGGTCGGTTCAGTCGGCTCCGTCGGTTCAGTCGGCTCGGTCGGCTCGCTTGACGGTGTCGTTGTCGTGGTTCCGCCGCCCGGCGCCTGGTAAGGCGGCGCAGGGACCCTGGGAACAGGAGGCATATCGATCGCGTCCCCTCCTTCATCGTCCTCCCAGTCCTCCTGGTTGTCAGGCTCCGTCTCTCCCTCCGAAGGTGTAGGGACCGTGTAATAGGGATTGATGCTGTATTCCGGGCGGCCCTCCGGCTCTCCCATACCCAAAATATCGTTGATCCGGCCCTTGATCAGGAAGGCAAAGACGATGATGAAGGCCAGGGAAAGAACCAGGACGGAAAGGTAAATGGACTGAACCCGCCGGCGGATCCTTTGTGCCTGGCGCCGCTCATCCTGATTCCTTCCGCCTGGGGAGGCCTGACCCGGATCGCGCCGCGCCTGTCCCTGGCGGGCAGGGCCCCTTGGAGCTGGCTGGCTGCCTGGACGGCGGCCATTGATCGGTTGGTTTCGTTCGTACACAGTCCTCTCCTCCTTGGACTTCACTGACCCCTTGATGGTATCACAAGACTTCTGTCCATTTCCGTTTCAGAGGGTAGGGTAAAGAGGCGCTGGTGGATCAGATGGAGCAGACCCGCTTTGCTCATGGCGTCTGAAGTGCGGGCTTCCTCCGGAACCTGGAGGGAGGGCCACAAGGAGGAGGGGGGCCCCTGGCCCAGGACATAGATACGGTCCGAGAGAATCATGGCCTCCTCCATCCTGTGAGTGATCAAAAGAATGGACAGGCCAAGTTCCTCCTTGGTGGCCCCAAGCCAGTCATAGAGCTGGCCGGCAGTAATCGGATCCAGCCCCACAAAGGGTTCGTCCAGGAGCATGACATCCCTGGAATAGAGGTAGGTTCTGAGGAAACCCGCCCTCCGGCTCTGGCCGCCTGAAAGCTGCCTGGGATAACGGTATTCCAGGCCCTTGAGGCCGAAAAGTTCGAAATATCCTGCCGCCTGGTCTCTGGCCTCCTTCTTGCTCATGCCGGCCAGGAGGAGGGGAAGTGCGACATTGTCAACCAGGCGTTTCCAGGGCAGCAGTGTGTCCTTTTGCAGCATATAGCCGACCCGGTCAGGGCGGTTGATCACTCCCCCGGCATCCTGGTCCAGGCCTGTCAGGATATTGAAAAGGGTTGTCTTGCCGCTGCCGCTTTGGCCCAGAACCGAGACCAGCTCGCCCCGGTACAGATCCAGATTAACATCCTGCAGGACAGGGTGGGGGCCATAGCTCTTGCTGATTTGCCGGCATGAGAGAACCAGGGTTTTAATGGCCTTCACCCCCTCGCGGCAGATAATCAGTGGTAAATGCGTCTGCCGGGTCAATGGGTCGGTCCAGCAGGCCGCGCTCCTCCATCCAACGGGCGAAATTGTTCCAGCGGCCGGGATCGATGGCCCCCCAATAAGGTGAGTCTCCCAGATAGTGATCGTTCAGGTAGAGCTGGCTTGCCAGCAGCAGATCGGGATCCAGACCCGGCGTGGCTTTCAGGAGACTGGCCACCGCCTGGTCGGGATGGGCCATTGCCTGGGCATAGCCCTTGGCGGTCGCCCTCAGGAAACGCCTGATCAGGTCCGGCTTGTCGCGGATGGTCTCCTCGTTCGTGATCAGAACCGGCGAATAAAAATCCAGATCCGGCTCCATGTCCGTCAGGGGAATATAGTTGATGAGATAGGAGGCCAGCTGGCAGTTGACCCCGTCCCAGCCATAATAAATCCATGCAAAATCCGCCTCCAGTTCCATGCTGGCTATGAAATTGCCGGCTGATTGATTGATCAGCTTAACCTGGCTGAAGTCTGCCCCCTGCTTCTTCATGAGGGCGTCAATAATGGCCAGTTCCATTTCTGTGCCCCAGCCGCTGTAAGTCATCCCCTGAAAATCCGCCGGCGAAAGGATGCCCCGGTCCACGGGCGAGGCAAAACCCGATGTGTTGTGGGCAAGAACCGCCGCCAGGGCCACGACAGGGACAGACGCGGCGGAGGCCCGCGCCTGCAGGACCTGCTCCTGGGCAGCCAGGCCGAAGGCGGCCGATCCGCCGGCCACCATTTCAATGAAATCCATGTCCGATTCACGGAAGACGATCTCAATATTCTCCTCCCTGTAATAACCCAGGTCAGAGGCCAAAAAGAGTCCGGAATGGTTGGTATTGGGAGTCCAGTCCAGGGCCAGAACCACCCGGTCAAGGCCTTCCTGGCTTTGCTTCTGACAGGCCCCTCCAGACAGGAGCGTAAGGGCTGCCGCCAATAAGAGCAGGATCCCCCGGAGCATTCGTTTTTTCATCATGAGACAGCTTCCTTTCTGCCCTTATCCTCATGCTTTTCCCGCCAGGGCATGGCGTACCGCTCAAGGAGGACGGCCGACAGGTAGAAGAAGAGACTGAGGGCAACAATCCACAGGATGGAGGCGAACATGGCGTCGTAGCGGAAAGAACGCTTCATGCGGAGCATATAGATGCCCAGGCCGTCCCCGCCTCCCGCCCATTCGGCCAGGACAGTCGCCATGACACAGTAAGTCGATGAGATGCGCAAACCGGCAAAAAAGGAGGGCAGGCTGGCCGGCAGCCGGACGTGCCGCATGGTTGCCAGGCGGGAAGCCCCCATGGTCCGCATCATGTCCAGAAGATCCTGGTCCACATTGCGCAGGCCCTGGAGGAGGTTGATGGTCAGGGGGAAGAAACAGACCAGAACAACTACAAAGAGGCGGGCCCCCTGGCCGTAGCCGAAAATCAAAACAATAACCGGTGTGATGACCAGGGTGGGAATGGTTTGCGAGACCACGATGAAGGGATAAAGAGCGTCAGACAGGAGGCGGAAGCGGTCCAGGAGGAGGGCGATGGCCGTGCCGGCCAGTGCGGCAAGCAAAAAGCCCAGGAGGGCAACCCCGAAAGTGCTGGCCAGGTGCAGGCGGACGACAGGGAAGTCGGAAATCAGGGACCGGACCACCTGGCCCGGAGGAGGCAGGACAAACTGGCGGATCAGGCCGCCGGTCGACAGGAGCTGGACCAGGAGAATCAGAAGCAGGCCAAAGAGAGCGGGAGGCAGAATCTTTCGCGCCAGCAGGCGGAAACGGGTCCGCCCGTCTTTGGATTCTTCCGATGAAAGAGTTTGCAAGGTGTACTCCCTCCGCCGGTATGACCCGGATCAGGTTCAAGGGTCGACTTTCGTCCTCTCAGCCGCTTGCTGGAGCGGCTCCCCTGACATGGTTGGCAATGAGTGCCCTGTAACCGTCAAGAGACGGTCGTAGCAGCTTTTAGGTGTTCTTCATAATAACATGCTCGACTGTCTGGCTGACCGCCTCGAAATCATCACAGCAGCTCTCCAGACGGCGGAAGATCTCGGTCCAGGCAATGATGTCCACGGGATCATCGTTCTGTTCATAGAGGCGGCGGATGCAGCGGACATAGACCGCGTCGCCGGCCTCCTCCAGATCGTTGACCTCGATGATGTAGCGCTTGATGTCATTTGATTTCCGGAAGGAGCCGAATTCATGCATGATGGCTGCTATAGCCTCGGAGGCATCGATGATGATCTTGCAGAACTCATGGGCCTCGTCGCGGAGCTCCCTGATATTGAACATGTAAAGACGCATGAGCACATCTTCAATGGAATCGGTGACGTCGTCGATCATATTGGCGATCGAGAAGATATCCTGGCGGTCAATGGGCGTGATGAACTCACGGGCCAGCCTGCGGTTGAGATCGTGGAGGGCGATGTCAGCCGAATGCTCGATCTGATGCATCTTCTCCAGGGCTTCACCCAGCTCCTGCGGGTTGTAATCCTCCATTGTCTGCGCCAGAAATTTGGCCGCTTCCATGGTGTAGGTGGTCATGTCTTTGAGCAGTTCGAAGTAATCAGTTTTTTTCTTTTTTCCAAACATAGGGTTCACCCTCAAAATATGGCTGTAAACAGCTTGGTCATGCCGTATCCGATCAACCCGCAGCAGGGGAAGGTCAGAATCCAGCTCAATACCATTTCACCGACAATTCCCCACTTGACTGAAGACAGTCTGTGGGAGGCGCCGACTCCGATGATGGCCGTGGTCTTGGTGTGGGTCGTGCTGACCGGCAGGCCCAGAAGCTGAGCTGTCAGCAAGCTGGCACTGGCGCCAAGGTCCGCCGCAAATCCCTGATAGGGCTCCAGCTTGACCATGTCCATACCTACCGACTTGATAATCCGGTAGCCGCCGACTGATGTCCCCAGGGCCATGACCAGGGAGCAGATGACCATCATCCAGATGGGAACCACAAAGGAAGTTGCCCCCGTCAGACCGCGGTTGAGAAAAATCCCGATCATGAAGACGGCCATGAATTTCTGACCGTCCTGGGCGCCGTGCATGAAGGCCATGCCCGCGGCGGCCCCGATCTGAGCCCGGCGGAAGCCATGGGCCATGCTGCGCCGGTCGCGGCGGCCGAAAAGATACGTCAGCAGGCGGGTGGTCACAAAGCCGGAAAGGAAACCAAGGACAGATGAAAGAAGCAGACCGTAGAGGACCTTGACCCATTCGGATCCGTTGATGCCCGCCAGGCTGTTGTGGAGGGCGATGGCCGAACCCGAAAGGCCGGCGATCAGGGCATGGCTCTCGCTGGTTGGAATTCCCAGGCGTGAGGCAGCTGTTGCCCAGACCACGATGGCGAACATGGCCGCGCAGAGGCCAACGATACTGGCATGGGCGTCACTGCCGAAATCGACCATCTTGAAGATGGTTTCGGCCACGGTCGCGTTGACCATGGTCATGAGAAAGACACCCAGGAAGTTCATGACGGCCGCCAGCACAATAGCCGCCCGGACTGAAATGGCCCGGGTCGACACAGCTGTGGCGATCGCGTTTGGCGCGTCGGTCCACCCGTTGACCAGGATGACACCCAGCGTCAGCAGGGTGGTAATGGCCAGCAGGGGGTTGGTCGAGAGATCGCGCAGGAAAGAAAGGAGATCAATTGCCATCGAAACTTACTGACCGTTCCTTTCCCGCTCGTTCACATGGTTGCCCGTGTCGCGCTTGGGCATGCCCCCGCGCATGGCATCGAAAAGTGATTTGTCGGTCATGGACACATTAATGGAGGAGATGAACTGATCGTTGTCCCGCGTCTTCATGAGCAGGCTCAGCATGGTCTCCGTGACGGCTGCTGTCTCAAGCTGAGCGAAGGTTTTTCGCAGGAGCCAGATAGCGTCCAGTTCGCGTTCGGATAAGAGCAATTCTTCGCGTCGGGTGCCCGAGCGGGTAACGTCGATTGCGGGGAAGATCCGTTTGTCGGCCAGTTTACGGTCCAGAATGACCTCCATATTGCCGGTTCCCTTGAATTCCTCGAAGATGACTTCATCCATCCGTGAGCCCGTCTCGATCAGGGCCGTTGCGATAATGGTCAGACTGCCGCCATTTTCGATGTTCCGGGCGGCGCCGAAAAAGCGCTTGGGCCCGTAGAGGGCTCCAGGATCCAAACCGCCGGACAGGGTCCGGCCGGTGGGGTTGATGGTCAGGTTGTAGGCCCGGCCCATCCGGGTGATGCTGTCCAGAAGGATGACGACATCATTGCCCAGTTCAACCAGCCGCATGGCCCGTTCCAGAACCAGCTCCGTAATCCGCACGTGGTTTTCGGGTGTCTTGTCGAAGGTGGAGTAAACGACTTCCCCATCGATGGACCGCTGCATGTCCGTCACTTCCTCGGGACGCTCGTCGATCAGGAGAACAATCAGTTTGACCTGGGGGTTGTTGAGGGTGATGGCGTTGGCAATCTTCTGCAGGAGAATGGTCTTGCCGGCCTTGGGGG
>JBBAEW010000007.1:0-51205 GCA_041655695.1 Saccharofermentanales bacterium
TTTTTACTATTGAATGTTTCAAATATAATATTTTCTTTTAAAGATATTCTCATAATTATTATTATTTTTATTTTAAATATATAGTAAAAATAGTGGTAAAAGTTCATTTAATTGGGTTATTAATTATTTATATATATCATAAATAAAAATCATATTATCTTAAATGTCAAACACAAATAAATTAGTTTTTTATAACAAAGATGGGTATCCTTATAATTTTAGATTAAATAATGGAATATGGACTGGTAAATTATTTTTTGAACCAAATAGTTCAAATATATTTAAAACATTATGTATTTATACATTAGAATCAGTTGATTCTATTGAATATAGTAATAATATGAATATTATAAATAAAGAAATTTATAATACAGAAGGTATGAATATTACTAAAAGTAGATACAAAGATGATATAATAGAAACGATAAGAATAGTTAATTCAAATGATAATTTTTACTCAAAATGGATCACAGGTGAAGATATACATAGAAAATATCCAGTTGGTACAGTTATATCATTTATTAATGGATCAGGTGATTTTTCACCAGATAAATATTTTTCGGTTGTAAGAACTAGAAAAAATCATATAATGATAATAACTAATACATCAAATTATGCATATTTTATGTCAATTGGAACAACATTAATATATGATAAAAATACTATACCAGATATAAATAATTATATAAAAATAACATCACATGATTGTATATCTATACCAGATAAATATTTAGAATATAATACAACATTTGGTATATTACCGAATGAAAAAATATCATTAGTTGGTAGCAAATATAATGATGGTGTATATACCGTAAATAATACAACTTATACTAAAACTAATTTTTTAGAATATGATTTAAGTAATTTATTAAGTTTAAATAATATTAAAATTGATTTAGAATTATTAACTGAAAGACCATTATTATATAATGGAAACATAAAACTTATACAAGATGGTGCTGATTTTAAAATAAAATTTCTAAATGGAAGGAATTCAAATATTGATATAGGAACAAAATTTATATTTGAAGATATTAATGGTGAAAATCTATTTGATAGTAATGAATATGAAGTTAAATCAATAATGACAGAAGAAAACATTGCTAGAACTTTAGTTGAATTTATAGTAGATGATTATGAAGAAGATGATGGTACAATGGAAACTATATATAAGGCAAAAATACCGTCAGATATAGATATAAATATAAATGATTTTATAGAATTTAGAGTAGATGAAAATTATAAAGATTTTTCTATAAACGATAAATTAATTAGAAGAGTATCATTTATAGAAACTGGTAATACAATTAATACTTTAATATTAGATGGTGAAATACATAATCAAAATTCTGTTATGTATCATATAATAAAAAAATTAAAAAAGAATGAACAAAACACAGTAATTGTCGAACCATCTATATCAAATAATACATATGGTGGAGATATATCAAATGTTTTTTGTTTATCTAATACAAATAAAATTACATTCGAACAACCAATAAATAAAATAAATAATGATATTAGTGACGTTATTGAATCTATAAATATAATTATAAGCAAATATTCAAATATATTTAATTTAAATGGAATAGATATATACCAACATAATAATAAATTATATTTTCAAGGTAAATATACTGGTCAAAATAATTATTTTAATGTAAATATTAATAATAATATATTAAATGGTAATATAGATTATTATAATATAATATTAGATGATATACTACAAGATAATGAATCTACTAATATAAGTGATGAATTATCTACATCTTTTAATGCTGATATTATATTTAATTTATATGACGATTCACAAGATTATGGTTTTCAAATAACAATGAATTCTATACAATATTATATACCATTTAATGATAATTCTGGCACTACATCAAATACATTAGAAACAATAAAGGATTTTGTTAATTTATATTATGATATATTTGATAAAATTGGATTAAATTTATCATATGGTACAACTGTATCTGGAACGACAGTATTAAATCATATGTATATTAGTGCATATGAACCAAATATAGATATTTATGAATTCAAAGTAAAGGTAAATAAAAATTCATCCTATATATTAAATGAAACAAAAAATAAATGTATGGTTGTAACATCTAATAGAATAACAACTGATACTGTGAATTTTATGGATATTGGATATTCTACTGGTATGATAATATCATTAAGTGGATCATCTTATCCATCAAATAATAAAGAATTTAATATTATTGGAATAAATCACAATTATGATACTAACATTTCTACAATAGAATTATCTTATCAAGGTCCAGTTTATAGTGATATAGTTGAAAATTTAAAAATAAAATCTAGAGATTATCTAAGACGACCAAGAGAATCTAATGATATTGATATTTATTATAGATTTAGATGGCAGGATGATTCAAATGATAGTATGTTTTTATACGATGTTAGTGGTGAAAACTTAAAACCATATGGTAATAATACTGATTATGAATATATTGGACCTAAACCATTATGTGATGGTGATAATTTAGTTATATTAAATAGGGAAATAAATAAAAATAAAAATCATGTAAAATTACCGTATAAACAACAAACTATATTTGAACAATTAGATTTTAAACTAGAAAAATTAGATGATACAAACATATCTATATTACCTAAACCAATTGAAACATTTATAGGTTACAGTAGTAATAAAGAAGGCGTAGATAATAGAAATCTAATAATAGAAAGAGTAGATAATATAAAATACAATGGTCAATCTGATGGAAATACTATATTTTTTGAACTGTATGATAATAAATTATCAGTTAAAGGAACATTATCAAATAATGTGAATTTTTTAAATATGGGATTCAAGACAAAAAGATACATTAAAATGATTTTTGAAGATTTATCGCCTAAACAACAATATATATTTGATAATTATGATAATTATTTAATTACAGATGTTACAGAAAGAACAATAACGTTTGATAAAAATATGAACAGTTTTACTACTGAATATAAAGAATTCGAATTTGAAATATTACAATTACCAGAAACAATAGGTATATTTAACATATATGGAGAAACAGAAATAGAAGATGAAAGATATAAGTCTAATTTAAAATTATTAGGTATAAATATATCAGAAGAAGATGCATTTATATTTAAACAATCAGATATAAAAGATGACAATGTAGATTATAGATTATTAAATAGAAAAAGAAAGGAAATGTTTGATATATATCCAGATATTTATAATTATATAGGTTCATATCGTTCAATATTAAATAGTATCGATTATTTTGGATACAATGATGTACAATTAGTAGAGTATTATAAGAATATAGATGTAGAATCACCATATTATAGAAAATTAAAAAGAGTGGTTGTACCTGATTTAATGGATAGAAAAATAGATGGATGGTCATATGACGAAGATATGTCTAAAAGAACAGAATATGTTAAAACAAGTCTTTTTAATTTAACATATAGAATAACTGACGAAGAAGGTAATAATACATATTTATATACATTGACAGAAGTTCAGAATAAATTAAATGGGTTAAAAAATTGGTTAAGAAGAAATATAATGCCAGCTAACTCTAATATTAGAGATATAACAGGTGTATCCGAAAATATAAATAAAAATATAATTTCTTTTGATTCTGATATAAATGTAAGAAAACACGTAACATATGAAAATATAGATTCAGTTAATTTCAATTATACATCAACAAGAAATTTTAATGATAGTTGGTTAGTATCAGTTCGTTTCTATACTAAATCCGGTATAGTACCAGAATATTTTGATTTAAAAGTAATTACATATACTAAAGATGATACTGGTAAATTATATGAACAACAATCTTTTAATTTATTTAAAAATGATTTGTCGAATTTCAATTTTGTTATTAATTGGAATGGATTAGATAAAGACAATTCTGATCAATATTTTTATATTAAAACAACAACATATGGTGATAATGGTTTATCATCAACTGTAGATAGAATGTATAGATTAGAAGATGGTATTACGTATTATTTTGATGAATTTAAAAATTATACATTAATTAATAATAATTTTAGATATAAACATTTTAATTATGTACAAAATAATAAGAGTGTTTATATAATAGATAAAGAAGGAAATATTTATATCATAGATAAAGATGAAAATAATGAACAATAAACTAATTATTATTCATTATTTCATCATATTTTTTATTTAAAATTTTATTTAAAATATTACATATAGGTAATCTACCTAAATGCCTACTATTAGAACATCTAAATCCAATATTAGGCAAAAAATGTATAAATATATCATCTATTTTTATACCAGTTGGTGTCTGTAATATATAATATAATTGTTCATCTTCATATGTATCAACATATTGTTTAAGATTTTTTTTTATATCATCACCTAAATCTAATTTATTATTAATTATTTCATTAAAACATTCTATTATCATTGTATTGTGTTTATTTTATTCTTATAATATTTTATTTGCGATTTGTTTAATTTATTTAAAACTCTTTTATCATTAAGTAAAATTTTAACTGATTTATAATTTCCAGTATTAGATGAATATATTATTGCATCATTATCATTTATACTAGGATCTACTCTATTATCTTTTAATAATAATTCCATAATGTCATAATGGTTACTTTCTAATGCCCACATAAATCCAGTTAAATCTGATGGATCAACTCTTTTATCTTTTAATAACAATTCAACAATTTCTATATTACCATAATCACATGCGATATTAAATGCTGATTGGTTATCAAATGATGGATCTGCTCCTTCTTGTAATGCTTCTTCTACTAACCATAATAAACCATATTCTGAACCATTTAATAGTTTCTGATTTGGTGATAAATTTTTAATTTTATCTCTTATATCATCATCTTTTCTAGGTTTTAAATAAGATGAAATTGATTCATTGTATGTTTTTAAATATTTCATATTTATTAATATTTACATTTCATCAAATATTGAATAATCTCTAACAGCACTATCATCTGCATAATGAGCAGCGTGAAATTTACCACCAGGTGATACTGTTACACCTATCATATGTCTTTTATCTGATATTGATTTAGTAAAATCATATATAAAATATTGATTTGTAAATTCATTAACATAACTATTCCAATAACTATTTGATGTTGATATACACCAAGATTTTGAACCAATTTTACAAGATGCATCATAATCATTAACTTGAACTATTAATATTTCTTCTGATTCTAATACAATATCAACATTTAAACCTTCTAATTTATTTTTAATCGTTTCTAAATTAAATCCACCTTTTATATTCTCAATTAATCCTTTTGTGTCATTATATAAATCATCTGAATTTTTAAATTTACCACCTTTTTTTGAATAAAAATCTTTTATCATAGGAGCAACATCGATATTTAATTCTATTAATTTTTTTAATTTATCATCTGCTAATGATCTTGTTCTACTAGGTATAGAATTGATAACCTGATTTACTTTTTTATTGATCTCATAATTTTGTATATAATCAAATAAATCTTCAGCTTTTTCAAACGTTTCAATTGGTTTATCAATATTAACACTTTTTAATTGTTTAAAAATTTCTTCTAGTTCATCAAATGGTGTCCTATCAATAAACATCCATTTTGTGAATTGTCCAATATATCCCATATTTCTAGATAACATATCTCTCAGTTTTAAGAAATTAGGATCTTTTTCATTTATTCTTCTATCGATTAATATCTTCTTAGCTTTTTGTAAGTTTTCAAATAATTTATACTTTAACATAACCTTAATATTATTTTTTTATTTATATATTAAATTCATATTTTATTTTTTTAAATGATTATTTAAAAATTTTAAAAATTCATCAAATGTTGGGCATATATAATATCCTACCCATGCATCTTGGTACACTTTCTTTGTTTGTACTGTTATAAAGTATTTATAATTGTTTATTATTAATCCATTATTATTATAAACTATATATAAACTATGATAACCATTTTTATATAACGTTTCTTCATTAAAATTATAATATTCTAATGTTTTATTTACTAGAAAGTTTTCTATTATTTTTATTTCTGATTTATCAAAACTTAATATTTCTTTTTTTGTAATTACTTCTCGAAAAAACGAAGAATTTGTGTGAAAATAATCAATTTCATCTTTAAATTTTTCAGAAATTTTATATAAACCAAATCCAATTAAAATTAAATACTGTGTATTGTCAGGATATGTACTTAACACATTTAAAATTTCTTCTTCACTTAATAAATCCAAAACACCATATTCTGCTGATTTAAGTAATAAATCAGCATCACGATATTCATCTTTTAATGATTTCAATATATAATCTTTACTTTTAGGTTTTAAAAGATGTCTTATGGATTCATTGTATGTTTTTAAGTGCTTCATTTCTTTAATAAATTTGATTTACTTTAATTAAATTACCATCTAAAAATTTTATTAAATGTTTAATAGTCGGACATATATAATTAAATTTTAATTGTCTATGATTGTTTATATATTTTACTGTTATAAAATGATTATAATTATTAATATAATAATAACTTTCTCCATCACTTATAAATAAACTTGTAAATTTTTCTCTTATGGGATCATCACCTTCTATCATATTAAATCTAGCATGATTCATATTATTGTTATCAACTTTAATCTGTTTTTTTTATTAAATCAACTTCTTCGTCACTAAATCTAACTACTGTTCTATTATGAACTAATCCATCTAAAAATGTTTGATAAATATAAAAATAATCTTTAATTTTATCTGCAAATTCTTTAGCTAAATCATATAAGTGATATAATGTTAATATTCTAAATTTTTCCTCTAATGATTCACCATCTAATGATTTTAATATATGTTCTTCACTTTTAGGTTTTAAAAGGTGTTTAATTGATTCAGTTAAATATTCTTTAAAATCCTTTAAATCTTCGGTTGATAATTTATCCAATACTCTTTTATCCTTTAATAATAATTTTACAATAGTTTCATTATTATAAGAAAATGCTGTTTCTAATAAATCATTATTATTAAATGTAGGATTAAAATAATTATTTTCTAATAAATATTTAAAAATATCATTATGGTTACGTATAATTAATGTATATAAACACATATAATTTACATCTGATAAATTTGATCCCTCTTCTAATGATTTTTTAACTAACCAAAATATACCATTTTGACACCCTTTTAATAATTTTTCAGTTGGTGATAAATCTTTTATTAAATCTAAAATATCATCTTCGTTCTTAGGTTTTAAAAGATGTTTTATAGATTCATTATATGTTTTCAAATACTTCATTTAAAAATTAATATATTTTAAACTATATATTAATTTTTAATACCGAAATAACATAACAAAAAAGAATCATTAACATCATCAAATGGTTTTGGGATATTTTTAGGTTTTAATAATATTTCACTATTATTTTTTATATACTCTAAATAATTATTATCTAAATCTAATTTCATTAAACATTCCATCATATCTTTTTTATCAAAAACTCCACCTGCTTTACCTTTTTCATTTCTAGCAATTCCTTTTTTATCTACTTCATAAACGTATTCTGATATGGTTTTTTTAAGAGTTGAAGGTGGGATAATATATAATGTTATATTTGGATTTTTAAGTAGTTTATAACGTATCAAAGTACCAAATACAACTAAATCTATTAATCTACCTTGTGCTGATGAATAAGAATATCCTTCTATGAAAACTTTAGTTTCTTGATCAATCATTTTTTCTATATCATTTACTATATTATCTGTTATTAAATCATATATTTTAATTTTTTCAGTTTCTGATTCTGAAAAATCATCATTATCAACAAATTGGTGAAAATTAAAATTTACCATATTATTAATTTCTTTAATCCATTTATAATTGGATTTCTTATTAGTATAATTAAATAAAGAGAAATTATTATTTTTATATATGGTTATAGCGGTTGAACTTAAAGAAGGATCTATTCCAATTATTATCATATCTAATTTTTTTATTTTTATATATAATAAAAAAATAGTTCAAACATAAATGATAACTAAATATAATCAATTTAACGAATCAATTAAACACCTTTTAAAACCAAAAGATGAAAATGATTCAATAGAAAAATTTAATAATTTAAGAACTGATAAAAAAGAAGACATATTATATAATATGTGTGGTGATAAATTTAATACATTATCAGAATTATATGAATTTTTATCTATTAATTTAGATATTAATTATGATACACTTAAAAATAGATATAAAAAATTAAATGGTTTTCTATTTGGTAAAATGGATGTAGCAGATATACTATCATTATTATCAGATAATGAATTAAATAATTTATTTTATAAAATTAATTATATGAAAGAATCAATAAGACATCTTTTAAAACCAAAAAGTGAAGAAGAAATACTAGATAAGATTAAAGATGTACCACCACATTTATCAATTCACACAATATTGAAAAATGATTTATATAATATAATGAATAAATCTGATATTATAGATATTATTAATAAATCTGATGAACCAGAAACACTAGAATTGATATTTAAATATAATTTACAAAATGAAATAAAAGATGAAAAAATAAAAGAATTAATAGATAATAGTAATGGAGAATATATATTTAGATTAGGTGTAGAATTCGATGATATTATAAAATATATTAAAGGCAATACTAAAATTATCGATGATTTCTTATTAGAAGTTGATATGCATGATTTCCTTAGTATAATATCACTTAATCTAAAATTAAAAGATGTTTTTTCTAAACAACAAATAGAAGATATAGAAATGACATTTAAAGATTATGTTTTAGACTTATCAGATAAATATGATATTTTAGATTTTATAGATAATTATGATGTTTTAAACTTTTTTACAGAATCAGAAATTAATGATATTAAAAATAATTGGTAAAATAAAAACTCCGATTTAATTTTAAATCGGAGTTTATTTTTGAGCAAAGACACCGGAATCGAACCGAACCCTATTTACTGGAAGTAAATCATGCTACCGCTACACCATTCTTGCATTTTGTATATTATATATTATATATTAATTAAAAAGTTTAATTTTTTTTGAATATTTTCATTGTATTTTATTCTAATTAACTGAATATTATTATTTTTACAGTATTTATTTTTTATTTGATCTCTTTTTATTCTAGTTTCAAAATCTTCTTTTTTATCAAAAAATTCATTTATTATAAAATGTTGTTTACCGTCATACTCTATACAAGTATTATAATCAGGTAAATAAAAATCAAATTTTAAATTTCTTTTATATTTACACCCTTTAAAATATTTTTGATTTATATATTTTATATTATTATTTTCTAAGAATGTCCTTATTTCTTTTTCTCCTTTCGACTCCCTGCAAATAGGACATCCTTGACCTAATAAATGTTTAGCTGGTGTTTGTCTAAAAACACCGTGTTTTGGACATATTATTTTAACTTTTGTCATATTATTCATATAATTAACTTGACTATAATCATAATAATTATTATGAATAAGATTAAATTTTAATAAAACATCAGACTGTTCTAAAGTTCTATTTTCATTATAACAAAATGGACAACCAGTTTGTTTAATTATATGATTTTGTGGAGTTTGTTCAAATATGCCATGTTTAGGACATATTATTTTTACATTAGTATGTGCATTTTTATAATCTACTAGTGAATAATCATATAAATTATTATGTATTATATTTGATTTTAATTTAAACGTTATGTTAGTGTATTTTTTGTTTTTACTACAGTGTGGACATCCACTGCCCCTTAAATGATGATCTGGTCTTTGTTCAAAAATACCATGATATTTGCATATTATTTTTATATTATTTTTAGAACCATTATAAGCCATTAATGAATAATCATATATATCACCGTGTATGGATTTAAAATCATTTATAACTTGTTTATTACACTTCATTAAACAATTTTTAATTTAATTTATATATTTATTTTAAACAATCATAATATAGTTTGATATGAACTACAAACAAACTATTAAACCCTAAAGGGTAAAGATCTGTTTGTTTCACGTTTCATAGACTTCTCTAGTGAGAACGCCTCACCGTGTTTTTGTTTTAAGTCCGTTGATCAGTCCCTGATCCAGACTATATTTTATTATTTTAACTTGGTTATCGCTAAAATTTTACTTTCATGATTTTACCTGAAACAAGATTTTATTTCAGAACC
This sequence comes from Saccharofermentanales bacterium, assembly GCA_041655695.1. Lineage (GTDB taxonomy): Bacteria > Bacillota > Clostridia > Saccharofermentanales > DTU023 > UBA4923. The sequence continues at coordinate 10,226 of JBBAEW010000007.1, forward strand.
ATATATAATTTCAAAGAACTTTTAATTTACTTTAGTATATATTAAATATTTAAAGTTCTTTTTGAATATTTTAATGATTTTAAATGTTAAATTCATCCAACTGACTGAATATCAGTTGGATGAATTTAACAAAATTTTATAAAAATAAAAAATAATCAATATTTAAATGTTAATAGATTATGAGTACAGACAAAAGAAGTTAATTGTAAGTTACATTGACGATAATGGTAATATAAAGTTAAAATATTACCCTTGGAATAATCCAACCAAATTTATAATATGTGATGATAATGATAGTGACAAGTCTGGTAAATATGTTACATGGGATGGTAAATCAATAAAAGAGATTTATACACAACATCCAAACAGATATTCAATATATGATTTTTTGGATAAATTACCAGAAGAAGAAAGAAAATTATTATTTGATTACAAAGAACCAAATATATTCTTTATTGATATTGAAAATGAGATAATTGATAAAAAACCACAACCTCATTTGGCAGAATCTGCAATACAATCAGTATCTATTGTTAATAAAGATAAAGTTTTAGTTTTAGGTACAAAAAAATTAAATAAATCAGAAATTGATTCTATTAAGGATGGTATAAATAATCATTTTGATAAAATCAAAACAAATTATGATTTTATGTATCGATATTATGAAAGTGAGTATGATATGTTACTTAACTTTTTTAAATTAATGATACCTAAAATGTCAGTATTAACAGGTTGGAATTTTGTAAATTATGACTGGGTTTTCCTTGTTAACAGAGCAAGAAAATTAGGAATTGATCCTAGTTGTTCTTCATTTACAGGAAATTTAAGAGCATCTTGGATGCAAAATGATCATTCAGAAATACCGGCACACAGAGTTATTATTGACTATATGGAATTATATGCTAAATGGGATACTTCAATTAAAGTAAAAGAATCACAAAGTCTTGATTTTGTATCAGAAAATGTATTGGGTGTTAAAAAAATAAATTATGAGGGTAATCTTAAATATTTATATGAAAATGATTATCAAAAATTCATATTATATAATGCAATTGACTCTGCACTTGTTCAGCAGATACATTTAAAAATGAAATATATTGATATATTGTATGGTATTGCGACATTATCAAAAATTAGAGTACCTGATGCATTTACAACTTTAACAGTAACAGAAGGAATTCTTAGAGAAAAGATGAGGAATGAAAAAAATGTAGTTTTTGTTAAAGATGATAGTAAACGTGATTTATCAGATAGTGATAATGATATGAATGTAAAAGGTGGGTGGGTTAAGGATCCAATTGTTGGTATGAATAGTTGGACTGTTTGTTTTGATTTTGCATCACTATATCCAACTACAATGCAAGAATTTAATATATCAGCGGACTCTTATCTTGGTAAGATAGTTAAAGATAGAGGTAAAGATATAATGGATATGATACATAAATTACAAAATGGTGATGATATATACTCAATATTTAATGGTCATAAAATAAAAATAGATAAAAATTCTATAATAACATTAAATGGTGCAGTATTTAAAAATGAAGATGGTGTTGTTAAACAAGTTATGGGTAATATTTATAAAGAAAGAAAAAAATATAAGAAAATGATGATGTCTGCTAATGAAGAATTAAAAGAACTAGAAAAAAAATTATATAAATTAGAAAAAGAATTAAACGGTACATATTAATACCGTTTATTTCTTTTTATATAAACCATAGTTTGTATTTGATTTAGATGTATTATCTTCTCCTTTTCTTTTTATCACTTCTTTAGATTTTAATCTATCAACTCTTTCTCTGTTTTCGTGATTGTATTTACTTTTTTTATTTTTAATATTTCTATTTTTTTTAGGTGTTAAATATTCTTTTGTATCTATTGTTGTTCCATCTGTTGACATATTTTTAATTACTTCTAAATTTGTTGATTGGTTTTTCTTTATATTTTCTTTTGTATTATTATCAATATCGATTGATTTTTCTACATTATTACCATTTTGATTATCTTCATTTGGTGTTATTATTGTTGTATCATCATGACCAACTTCGTTTGTAATAGTATCTCTTTCTAATTTATTAACTTTATCATTATCTACAATAAAAACGTTTTTAGATACATATTTATCAGGTAATTTTAAAAAATTTAATATATGTTGATCTAATTCAGTTTTAACTATAGGTACTCCCATATTACCTACTAAGGATGTTGGTTTAACTAATATATTAAGAAATTCTTTAAACCAATCCATTATAAAATGATCTCCTAAAACTGCTCTTTGATCAGAATCTTTTGTGCCTATATTAATTTTTCTTTTATTATCTTTTAATTCTAAATTTATATTATCGTTATCAATTCTTATTTTATTTAATAATTGATCTATAATTAATTTTTCATTATCTGAATATATTTGTGTATTATGGTTAAATCCAATTGCATAAAAATTAGTATAATCTTCATCTGATAGACTATCTAATTTATCTTGTAAATTTAAGTTATACATATCAGTTGATGTATAATATGGTAAATAAATATATCCATTATCAAATATTACACTAACTGATTTACCTAATGGTGGTATGCTGTATGAACCACCAGTTGGTGTTATTTGGGGAGAAGCCCAAGGTATGTGACCAGTTGGTATATTATCATATATACCTGGTATTCTAACTTTTATTCTACCCTTTCTTTTAGGGTCTATATTATTTTCTACTATTCCAGTAAATTCAATATTTGTGTATTTCATCAATATATTATTTTTTATTCATCTTCATCATATACATTACCATCTGGATATTTTTCATTGTATCCATCTCCATTACCGTCTATATCGTCTCCCACATCATATGTACCATTTTCACCTAAATTGTTTCTGTTTCTATCATTATCTTCATATACATTACCATCATTATTTCTCCAATTATTTCTATTTTCAATTGGATCATTATTAGATATATCAGACCTTTCTCTATATTTTTCCTTATCCGTACCTATATTTTTATCAATAAAATCGTTAACAAATTTATCAGCCATACTAGCTTTATCTTTTATTGTATCATAATAAACATTAACTTTTGTTATAGTTATTCCCATTTTATCATTCATCCAAGATTGCCCTTGATCTGATAAACTAGTAACTTCACTTTTTAATTTATTAATAATAACGTTTCTTATTTGTGCTACTTCTCCTCTTGCAAAATCTTTTAATCTAGATAATGCTTTACTTTGATTCGTATCATCTTTTACAAATAATGGAATTTTATCTTTTGGTTTAGTATCATCAAATATTTGACTGAATTTATTGAAACTTTCAACTGTTTCGCTATCTGATGGTTGTATTATTTTTTCTTTTAAATCAATTACCATTGAATTGTCTATCATTGATGGTATCATAATTTTACTAATTGATTTAAAATTTAGTTTAATAGATGATTTAGAAATAGTATTAGGTTTAGAAACACCAAATCCACCTCTTGTTAATTCATCTGTATAATTTTTAGATTCAAAAAAATCAAATTGACAATCATGTAATATATATAACATTTTTGATGGGTTTTTATTTATACCTGTTTTACTATTATTTGGTACTTTTTTATTTATCCCCAACGTATCATCTGTCATATTTCTAAAATCACTTATAACTAAAAATATATTAAATCTCAATAAATTTTCCGGTATTATCATTCTATGAGAAGTATAAGAATATACTAAATTATTATATAATTCAGTCATGTATTGTACACTCATTGTTATATCCTCTGATAATGTTATTGTTATTTGATCATCTGGATAATTTATTATTTTTTTGTTCAAAATGTCTAATCCAGTTACACTTTCTATATAATGTTGTTTATATCCAGTTGTATTATCTATTTCTTTATAATTAGATGGAAATATTTTTTTAATTTCTTCAACAAATTTAGTATAAATTTGATATCTATTATCATTTTTAATTTCTGGTATACTATCTGAATAACTTTTAATAAAGTTAGATGTATTATAATTTATATTATTTATTGGTTTGTCACTAAATAATGGTGAATTATCATAATCTATTTTAATATCAAATATTAAATATGTTGGATCTTGTATATCATTTCTTTTAGATTCATACCCCCATGCAATTTTTTGTGAATCTTTATTTAAAATTGATTTAAAAATATCACTTTGTATATCATACATACCAAAATTATTTTGTCCACTATATTTATCTTCTTCACCTGATATTTTAGTTACTTTACTTTTTTGTTGTATTTCAGGTCCAAAATGAGCACCTGACTTGCTAATATATTCACCATAACCGTCCACATATCCTAAATTATGAATAACATACTCTTTACTTTTTTCTTCATTCATACCTGGTGCACCCACAACTTCCATACCTTGATTTCTAAATGTGTTTCTATTTATTCTACTCATATAATCTACTTAATTTTATATAAAGTCTTCATCTGTAAATCCCAATTCTCTTTTTACTAATGTTACTTCTTGTGAAAATCCACCGACTTTATTAAATGTATAATTTATTGCTGTTATTAACCATTCTCCAGTTAATCTTTTATTTAATCTATGTTCATCAAAATCTTTATTTATAGATTCATTTATGTTTTTATTTGATACTTTAATTGGTTTATCATCAACTTTACTTAAATCATCCATTTTATAAAATTTCATCTTTATTTTTTGAAATCTATATAAATTAAAGTTCATTATAGTTAAAATAATTTTAGTTTTTATTTTCTGTAATGATTTTAAATTTCTTATATTTTGATTTTCAGAATATAAATAATTTTCATGTACATTATCGGTATCTAATTTTCCATTATTAATATTCATTATTGATTTATCATTTAATTCGGTTATTTCACCAACTTTACCTTTTAATATAACATCATTATTATCAGTTGATGTGATTGTGTCCATCATTAATTTATATAAAATATTACCATTTTTATCATAATATGATAAAAATGATTTATAACCTATTTCTAAATTAATATTTGTTGAACTATTCATTATATTAAATTTATTAATATAGAAATTTGATGTTTGTCTATCAGGATGATTTGTTAAAACCATATCAACTTCTGGTTCATCACCATTTCTATGTTTTATATGATTAGCAGAATATGAAATTCCTGTTTGTTCTGATATATCTTCACTCATACATGATTCTATATCAACATAATTTAAATTATAATAAAAATCTATATAAGCATACATATATGTATTATCATTCATGTAAGAATGACTAACAACATCTTGTATAAAATTCACATTTGTATTACCTGGATTTATCCATATCATTCCGTCTTTAGTGTTATCAATATTAGTAGCAAATCCTAATTCTGATTCTTTTGCAATTGTTTTTAATAATTCAAAACTAGTCATAGGATATGATTTAAATGGACTAAAATATAAATTATTAACATTTAATATACCTGATAATGAGTAAATTAAATCATTTTTTTCACCGTCTTTATTTTTTATGATATTAAAATCTAATATTTTAAAATCCATTCTTACTGGCATTAATAATTCACTACTAGATTGGATAAATAAACTTAGTATTTCATCATCTGTTGGGAATAATGGATCAAACATTCTATTAGTTGGTTCTTTAAATTGTACTTCAATTCTAGGTAAAAACTGATCATTATATAAAATAATTTGTATTGTATGATTTGTTTCTATAACAGTATTTCCAATTTGTAAATATGGATATTTACCAACCATTTCTGCATAATAGTCCGCATCATTATTTGATACATCTTCCTGGTAATCGATGACTAGTTCTCTTAATGTTATAGATGGTCTTTCAACAACTTTTATCATTCTATTTAAATTTATTTATTATAGTAATCTTTTTTTCTTTATAATTAACATTTAATTGTTTTAAATTATCTGGTTTTATTGTAGGTGGATAATTTGTCCTATTAGTGTCCATTGTTCTTGATTTACTTTTATTCATATTTAAAATTTTATCCTTTTGGTTATTATCTTGTTTATCAGAATCATATAAATATTTAAATTCGTCTGAACTTTCAACTACATATATTATATCACCGGATTTTATAGAATATGGGTTTATAATATTATTTAAAACCATTAATTCTTCAATATAATCTGTTGTACCATATAGAAATTTAGATATTAAGTCTATTCTACCATTAAATTCTTCCGTTACAATAAATGATATCACTGAAATTTCTGGTGAATTTCTTATAGTTTTTTGAAATAAATCATAAAAACCATTTATACCTCTTTTTAATATTTCTAATGTATAAATTTTCATTATATCTGATTGTATTTTCTTTGATATTCAATTCCAATTGAATCTAATATTTCATTTTTACCCATATTTCTCCCTTGATCTAAATCAAGATTCACTTTTATATATTTAGGGATATCATTATACTGCATTTCACCAGTAAATGTAACTTCAACATTATTAACTTTAACGTTATTAAGAGATAATAAAGGTGCATATGGATTACCTATTGTTAGATGCCATGGTGTAGCAGCTTCACCTGTTAACATTGCAATTGATCCTCTCATTGGCCATACATATTTAGCAACTGTTGATGATAAAATATCTTTAACTAATGTACTACTTAAAACGTCATTTAATAATGATGTTTGTTTTTCTATTATATCTGCTCTTCTTTTTTCATCTTCATTTTTATATTCCATTCTAGTTTCGGTTTTTGGTTGATTATCAACTCCATTGGTAGTAGTATCATCAGTAGTTTCATCATTTTTACTTAAATCTTCTTCCTCTTCTGTTTCATCATTACCAATAGAAGGTTGCGGTTGTACTTCTACTTCTACTTCTATTTGTTCAGGTATCAATTTTACAATAGAATCAACAACTTTACCAAAAATTGTTTTTATTAATCTAACCCACGCATCTGGATTTGTTGGGTTATTATTAGCTGCTCTTAGATCTCTTAATATTGTTGAATTAACTGCACCTATAAATCTTATATCAGATGTTCCCATTGTTAATAAATTTTGTAATATATTCATTGTAGATGATGTTATATCTACATCTCCGATAAATTTTTGTTCATAAACAGTATCAAAACTTATTTTAAATGATGATTTATGACCAACATCTTCATGTTCTCTTGTTATTGATTCTCTTAATACGTTTGGATCACCAAATGGTACTTTAGTATCAGGACTAACTAACCCAACACTTCTTAATATACCAAACAAAGTACCAGCTAACCAACCAGGTACTGGTAATATTGAATCCATTCCTAATCCAAATTCTTTAGACATCATTTGATTTATTAATAAGTGTAACATTTCATCTTTGTTTTGAGTTCTCCAAACTTCACCAAATGAAAAATTTAAAAGATCATTGTTGTCATTTTTAATCCATCCTATTACAACTGATATTGGTTTAACATTAATATTATTTAAATCTCTTGGAACAACAGTACCAATAGGAAATCTTCTAAGTATTACTAATTTATTTATAGGTTGAACACCAATATCTCTCAAATATGCAAAATCAGTAGGATTTAAAACCAATCCTTGTGATGGTGCATTTTGGCTATTAAAATCTTCTAATAATTTTAAATATGGATTTTTCTTATCTGCACTATATGCACTATTAACACTACTTTTTATATAATTTTTTGAATCACCTTGAGTAATAGTATAGTTATTAATATTAAAACTATCAGTATTTTCATCGTGTTCTTTTTTTACTCTGATATCGGGTGTTTTATTTGGTGATATATATCTATTCATTTCAAATAAAAACTTCATTTCATCAAACATAATATAATATTATTTTATTTAATAATTATATATAAAAATAATATTAGTAACTTTTTAAAATTTGTGATGCATCAAATATATCTATATTTGATAATAATGATTGGTATATTTTATCATCATTTTTAAATTCATCAAAAAATATTAAAACATTAAACTTTATATTATTACTTAATATATTTTTAATATTTAGTATTTCATCTATATCTATATTTTTATTTAAAAAATTTGGTATATAATAAACATCCCTATTCTTATGAAATGATTGTAATATTCTATTATATATTAATAAATTAAAATATGATTTATATGTTTCATAATCATGTATGATATCGTATTCATCTAATTGTTGTCTGATGTCAACTATTATTTTATTCCTTATCTTATTAACTTTAACATACTTATCAAATTTTTTCCTATTTTTTGTAAACACCAAATAAAAATTCATATACTATAAATTAGTTTTTTATTATATATTCATTGTTACTGGTTCTAACCAACTATTTATAATAAAATATAACATTTTATTTAAAACTTTTTATAAGTTTTATAATAAAACAATAAAATAAAAAGATAATATCTTAAAAAATTAATAATTATGAAATGGCTAAGAAAAAATCAGGTTCTAATAAATCATTTTCAATTTCTCAATTATCTGGAATGATTGATAAAATTTCAGATGAAACTGAAATAATAGTACAAAAGGATGAAGAATCAGGATACATTGATACCGGTGTTTATATTTTAAATGCTCTTTTTTCAAAAAGTATACTAAAAGGTGGTATTTCTGATGATAGAATAACAATATTTGCAGGTGAACCAAATACTGGTAAATCATACTTACTATATAATATAGCAAGAAATGCACAGAAAAGAGGAGATTTTATAGTATTTATTGATACTGAACATTCAGTTAGTAAATCAACATTAAAATCATTTGGAATTAATCCTGATCCAGATAAATTAAAACTAATTTCATCTAATAAAGTTGAAGATTTAAAAATATTTTTGACTAAATTTTTAGATGGTCTTAAACAAGAAAAAAAGGCAGGTTCAGAAATCCCAAAAATTATAATATTATTAGATAGTATCGGACAGTTAGCATCAGAAAAAGAAATAGAAGATGCAAAGGAAGGAAAAAATAAAGCCGATATGACCAGGGCAAAAGCAATCAAACAATTATTTAGAATTATAAATTCTGATCTAGGTTATTTAGGTATTCCTATGGTTGCTACAAATCACACATATCAAGATACTAGTTCATTTTTTCCTGTACCAGTTATGGCTGGCGGTAAAGGAGCAGAATATTCAGCATCATCTATTATATTTTTAAGTACTGCTAAATTAAAAACAGGTAGAGAAGATGATTTAGATTTAAATTCAACTGGTGTATTAGTCACTGCACAAGCTAAGAAAAATAGATTAGCTAAACCTAAAAAAGTAAAATTTGAAATTGATCATAGTTATGGTACTAATCCATATAAAGGATTAGAATTCTTTTTAACAACAGAAAATTTTGAAAATGTCGGTATAGCTAAAGGTAAAATGAATGATAAAGGTGAATTCGAACCAACTGGAACAAGATGGTTTGTCAGACATTTAAATAAATCTGTTTTTGAAAAACAATTATTCACATCAGAAGTATTTACACAAGAAGTTTTAGAAAAATTAGAACCTATTATTTATAAATATTTTGATTATTCGTCTTTTGAAGAACAAGAATTATTCTTGTCTAAAATGGATGAACATGGCGAAGATTTAGATGCAGATTTTGATGATATTGATAGTGATGAATTATTTTAAAAATATTATAATATAAATTAAAAATGGGAGCCAATACAAATTTAGAAAAATTATTTTTTGCCAAAATACTAGAAGAACCTAATCAGTTTTATAAAGTAGAATCAAAATACTTTGAGAACGAACTGATTAGGTTTGTTTATGATATTATTAGAGAATATTATATAAATTCCAAAGATAAAATTGTACCAAGTCCAAAACAAGTTTGGTCAATGGTTAGTTTACATGATGATAAAAAAATAGTATCTAAAGAAGCATTAAAATCTTTATTTATGGAATCTACACAAGATTTAACTGATGAATGGATAGATAAATCATTTAAAGCTTGGAAATCATCAAAATATACAAGAGATAAAATTTATGAATCCATTGATATTATTAAAAACATGGATGAAATAAATTATGATAATGTTATGGATATTGTAGGTAGATTAAAAAAGAATTTTAGCGAAATTGATACAATATCTGATGACGATGAAGATTTAGGAGGGGATTTTGATGATCCAGAAGAACATAAACAATTAGTATCATTAAGAAAAATACCGACAGGGTGGTCAAATTTAGATAAAATATTAGGTGGCGGATGGGATCATGCTACTTTTAATATTATAATGGGAGAAACTAATGTGGGTAAGTGTCTTATTTTCAACACTTTAATAAAAATTAAAAACAAAAAAACTAATAAAATCGAAAAAATAAAAATTGGTGATTTTTTTAATATGATAAAAAAATCTTCCTAAATTGGATTATTCTGTTTTTATTTATAAAAGTAAAAAAAAAATTATTAGATGTGAAATTTGCAATAATAAATATAAAGATATTATGTGTAAATTTTTTAAACAAATAAGATATAATATTATAAAATATAAAAATAATATAGTGTAAATGGTAAGTGATAATACATATAAAAAATTTATAGAAACATTTGATGTATCAGATTGGCAAATAGAAACTGATACTGGATGGGAAGATATAAAAGAAGTTGGTAAAACAATTGAATATGATGAATGGATAGTAAAAACAGAAGATAATTTAGAATTAATTTGTGCCGATAAACATATCTTATTTGATGATAAATACCAAGAAATTTATGTAAAGGATTTAAAAATAGGTGATCATATTTTATCAAAGAACGGTTTATCTAAAATAAAAGAAGTATATAGAACAGATAAAAAATCAAATATGTATGATTTATCTTTATCTAATGATTCAAATCGTAGATATTATACAAATGATATTTTATCTCATAATTCAATGTGGTTACAAAATATGGCATCTAAAATGGCAGATAATGGATTTAATGTCGTTTATATAACATTAGAAATGGCTAAACATAAATGTATTAAGAGATTAGGTGCAATGAGATTAAAAATTGATATTGATAAATATGATGATATGAGTAAGGATTCATCATTCATTAAAAATAAAATAAATGAATTAAAAACAATGGCACCATCTAGTCAATTATTTGATAGTGGTAAAATTGGAAAATTATATGTTAAAAAATTCCCTACTAGTGATTGTACTGTTACCGATTTAGAAAATTACATTAAAAAATTCGAAGAAGTTAAAAATGTTAAATTAGATGCTGTTGTAGTTGATTATATTAATATTATGTCAATAGAAAAAGGATTTAATTTAGATACTATGCTTTATCTTAAAGGTAAACATTTAGCAGAAGGATTAAGAAGATTAGCAGATAAATGTGATGTAGCAGTTATAACAGCAACACAAGTAGATAAATCTGTATGGGGAGCTAATGATATTAATCTCGATGATATTCCAGAGAGTAAGGCAATTGCAGAAGCAGCTGATTCAGTATGGGCAATTATTAGAAATCCAACTATGAAAAAAGAAAATACATATAGATTAAAAATATTAAAATTAAGAGATGGTGAACATCACGAGGAACAAGTTAAATTTGATTTTAATACTAAATATTTAACAATGGATAATGACACTATGTTAGGTAGTAAATAAAAAAGAATTCAAATATTTATGTCAGATGATAAAAATTATATAGATTTTGATGATAACGAAAATGATAATGATAATATTGAAATAGAATCATGTGATGATATTAATAATATCGAACAAGATGATAATGATATAGATGAAGAATTTATTGATTTCGATGATGTTAATGATATTGAAGAAGATAATAATTTTGATATATTGCATAGGTTTAATACAAATAAACATAAACAAGAAGGTAAACATTCTCTTAAAAGAGATACAATATTTAAAGGAAAAAAAGATGATAAAAATGAAGATATGTCACAAAGTGATGATTCATATTATGATAATATAAATATATTTGAAATACAATATAATGAAAATGATGATATTATAAGTAGCACAGATTTAACCAAAGATGTATATGATATATTAGACGAAAAAACAGATATTGATTTTAAACAAAATAGAAGAAAACCTAATAAAGATTCATTTAATAATTATTATAATTTATTAGTAAAAGAATTAGGTTATAGGTATACAAGATCAGAAATATTTGTAGAATTGTCATATTATTTTACAGATAATATTTTTAATATGTTTAAACTTTTAGATAAAAAACCAGCTATGAATATAATTAAAGAATTAACTCAAAAGGGGTTTCTAAAAAACCTAGATGGAATTAATTTCTTATAAAAATAAATATTATATAAATGAATAAGTATAGTAGAAAAGAAGTGGAAAAAACCACATTAAATTATTTTAATAACGATACATTAGCTACTGAAGTATGGATAAATAAATACGCATTAAAAGATTCTGATGGTAATATATATGAATTATCACCTGATGATATGCATAAAAGATTATCTAAAGAATTAAATAGAATAGAAGAAAAATACCCCAATCCATTATCAGAAGATAAAATATATAGTTTATTAAAAGATTTTAAATATATTGTACCACAAGGAGGACCAATGTCAGGTATTGGAAATAATTTACAAATTGTTAGTTTATCGAATTGTTTTGTAACTGGAAATGAAAGTGATAGTTATGGTGGAATATGCAGAACTGATGAACAACAAGTTCAATTAATGAAAAGAAGAGGTGGTGTAGGTCACGACTTATCTCATATTAGACCTAAAGGATCACCTGTTAAAAATTCTGCACTAACATCTACTGGTGTTGTTCCGTTTATGGAAAGATATTCTAATTCTACAAGAGAAGTAGCACAAGATGGTCGTAGAGGTGCACTCATGTTATCGATAAGTGTCAAACATCCTGACGCAGAGGATTTTATAGATTCTAAAATGACACAAGGAAAAGTGACAGGTGCTAATATATCAGTTAAACTAGATGATGAATTTATGAAATGTGTAATTGAAGATAGACCATATATTCAACAATATCCAATAGATTCTAATAATCCATCTATAAAGAAAGAAATAAATGCTAGAAAATTATGGAAAAAAATCATTCATAATGCTTGGAAATCTGCTGAACCTGGTTTACTATTTTGGGATACTGTTATTAAAGAATCAGTTCCTGATTGTTATACTGAACATGGGTTTAAAACAGTGAGTACAAATCCTTGTTTAACAGCTGATACAATAATTAAAACAGATGATGGTGATATAACAATAAAAGACATAGTTGATAATTTTAATAAGAAGAAATTTAATGTATTAACATTTAATGAAAAAACAAAAAATGTAGAGTATAATGAAGTAGCAGATGCATTATTATCAAAAAGAAATGCAAATATAATTGAATTAGAACTAGAAGATGGAGAAACAATAAGATTAACACCTGATCATAAAATTTACACAGAAAATAGAGGATGGGTAGAAGCATCTCAATTAAACGAAAATGATATACTATTAAAAATAAAATAACTATAAATCTGTGTGTAATATTTAATATATACTATTAAAAAACACACGGATTTATGGAAGATATTAAAAAATTCTTTTTAGATGTAATGAATAATAAATTTAAAACAAGAAATGGTAAAAAATTATATCATGATAAAAATAAATTAATTTTAGATAATAGATTTTTTTTATCTAAAGAATTTTTATATAATAAATATGTTATAAATGGACAGGGGATAAAATCTATAATTAAAGATTTTAATTTACCTATATCATATTCTGTTTTAAGATTTTATATGATTAATTTTTTTGATATAAAATTAAGAGATAATAAAGATATAACTCCTTTTCTTAGAAAAAGAAGAAGTATAAAAGCATTAAATGAAAAAAATAATGAAATTGGTTTTTTTAATAAAGATATTCAAAAAGAAATTAAAATAAAAACATCAAATAAAAGAGGAGTACAAGGTTATTATTATAATAAATCATTAAATAAATATGTATGGTTAAGAAGTTCATGGGAATATATTTATGCTAAGTGGTTAGATAAAAATAAATATTTATGGGATATAGAATATAAAACTTTTAATATTAGTAATAACTTATCATACAGACCAGATTTTTTTATCTTTGATAATAATATGAACATTATAAAAATAGTGGAAATAAAAGGTTATTGGAAAGATAAACTTTATAAATTTAACGAACTAAAAGAAAATAATACTAATATCAATATTGATATAGTATTAATTGATAGAATTAAACCATATACAGATAAAGGATTTAAAAAAGAATTATCTGAATGGAAAAAAATTAGAATATTAAAAAAATAATAATAAAAAATGGAAATAGTTAAAACAAAAATTAAAAAGATAAACATAAAACAAAATGAAGATGTTTTTGATTTAAAAGTATATAATAATCATAATTTTTTCGCTAATAATTTATTAGTACATAATTGTGGTGAGATTCCTTTAAATGTAGGAGACTCTTGTAGATTATTAGCATTAAATTTATATTCATATGTAGAAAACCCATTTACAAAAGATGCTAAATTTAATTATGAATTATTTAAAGAACATGTTATTTATGCTCAACGATTTATGGATGATATTGTTGATTTAGAAGTTGAAAAAATTGATCAAATATTAAATAAAATTGAACAAGATAAAGAACCAGAAGATATAAAAAGAGTAGAGATCGATTTATGGAAATTGATAAAAAACAATGCTTTAAAAGGTAGAAGAACTGGTTTAGGTATAACATCAGAAGGTGATATGATAGCAGCAATGGGATTAATTTATGGTACACCAGAAGCTACTAATTTTGCAGAAAATGTACATAAAATATTAGCTACTTATGCATATAAATCATCTATTATTATGGCAGAAGAAAGAGGTTCTTTTACTGTTTTTAACAAAGATAATGAAAAAAATAATCCTTTTGTAAATAGAATTATTGATTCTTTAAAAGAATTTAAAGAAAATGATATTATTGAAAAATATAATAAAACGGGTAGAAGAAATATATCACTACTTACGATTGCACCAACTGGATCTGTTAGTATAGTTACACAAACAACATCTGGTATAGAACCTGTATTTTTACCATCATATACTAGAAGAAGAAAAATAAATCCAAATGATAAAAATACTAAATCAGCATTTGTTGATGAAGTTGGTGATCACTGGGAAGAATATAATGTATTCCATCATAAATTTAAAGTATGGGCAGATATAAATGGATATGACACATCTAAACTTGAAACAATGAAGCAATCAGAACTAGATGAAATAATAAAAAAATCACCATATTATAAAGCAACATCTAATGATGTAAATTGGGTAGAAAAGGTAAAAATGCAAGGAAAGATACAAAAATGGGTAGATCATTCAATATCAGTTACTATTAATTTACCATCTGATGTAACTGAAGAACTTGTATCAGAAGTTTATCAAACAGGATGGGAATCTGGGTGTAAAGGAATAACAGTTTATAGAGATGGTTCAAGAAGTGGTGTTTTAGTAACTAAATCTGATAACAAAAAATCAAATATTTTTCAAGAAAATAATGCACCAAAA
This sequence comes from Saccharofermentanales bacterium, assembly GCA_041655695.1. Lineage (GTDB taxonomy): Bacteria > Bacillota > Clostridia > Saccharofermentanales > DTU023 > UBA4923. The sequence goes on from JBBAEW010000007.1 coordinate 25,725, forward strand.
AGACCTGAATCATTACCATGTGACGTATATAGATTCCAAAATAAAGGTGAAAAATGGATTGGTTTTATGGGATTGTATGATAATAGACCATATGAAATTTTTACAGGGTTATTAGAATCAGTAAATATACCTAATAATATAACTAAAGGTGAAATTATTAAAGTAAGAGGTGCTGAACAAGATGGACACACAAGATATGATTTTGTTTATATTGATAAGGATGGTTATAAACAAGAATTTAGAGGTTTATCAAGAGCATTTAATAGAGAATTTTGGAATACAGGTAGATTAATATCTGCTATACTTAGACACGGTATGCCATTACCAAATGTTTTACAAATTATGGATAAATTAATATTTGATAGTGATGATGTTATTACATCTTGGAAACAAGGTATAAAAAGAATTATTAAGAAATATATAAAAGAAGGAACAATGGTAAAAGGGCAAGTTTGTGATAATTGTCAATCAGAAAGAATTGTTTTTAAAGAAGGTTGTATGACTTGTTTGGATTGTGGTACATCAAAATGTGAATAAAAAACAAATCATAAAAAAGTCTGATATTTATATCAGACTTTTTATTTTTAAATATATTCTTAAATTAATATATAATTTCATAAAAAAATGGATATTACTTTTATAATATCCATTTTTTTTTATTTTAATATTTTTATAGCATCAGTAAACCAATTAGGTAAAAATTTATAATTATATCTTAATATATTAGAGAATGATTCATCTATAATATATGTTTCTGCAAAATCATCTTCACTTCTTATTGATCTGCCATAACATTGTATAATATCTGCTACTGTTTTCCAAGAATACCAATCTTTGTTATCTTTTTGTCTTTTTTTAATTTTATTACTTGATATATTTGGGTAGGGTATTTTCATAATGATTTGAAATCTCGATAAATCATCTTTTAAATCCACTCCAGACATCATAGATGGACTAACTAATATGGTTGGTTTATCAGATAGTATATGTTTATGTAGTGCTTGATCTCTAGTATCGGAATCATGAAATATAAATCTATCATTATCTTTATAATATTCTTGTAACCATTTAGATAATTCATAATTTGATGTATGAATAATCCCTTTATTATTTTTATTTTTTTTGATTATTTTATCTATAACATTTTTTTGTTTTTCCCATGTTTTTTCCTTTTCGTTAAATGTCATTTTACCAACTTTAATATAATATATTGGTCTATTTTTAATATCAAATGGAGAATCGACACTGTAATATGAACATAACTTAGTATCTAATCCATTCATATAAGCAAACATATCTTTATCTAATATAGTACCAGACATAAATATTACATGGTCATAATGGTTCCATATTATTTTATTTAAATAATTATGTGACCACACTGGTTGTATTGTATAACTTTTTGGGAATATTTTAGTATCTTCTACACTTATATCTATAGTCCAATTATTAATATTTCCTTCTGTTTCTTTTATATCATTAATAAATGAATTATATGATTCAATGCCACCTTTTAAATTTGTTAAATTTTTGACAATTTTAACTTTTTCTGATTGTATAATAGATGGATTTCCTAATTTATTAGTTAGACTATCAGATAAATTTTCTAATATTTTTAAAAAATAATTTTCAACAAAATCTATATATTGAAAAATATTCTTAACCTTTGAAATTTCTCTATATATTTGTGATATAGTAACTTCATTAAATCCATATAACTTTAAACTCCTATATGATATTTTCATTGATATATAATCACATAATACTGATTCAAATGTATCTGCTTCATCTATTATAAGTACATTATTTTTTTTTTCCTCAACTACTCTATCTAAAAATAGATGAATAGTATTAAATAAATGAAAATTTGTCATTGCAGTATTAGTTTCTTTCCAATCTAACAAAGCTTTATCATATGGACAATTACTACATTTCTTTTTTAATGCTTTATTAAATTCCTTTCCTTCTGCACATGAACAATTATATGTATCGCAATGATAACTATTTTTTCCCTTTAAACTTTTAATAAATGGAAATTCGTTAACATATTGATTTTGTAGTATTTTACTATTTGTGAGTATATCAAATCTAGCATCATCATTTATATAATTTAAATACCAATTCATAAACATCACTGAAAAAAATGATTTTCCTATACCTGTTGGTGCATTTATTAATATAAATTTTTTACCTCTATTTATATGATATTTTGTGAATTCTAAAGCTGATTTTTGTATTTCTCTCGGTTCGTATTTTAATGGGTGGTAAATTTTATTATCGTACATTAAATGAATATTTTTATATAATATATAAATAGTATTGTTAAATGTTTAAATAAAAAAATAATAAATTATGATGTTTTTAAAAAGTTTTGAAATGTTTGTAAATGAAGGTATTTCCACCTTACTAAAAAATAAGGATACTAAAATTAAAAAATATATAAATAAATTTAATTATAATATCGGTGATAAAATAAGAGTAAATATATTAAATACGGATAGATATATAGATTGTGATATTATATTATTGCCATATTGGAATGACGATGAAGATTGGACTGAAATGGTAGTTAAATATAGAAATAAGTTAATTGAAATTCATTGGTATGTAGTTGATAAAAAATGGAAAACAAATTTTAATATATAAATAATAAAAATAATATTAATAATATGAAAATAAAAATTTATAATGACGAAACATTTAATATATTCTATGAAATTGGTGATTTTGTTAAAATTAAAGATGATAATAATTGGGGAGAAGTAGTGAGAATATCTGGTAAGCCAATTACTGCTAAATTGACTATTAATACAGATAATGGTGAAATCGATGAATATGTATGGAATGTCGTACCTGTTGATGAAAATGGTGTGGAAATAACAAAAGAACAATTGTTTAAGATGATACCAGTTAAAGAGAATAAGAATTATAAAATAGAAATGTTTTCCGATAGAACAATTTTAAAATTTGAAGAATTTAATTAAAAATCATATTTTAAATTAAATATATAAATAAAATAAAAATATAAAAAAATAAAACTATGAAGAATATTAAAAATTATGAATCTTTTTTAAATGAAGGTATTTTTAAAAGAAAAAATACCACAGATACCATTCAAAATGAAGAAAAATCAATGAATGATCAAGAAATATTTGATACTATTGCCACAGAAATAATGGATAATTTTAATCATAATAATCTTATTTATGATAATAAAAGTCAAAATTATATTTACCAATTAGACGGTGATGAGATTGAATTTTTAATATATCCAGTAAAAAATTTAACTTCATTTAGTATAAATGGAATATGGTATAATAAGTTTATTGATAGAGGTAAGATTCTTGCAGAATTTTTAGTAAGTAAACATAAGGAATTTTTATCCAAAAGTTACAAAAAAAATCAAGAAATATATGATAATATCATATCAGATATTAAAAAAGATTTTGATGAATCTAAATTTGATAAAAAAGATGGTATTTATATATATGATGATATTGAATTTGGGTATACTACATTTGGGTATACTAAATTCGGTCAATTATCAAGTAAAAATAAAGTAAAAATAATCAATTTTTCAACTGATGGTGAAAATTTTAAACGTATTAAAAATGATAGAGGTTTTGGTGAATTTTTGAAAAATAAATATTCAAATAAATAAAAATATTAATTAATAATTAAAAAGGTGAATCTAAAAATTCACCTTTTTTATTTTATATATACCTAAAAATAGATATTTAAATGGCTGATTATTTCAATAATTTCTTTTATAGACCATATAGAACTAATTCAATTAAAATATCATTCAAAGACTTTAATATTACTAATAAAGGTGATAATTATTCAATACTTTTGAAAAATTTTATTGAAAAAGTGAGAATAGAAATGATTGATATATTAATTAATAAGAAAAATATATCAGAAGATAATGCTACTATATTTGTCGATAAGATATTTAATAATAATATTGATAAAGAAATAGATAAGTATTATAATGATGGTATATCTAAAGAAGATTGTGCAAATAATTTATTAAATAAATATTACGATAAAATAAAGATTAATTTCTTTAAAGGGAAAAACAATATTGAAGAAATTAATGAATCATTAAATAGTAAAATACCATCTAGTTTATTTTACAATTTTATAAATAGAATTAACAATTTAAATATAAAATTTATTTTAAACACTAGATATATAAAAGGGTTATCTAATTCTTTAAATGATAAAAATTATAATTTATTTTTAGAAACATCAAAAATTGACAAAAGATTAGTTGAACATGAATTTAAATTTAGTAAAATATTAAATAGTGTAGTATCATCAATTAATCTTTATAATACTGATGAAATATCATTTTATTTAGGAATAGATAAAGATTCTAATATTAATATAGGTTACATATTAGATAATAAAAGAATAAATATAGGTAACTTTAAATATAAAACAACAGATTTCAATAAAATATCATATATAATAGAACCGACTGATAAAGAAATAGATATAAATAAAGTATTTGATAAAATATTATCGAGATTAAAAACAATACAATATTATAAAAATATATTTACTGAACATTTACAACTATACGAAGATGTATCTATTTATACATCTATAATAGATAATAAGATATCTATTGTTATAGAATCATTAGATAGTGATATTATAAATTATAATTATTTAAATAATATAGTTAAAGGTAATATATTTAAACGAATACCAATAAAATATAATTGGGTTTTAAGATATAAACATAATAAAGGTACAGAAATATTTTATTTTACATTAGAATAACCATTAATTTTTAATATATAACATATAAAATTAAAAATAAATATTGATAATATGTCAAGATCACAAAAAAATAGTTTTATAACTATTGCAGAACAAATTAGTTTATTAAATAGAAATTCAGTTGAATTTTTAACAAAAATAAGTGATATTGTATCGTCACAAGATTCTACTATAAGTGTTAGTCAATTAGATGAACAAGGAAACGAAACAAATTATGCATTACCAACAGTTGGTAAATTAAAAAGTGATATCGAATCTATTAATAATAATATTAAAAGACTATCAGGATTAAATGATAATAATGTACACGTTATAGATGGTAAATCAACAAAAAAAATATACTTATCTGATTTAAATAGAGAACCAAATAATATAGAAAAACTAGATAACGTTAAAAATTTTAAAGCTACAAATAATTGGTTCTTTGAATCATTAATGGATCCTATGATATCTATACAATTCGATTTAACTAATAAAGTTGATAATGATGTAGATGGTGTAATATCAAGGAGATATATTGTTAAATTTAAAACAAATGACGATGGATCATTAACAGAAGAAGGTTTATTATCAAAAAGTGAATTCACTGATAGATTCATTAATAATAATGATATACCAATGAAAGATTTTACTGATTGGTATAATAACCCAACAAATAATGGATTATTATATGATGAATTAAAATATGATGAACAGCATTATACATTTGATTATCAAGAAGTTTCAGATCATGGTGTTTTTTCAGTATTAAGACAAGAAATAGATTCTATAAATAATAAGTTATGGTTTCATATATATCCATTTACATACACATCAAAAAATAATGAGGAAAAAGTATTAAATAAAGGAAATGAATTAGTATTAAATAGAAGAGATTCCGTAACTAGATGGGAAATTTTAGAAACAAGTACATCTTCGTCTGATTTTAGAGTTAGATTAAATAGAATTGAAGGATATGATCCAATACCAACTGGTAATAATATGTTGAAAATTTATGGTAGCGTAGATGTTAGAAAAACAGTAAGTATAAATGTAGGGTTCGATGAATATGTTGTAATATTTATGAAACCGACCAATAGTAAAAATAATATTAAAGGTAGTGGTTGGTCAAAAGGAACAGGATTATATACTAACGATTTAGTATTATCAAGTGATAGTAATATATCAATGTCACAATATTATTTAAATACTGTCAATGATTATGGTGAGTTATTAAAAGATTTAATAAATCGTAATATACCTAGTAAATATGCATTAAAACCAGATGCACCTGTTTTAGTAGCAGATAATTTTAAAGTTGTTCAAATAAATAAACATTTAACTGATAATATAGATAGTAAAAAAATAAAAGATCTTAATTCAGAAAAAAATAAAATAAAAACTAAATTAGATCAGGTAAATATCGCAATAACACAAAAAAATAAAGAATTATCTGTAAAAAAATATCAATCTGTTGCTGAAAAAAACACATCACAAAATGAATTATCTAAATTGATAAAAGAACAGGAATCTTTATCTAAATTATTATATTCTGTAACAACACAAATAAAAAGTCAAAAAGACACAATAACTAAATCAGAACCAAAATTTAGACTTAGAGGATTCTGGGATATACCTGAACCAAAAACACAACCTGGTTATAAACCACAACAAGTAGTTCAATTTATTATACAATATAGATATTCTTCCAAAGAAGGAACTGAAAATCAGACAGATGGATTTATTATTAATAGTGCAGATAATAAAAAAACTGGATATTTTTCGAATTGGATATCACTTGATACAGATAGAAGAAAAAGGGTATTTAATGAAAAAGTACAAGAATGGGAATGGGTAGTTGAAGATATATCTGATGCAGATACACCAAATATTAATCAATTAGATATACCAATCCAACAAGGTGAAAAAATTGAAATAAGGATATTATCTATATCGGAAGCTAGTTATCCAGATACTAAAAGTGATTGGTCAAACACAATTGTTAAAACATTTCCTGATGATTTGAATGATATATTAGATTCTAACGATTTTATATTAAAAGAGGCAGAACAAGATAATTTATTAATACAATTTGAACAAACATTAGAATCAAAAGGAATAAATAGACATATCAGAGATTCATTTACAATGAATGATAAATTTATTGCTCATCAAGATGATGATATACAAACAAATTATAAAAATGAAACAGGTGAATCATTTACACTTAAAGAATATTTAGGGTATCTTACAGATAAAATTAAATCATTGGAAGATATTGTATATTCTGCTAAAGGTAGACTTAAGGTATCCGTATTCAATGGTATTGAAGAAATTATTATCGATAATAACTCAACCATAAATTTAGATTTCTCTTGTCAAAATTATGCAAAAGAAATATCAAAGAATATATATGAAAATAATGTATATATTATTAGTGATTGTTATTTAAAATTTGAAAATATAGCAAATGGACAATTAACATTTTTAGTAAGGGAATCATATACTGGTGATACTAGTATAAGAACCGATTTTGATAATTTACCATGTTTAGTTGACAAAGATAATGATTTTGTTGTACAAGAACCATATCAATATGTTTATTTTTGTGATAATTCATCAGGTGAACAATTATATTCAGGAACAACATTACATAATCAACCAAATGATAATATCTATAGTACGGTAACTGATCCTAAATTACAGCCAGGACTTAGTGGAAATTATATTAATAAAAATAGATCAGGTAATTTTAATTCACTTGGATTTAATGTATTTAAGGATTCTAATTGGATAACTAGTAATTCTGGAGAAGTCGGTAAATTTGCAACATTAATTTGTCCAGTTGTAGATTCAATAGATGACTTAATATCCAAAGAAAACATCGGAACAAACTATAAAACATTAAACTCTAATGATTATATTATAATACCAATTAATATTTATTGGAAATTCATAACAAATAATGATAATGTATATAATATTAGAAATGTTAATGTTGGTACCAATAATGGTTATCAATCTATAAATACATCAAATATTGAACATAATAAAAAATTAAGAGTTAGATTAAACCCATCATCAATTAATACTAATTTTGACTTTGAATTAAAATTCAATATAAAACCTAAAAATACTAGATAATAAATATGATAAATAGTTTTCAGTTAATTCGTACAAATTGTAGACTAACTACAAATTATAAAATTGTAGTTGATAGTAATTATAAATTATATTTAGAAAGTTTTAATTCTAGTAAAGATTTAAGTAATGAAAAATATAAACATTATTTATTAAATGACAGTGCACTATTAGAAAATGAACTTCCTAAATTTTATGATAAATTACCAAAAAATATATCATTTTCGCCGATTGATGAAAGCGATGTTGATATAATGTATAATTCATATAATAATCAATTTGATGATATGTATTTTGCGGGTGCAAAAAATATTGAAGATAATTGGTATAAAGAAGAATTTGAATATTTTGCCCCACTTTATATAAAAAAAAATAAATTACCTAATAATTTTATAATATTAAGAGTAGATGATCCAATGATATATGATATAAAGGGAGATAATTACGAATCTGGTCATTTAAAAGGTGATAATTTTAAAAAAGAAATAATAGATAAATGGAGATGTGTTAAAGTATTTGATTTATCAAATAATAATAGTATTGGTATTTTTTTTGATAATAACATCAATAATAATGATAGATTTCCTGATTTTTCATTATTTTTTGATACTAAGAAATATAATTATTCAAAATGGGCAGGTATGAGTTATGATAATGGTATATACACATCATCTGATTTAATGCTAGATGATAAATTATATCAAGAAAATTTACATTTTGATTTAGAAGAATTTATAACTAAGGGGTTTGAAAAAAATGGTATTATATACCCGTATATCTTAAATTTAAAATTTTTATTTGATGATGAACCAGCAGATCCGGACAAATTAAAAAAATATTCGATCAATAGATATTATGGGTTTTATGCGGATAAATTAGATTTAATAGATACAATTACATCATTTAAATTAGATACACTTAGGAATGAACCAAATATGTCTATTAAAAATAATATATTTGTTTTTGGCGAAATTCCTACTAATCCATTTAGAGATAATAGGAAAACAGAAGGGTGGATTAAATATAAGAATAACATATATAAAGTTAAAAAATTAAACAATGGTAATTATAAAATAATATCTGATGTTATAATAAATACAACTGATATGGAAGAATTATCATCAAATAGTTGTACAATAAATTATATAAATGGTAAAAATATTATAAATATATCTAATTTAAATATAGATGAATATGTCGACGATAATAATAATGTCGATTATATGTATGCAGATTTGTATTTAATTGAAATAGATGGTATTTATCATGTATTAAGAAGTGATAAAACACTAATTAATGGTATATATAACCATATATATTATATAGATACAGATTACGCAATTGTATCAAATGAACTAGAATTAAAATATTGGAAGGGTGGACAAAAGGAAATTATTAAAAAAATACAAAATGGTATAAATGAAAAACCAATTATTTACCCTATATACCGTGTTAAATTTAGCGATATAAAAGATTTTGATTTTGATAGAATAAATACCAAATATTCTGATTTTGATTATGAAAAAACAACGTATAAATATACACCAGAAATTAAATTATATTCAAATGAATACAGGGATTACAGTAACCCAAGAAGAAAAAAAGAACATGATGTATTTAAGAATGGACAATTTAATAAAATGATTATATCATCTGAATATATATCAGGTGATGAATTATTTGAAATAAATGATAATAATTTAAATGATATTTGGAAAAAAAATCAAACTATATGTAAATGGGGATATGATGGATCAATTAGTCATTGTGATTACCAATATAAAATAAATAATAATATAAATATAGGTGGTGTTTATAATAGAACAACAAATACTGACTTAGAATATTCAAGTATAGATGACAAAACACACGATTATTTTTATAGAATAGGTAATTTTTATAAAAATAGAGAAGAAAATGGAATAATGGTTAAAAATGACGTTTTTTATTATAATCAAACAACAAATATACAAACTAATTTACTGTCAACTGACAGCATAAGATTCAACCTAGATAACTATATAAGTAATAATTATGATTATTTTGAATATTTTTTTAATAATAAAATGAATTATGAATATAAGGGAATTATATACAGTAAAAAATACCTTAAATATTCTACTTTTAATAATGGTGATAGTGATGTACCATCATCATCATTGTTTAAAGGAATAGAATATAATCTATATTCGGTTGATGATATTATAAAAACAACAAATAACAAAGAAATTAAAAAAATTTTAGTAAAAGGCGGAGAAAAATATAATAATTATAAATTATCTGTCATATTAAGTGATAATTACACAGAATTTGAATTTGATTATCAAAATAATGAATATATTAATGGTACAAAAATAGGTAATATCAAAAAAAATGCAGTATCAACTTCACTAAATATATTAAATGAGGATAAAAATGGTATTCATGTTTTTTTAAATGAAAAATATAAAAATATTTTAATAATTATAAATGTAAATATACCAATAAATAAAGAGTGGATGACATTAAATAACATTGATATTTTTGGGGAGAATCATGGGTTATATTTTGGAGAAACATTAAACGGGTTTAACATTCTACCATCGAATGTAGATGGGTATAAGAGATATGATCCTGATTTAATAACGGCATTTAATTATATATCATCTATGAATAATTTAAATGATGAATCAAATTTTGATCAAAATATTACATATCATATGATAACAAATAGTAATGGGTTACTATCTTGTAATTTTAAAAATTTAGAAAATTCAAATTTTGATTTATTAGAAAATTGGAATAAAAAATATCCTCCTTTTTTATTGTCTTTAAATTCACCAGATATTATTAAACTTAAAAAAAATTCATATAAAGTGTATCCGATAAAAGGTCCAAGTTATAATATATATGATAAATATTTAGTTTATAATAATAAAATGCCATTAAGTCAGTCTTTAATAAATGAACCAATGGCTAGATTTATTGAAATAAACCAAAAAGATGATGTGTATGGTAATATTAAACATGGTGAAAAAGTATCAAACACTAATGAAATAAAAAGATTTATAGGTTATTATGAACCTATATTTAAAAATATAGAAGTATTTAATTCAGTATATTATAATAATATAAATGAAAATAATATAACATTTGACACAAATTATAAATTTGATACATCATTAACAAATTTTGGTTGTATAGATGAATTAATGTACTCTAAGGTAAATGAAAATGGCAATTATTTAAAACTTAAAGATATATCAACTGATAGAAGCATATACCCAATTACTGATGAAATAGGTTTATCTCAAACAAAAAGAATGATATTTCTATCAACATGGGATAGTGAATTTTTTATTAGAACCCTAAATGAACACACTATGTTATCTGATTTTGTGTTAATTAAAGGATTCCAACCTGATTTTATAAATGATGTACAACTTAGTGCATGGTTAGAAGGCGAATTGTCAAATTATGAACATGGATTTAAAGGTAATTTAAATGGCAATGGTGTAACAATAACATACAATACACATTTACATATACAAACTATCACTTATGGTAATATGATATATATATTTGGGTATGGTAAAAACAACCCATCAAATAAACTAAAATTAAAAGTCAATGTTAAAAATCTATCAACATTAGTTAAAAATTTAAAAATAACATCAAAAATTGATAATACTAATATATCAACAGGGACAACTATCAATAGTGTTACATATGGTGCAGTAGAATCGATTACATTAGAAATGAATAGACCAAGTGAAATAACAAATCATAATGAATCAGATAGTGGAATTTTAGAAAGATCAACATTATATAATCTTAAAGTAACTTGTCAAGAAATAGATAGTAATGGTGATGTTTTAACCGGTGATACTGCTATAAATAATGAATTTGATGATATTAAATTTATGGTTTATAATGATTTAATACATTATGAAACTTTTGATATTGTGGGTATAACTGAAAATAATACAATATATGGTGACAGAGAATATAATATAACTGCAAATGTAAAAGGAGAAGAAGGTAAAAATTTAATATCATCATCATTTAAAATTGCAGGTAGATTAGTATTAAACGGCACAGAACATAAAATTGATGTTATTAATCTTACCACAACTTCTGCTCCAATAATTGGACAAGCTGTTATAGGTAAGGAATTTAGTGGTAATTATCCAGGTAAACCAGGTGTATTGGGTGATATACCTAATTCTGATTTTTACAAAGAAGTATCTTATAACATAAAAATTAAAAATTTACAACATACTGGACATATTAATACTAGTGCAAAACTTAAATTTTATCTATATCATTCATATGATGTTTCAGATATCGAATCTATTTATAAAATAGAAAAAATTAAAGAAATTAATATAAAATATACTAGTACCTTACCTTTAAGTATGTCAGTTGTTAATACAATATATGGTCTTAACAATGTTAATTTCGTTATTAAAATAACAGGACTGAATAATGAAGATGATATGAATAGAAGATTGAATGGAATGGAATATTATTATACACATGGTAATATTCAAAGTGGAACATTTTCTTCTGGTTTGGGTTTTAATTGGTATACTGATGGAGACATTGCTCCAAATGGATATGACGGTGAAGGAGCATATACAATTATAGGTTTTCAACCAATACTTGTTAACACAAATTATACATTACATTATAAACTTCTTTATGATAATGGATCCGAGATTGAACGCACTGAAAATTTTAGACTTACAGTGGATGAACCACCACAACAAGATTATATAGAATTAAATATTACGTCATATGTAGAAATGATAAGTTTTAATCTTGGACCTTATTCAGAAGATAACACGTTTTCTAAAACTTTAAATAAAGGTAATACTATTAATATACAAGCAGCTGAAAGAAGTAATACTAATACTGTTGATAGGATTTCTATTGATGTAGAAATACTTGATGGAACAACTAATGCACAAATAATAACTTATATTTCTACCAGTAGTAGAGCAATATCTGGTCTATCTGTTAGTTACAATAATAATGGACAGGTTATTTTTGGTGCGGGTTCGAATAATTATATAAATGTAAATGTTAATACCAATAAAAATTACAGTATTATTATTAGATATGGTTCTCATCAATTACCTAAATCTGGTAATCAATAAATGGATTGAATGGTTATGTATATTGTAATTAGTTACTTACCGAGGTGATTTTTAAAATAAAAAATAATAAAATATGAAAAATGATTTAATAATAACGAGATTTAAAACAGAAAATACACATGGTACGAAATCACATCATGAAATGAGATCATTTTTTGGATCAAAAATGATGGAAATCGAAGACTCTATTAAAATAGATGAAAGTACTATACAATATAGTGAAGTGTATAATATGTCGAATCCAAATAATAATGGTTATCAATATTATAACGATATTGATTTATTAGAAAAAATATATTTAATAGACTTATTTAATATTAAACTAGAACACCACAATATCAATTTATTACCACAAAGTGATATAGATATGGAAAATAGTACAAAATGGTTATTAAACATAAATTATGAAAATATTTTAATGGATTATTTATTTTATAGAATAAAAGAATCTAGAACATTTAAATGTATAAAATATACTGATGTATTAAGTGAAAATATAAATAATTATATTAGAAGTTATATAAGAACTAATATATTAAATAGATATAAAACAGATAGTATTGATTTGTATGTTAAATACATATCTTTATCAGAAGGTGATATTGATATTAATCCTTTAATACAATTTAATCCATTATTTGATAAAAATGTTAAAGATGAAAAAAATATAGTTAAAAATATTAATTTATTTGATAATGGAACATCATTAGATATTAACTATAAACAAATTAAAAAATCATCAGAATATAAATTTGATTATTATTTCGATATAAACTTTATTAAGATATAAAACTATCTATAAAAAATAAAAATTAAAAATGGCTAATAATGAAGAAAAACTAAATACATTTATAGAGGATACAAAAACATTAGAAAATAAATTAAATAACGAATCCAAAAATTGGACAAAAATTGTAAACCAACAAACAAAAAACATTTATGGTGATATTAAAAAAATAATAGAACACCAAGCAGAAATAATCAGTTATAATCAGATAGCATCAGAAGAAGTAAAATCTTATGCATTATTATTATCTAAAAACAATACACAAATAAAAGAACTAATAAAACAAAGATACGAATTTTATTCTACAAAATATCAATTAAATGTTAAAAATGATACTGCTAAAAAGTCATTAGTAGAATCTGATATAGCAAGAATAAGACAAAGAAGTGAATTACTAGAAATACATATTCAATTTTTAAGAGACACGGTTTCTAACTTAGAATCATTGAATTATGCAGTTAAGAATAGAATTGAATTAATGAATGCATTAGGTTTGTAAGTATGATTTATCATAGTAAAATAATAGAAAATTTATTAAAAAAAATGAATAATGAACCATTTTATATTAAAATATATAGATGGTATAAATTACAAAAATGGATAATTTATTGTTATTTAATAATAGATTTATAAGAAAATTAATAAATGAAATTAATAAATGAAATTAATAATAACTGACGATAAAAGTAAAATAATTCTTAAAGATTCAAGTAGAGAGGAGTATCACCAATTAAAATTACATCTTACTAGAAAAGTAGATAATTATTTTTTCAAAAAAAGACATAAGATGGGATTATGGGATGGTAGCATAGATCACTTTAAAAATGGTATAATGAGGTATGGTCTATGGAAAGAAATATATAAGTGTTGTAAAGAACACGGATATAAATTTGATGTAGATAAATCACAATTTCCATTTGATTTTAATATTAAAAAAGAAGATATAGTAAATTTTTGTAGTGAATATTTTAAAGATTATAGAGTAAAACCAACTGAAAATAACCCAGAAGGATATTTTATACCCTATGAACACCAAACAGATGCAGTATTTAATATGTTAAAATATAAATATGGTATAATAGAGGTTGCTACAGCAGGTGGGAAATCTTTGATTTTTGCAACATTTATGTTTTACATTCTTAAATATATCAATCCTGATTATAAATTCTTACTTATCGTCCCTCAAATGAGTTTGGTAACTCAGTTTTATGACGATATTATTGATTATAATTTAGGTTATAATAAGGAACAAAAAGAACCATTTGATTTAAGAGTAGAAGAGATATTTTCTGATAAACCAAGAAAAGTTAGAGATGGTATATCCCCTAATGTTTATATTGGCACATATCAAAGTTTAATTAATTACCCAACAAATTTTATGCAACAATTTGATGTGGTTATAACAGATGAATGTTTACATCCTGACACATTAATAGAAATGTCTAATGGGGGAAAGAAAAAAATAAAAGATATTAAAAATGGTGATAGTGTTTGGACATTTAATGAAATAACAAAAGAAAAAGAAATTAAAGAAGTTGATTTTGTTTATAAAAATTTATCTAAATCAGAAGAAATGTATGAAATTGAGTTAGAAAATGGTAATAGTGTATTTATAACCGGTAATCATAAAGTGTTATTAAAAAGCGGAATTTGGAAAAGAGTTGACGAGTTAGATATAAATGATGATATAATTAATATATAGATATAAATATAGTAGAAATTATGATATTAGATTCAACCATAGTTATTAAAAAATCACCCAAAACATATAAACATTATATTGATAAAGGATATGTTTTCAATGAACAGGATGAAATAACTATAAATGTAAATGATCTACCAAAGAATAGTCATGTTAAAATAAGAGTAGAGTGTGATATGTGTCATAAACAAAAAACAATACCATATTTTAAATATATGAAAAATTTTAATAATGGTGGGTATTATTCATGTTCCAATAAATGTTCAGTTTCTAAATGTAAAAATACATTTATACAAAAATATGGAACTGATATATTATATAATGTAGAATCTATTAGAGAAAAAGCAAAACAAACCAGTATATTAAAATATGGGTGTGAATATCCTGCTCAAAATGATCAAATAAAAGATAAAATCAAAAAAACGAATTTATTAAAATATGGAAAAAATTCATATCTATCTACTGAAGAAAATAGAATAAAAATGATTGATTATTTTAATAATAATAAAGAAAAAATAGTACAAAAAAGACAAAATACAAATTTATTAAAATATGGTTGTGTTCATCCTGCACAAAATGATGAAATAAAACAAAAAACTAAAGATACAAATTTAAAATTATATGGAAGTAAAAATGGAATAAATAAAGAAAAATATTTTAAAACATTGGTTAATAATTTTAAAAATAAGTATAATGATGTTAATTTTTTAAAAATAGATCATAAAAATCAATTAGTAACATTATATTGTGATAAATGTAATGAAAATTATTCAATTAATTTTGGTTTATTTAGGGATAGATATTTAAGAAAAAATTTAGATATATGTATTTTATGTAATCCAATTGGAAGTTTTTCTACATCAAATGAAGAAAAAGAATTATTGAATTTTATTAAAGAAAATTATAAAGGTATAATTAAAACAAATATTAAATTGATTAAAAAATACGAATTGGATATTTATTTACCTGAATTAAATTTAGCATTTGAATTTAACGGTGTTTACTGGCATAATGAATTAAACAAACCAAATAATTATCATAAAGATAAAACCGAAACTTTTTTAAAAAAAGGAATTCAATTAATACATATTTATGAAGATGACTGGATTTATAAAAATGATATAATTAAATCAATGATTCTAAATAAATTAAATAGAACACCAAATAGAATTTTTGCAAGGAAATGTGAAGTAAAAGAAATAAAAGATATTAAATTAATTAGAAACTTTTTAAATATTAATCATTTACAAGGTTATACAAATTCCAATATTAATATTGGATTATATTATAAACACGAATTAATAAGTTTAATGACTTTTGGTAAATTAAGAAAACCAATGAATTCAAAATCAAAAAATACCGATGAATACGAAATGATCAGATTTTGTAATAAATTGAATACAAACGTTATAGGAGGAGCCAATAAATTATTTAAATATTTTATAACTAAATATAACCCATCATATATTATATCTTATGCAAATAGAGATTATTCAAATGGTAATTTATATAAAATATTAAATTTTAATTTAATATCAATAACAAGACCAAATTATTATTATGTAATAAACAATAAAAGAGAATATAGATATAAATATAGAAAAAATATTTTGATTAAACAAGGGTATGATCCAAATAAAACCGAACATGAAATAATGTTAGAAAGAAAAATTTATCAGATTTATAATACAGGTAATTTAAAATTCAAATGGACAAATGAAAATAAAATCAATTAAAAAAATAGATTATAAAGGAGATGTTTATAATCTTAGAATAAAAGATGGTAATAATATAAATAATAATTATTTTGCTAATAATATTTGCGTTAGTAATTGTCATATAGCAAAAAGTAAAAGTTTGGATACTATATTATCTAAAACCTTTGGTTTTGCCAAATATAGATTAGGTTTATCAGGTACATATCCCGAAAACAACACAGCAGAATATTTAACAATACAATCATTAATGGGTCCAAAATTAATAACAGTTAAAGCAAAAGAATTAATGGATAAGGGGCTTGTATCACATGTTAAAATAAATACTATAATTCTAGAACATAATGAAAATGAGTTTGCCGAAAATGTATACATGATTAAAAAAAGAGGTGATGGTAAAAGAGCATACTTACTAGAAAAAGAATTTGTTCAAAAATCATTAAGAAGAAAATTATTTTTTAAAAAATTGTCAGATAGATTTAATAGCAACTCATTAATATTATTCCACAATATAGAATATGGTAAAATGTTATATGAATATTTAAGAGATAACTGTATTAATAAAAATTTATATTATGTTGACGGTACAACAATAAAGGAAAAAAGAGAAACTATTAAAAAATTAATGGAAATAAATGATGATAAACCTAAGATACTTGTTGCATCTTTTGGAACTTTTTCCACGGGTATCAATATAAAGTCTATTTTTAATATTGTTTTTGCAGATAGTTTTAAATCTGATAAATTAATTAGACAGTCAATTGGTAGAGGGTTAAGATTACATAAAGATAAGAGTAAATTGGTAGTATTTGATATTACAGATAAATTATCAAAAAAGTATAATAACATATTATATAATCAATATATAAGTAGAAGAGATAAAATTTATCAAAAACAAGGATTCCCTGTAAATGAGTTAAAGGTTAAATTATGATAATAGGTGAGTATATAACTGTAAACAATAGAAAATTAAAGAATTATTATAAATCAATTGGATATGATGTTTCAACTGATAATTCTATTGTTAAAATAACAGATTTACCACATAGTAGTCATTATAAAATAGATGTTAAATGTGACGTATGTGATAAAATTAAAAAAACATCATATCACAACTACTATAAAAACACTAACGGATTAAAGGAAGATTATTGTTGTAGCAAAAAATGTGCAAATAATAAATGTAAAGAAAGATTACAAAATAAATATGGTGTTGATAATGTTTTTCAATTAGAAGAAATAAAAGAAAAAACTAAAAAAACATTAATTAATAAATATGGTGTTGAACATCCAATGTATTCAGAAGAAATAAAGCAAAAGTTAATTAGTACTAATTTAGAAAAATATGGATATGAATATGGTTTATCATCACCTATAATTAATGAAAAAAAAGAAAATACAAATTTAGAAAAATATGGTTATAAAACACCTCTTTTAAATGATAATATTAAAGATAAAATTAAGAAAACACTAAATGATAAGTATGGTGTTGATCATCCAATGCATTCTAAAAATATAAAAATAAAATTAATTAATACAATTTTAGAAAGATATGGAGTTGAAAATGTATCTAAAAACAAAGATATAAGAGAAAAAATATCTAAAAATTTATCACAATCTTTATATTTAAAAAATATAAAATTATACGAAAAAAATTACAAAATTAAAATAGTAAAATACAACAAACCATATTATACTATAATATGTGATAATTGTCAAAATAAATTTATAATAAGTAGTTTTTTATTACAGAATAGATTAATTAATAAATCTACACCATGTGTAATTTGTAATCCTATTGGAACACATACATCAGATAAAGAATTAATGTTATTAAATTTCATTAAAGAAAATTATAGTGGGACAGTAATAGAAAATGACAGAAAAATAATAAACCCATATGAATTAGATATTTATTTACCAGATTTAAAATTAGCATTCGAATTTAATGGTGTATATTGGCACAATGAATTATATTGTGATAAAAATTATCATAAAAACAAAACAGACTTATGTATAAAAAACGGGATTCAGTTAATACATATTTATGAAGATGATTGGGTTTATAAACAAGAAATAATTAAATCTATGATAATCAATAAATTAAATATATCACCTAATAAAATATTTGCAAGAAAATGTGAAATTAAAGAAATAAATAATAATGAATTGATTAAACAATTTTTAGATGAAAACCATATTCAAGGTTTTGTTGGTTCAAAACATAAAATAGGTTTATTTTATAATTATGAATTAGTTAGCTTAATGACATTTGGTAAATTGAGGAAATCTATGAATAGTATATCTAAAAATGATGAATATGAGATGTTAAGATTTTGTAATAAATTAAACACAAATGTTATTGGTGGTGGATCTAAACTATTTAACTATTTTGTTAAAAACTATAAACCTAAGAAAATTATATCATATGCAGATAGAAGTTATAGTAATGGTGATTTATATAAAAAACTTAAATTTAAATTACGACATATAACAGAACCTAACTACTATTATGTAGTTAATGGTATTAAAAAATATAGATTTGGATTTAGAAAAGACATTTTAATTAAAGAAGGATTTGATCCAACCAAATCAGAACATGAAATAATGATAGAAAGAAAAATATATAGAATATATAATTCTGGAAATTTAAAATTTGAATATAATTATGAAAAGTGAAATATGTAAATATACAGATTCATCAAATAATTTATACAATCTATATATATCTGATTATATATCATTGACAATAAATGGATTAATTGTTTTTGTTAGTTATCAAGGTATAGATAGAGTAAATCAAATATTCAATTCAGATTATTATAATTATGGTGATGATTTAAATAACGTGTCTAACATATTAATTGAAAATGATTCAATTGTTTTTAATCATAAAAATTTAAAAAATGAAATAATAATAGATGGAATAGAATACTTTAGATTTAAGAATTGGTTAATTACATCATTAGTTCCATTAGAAATAAAAAGATTAACTAAAATAGACAGATTAAGAAATAAACTTTTAAATAAATAAAATATATAAACAGAAAAATAATATACTAGAATATGAATACATATAAATTTAGCATACCGGTGAAAATATCATATTATATTGATGAAACTAATATAGAAATAGAATCAATAAAAGATATTAAAAAATTACAAAAAAAATATGATACAGATTTAGATTTTGTAATTGATGAATTTGAATATAAAATGGATATAAATGATGAAAATTCACAAGACGATGAAGAATATCTATCAATTACTAAAGAAGAAATCTTTAATGGTGTAATAAATGATTTATGGGATGATATATTATCTTCATTAAATATAGATTATGATTTATCAGATATTGATGATAAAACTATAGAAAAGATATTTAAAGTAGTATCAAATAATTTTAATAATTCAAAATTACAACAGTATTATAAACAAACTGACATTGAAATAAAAATGGATGGGTTTAATATTGATGAAAGTGTATTATACATAACAGTATATAGTGATAAAAACCTAAATAACGATGATTTAGAAGATATTAGAAAATATATAGATAGTCAGTGTTCAGATGGATGGGGTGAAGAATTTGAAAAAAATGATATATCCAGTGATATAGATGAAAATGATAGATATGTATATGTAAAAACATGGATTTTAAATAAAGAAACTAAAATAATAAAATAATGAATATTATATACAATGAAAGTTGTTTAGATACAATGAGTAGAAACGAATTAAATAATAATATAGATTTAATTTTAACATCACCACCATATAATACTAGTAGAGGATCAGGTGTTTCAGATGATTATAGTAGAAGATATGATTCTTATAACGATAAACTAACTGATGATGAATATATTAAATGGACTGTTGATATATTTAGTGGATTTGATAAAGTATTGAAAAAAGATGGTTGTGTATTATACAATATGTCTTATTCTTCTGAAAATACACATTTAATGTGGTTAGTTGTAGCAGAAATAATTAAAAATACAAATTTTATTATTGCTGATTGTTTGATATGGAAAAAATCAAATGCTATACCAAATAATGTCAGTAAAAATAAAATGACTAGAATAACTGAATATATTTTTGTTTTTTCTAGAAAAAATGAATTTAAAACATTTAGAACTAATAAAAAAATAATAAATAGAATAAAAAGAACAAATCAAGCAATATATGAAAATATTTATAATTTTATAGAAGCTAAAAATAACGATGGTTCTAACAAATTAAATAAAGCTGTTTTTTCAACAGATTTAGTAATTAAATTATTAGATATATATGGATTAAAAGATGGTATTGTTTATGATCCATTTATGGGAATTGGTACAACAGCAAAAGGATCAAAAAAATGGGGTATGAATTATATCGGTAGTGAAATATCTGAAGAACAAGTTAATTATGCTAATAACGTATTAAATCAAAAATAAAAAAGGATATTATTTTTTAATATCCTTTTTTATTTTCTTAATTTTAAAATATCTTTCTATATCATTCCAATGTTTTTTATACATTGAACAATTAGGAAAATCACATAGATATGAATCTATGTGACTACAACCAATTGATTTATATAATGTGCAGTTTTCAACTGGATCATTTTTTGAAAAAATAATCATACTTATACTGTAATTTCTGTACTAATTAATAGATTTGATTCATCTGTCTTAATCATTAAAAATCTATCAAATACATAAACTTTTGATATGTCTTGAACATTTATAACTTTAAGATATTTTTTAGGGAAAGATAATGTTTTTGTTATATTATCACTAATTTCACCCAATGTTAAATCCCAACTACTTTCTCCAATTGAAATGTAATACTTATCATCTTTTTCAAATGTATTCATAAAAAATACATCAGAATCTTTATTTGTAGTTGATAATTTTTTAATATTATTAAAATCATCTACTTTTAAATCAAAATTAAATTCAGAATTATCTATATTGGTTAATTTTTTAATATGTGATGATGTTATATTTGTATTAAATGACATTGGATCACTACTATAAAAATTTAATTTTAATTTACTATCAACTTTAAAAAATAACCTATCTGAATAATATTTATCACCTATTTCATCATAATATAATTTACCTGATATATCTTTATCCATATCCACCATTATTTGTAAATTTCGATAAATATTTTTTATATCTTTTGCAATAAAATCAATACTTACATTAAATTCATCTAGATTGATATCTAAAATATCATCTATTTTAAATGTATAACTTTTAAACGCGTTAATACCTGTTCCTTCACCAACTAAAGAATATATTAATAGATTTTTTTTATCAAATCTAAATAATGACTTTTCATGTATAATACTTAAATCCTTTAATATCGATATTATTTTTGATAAATTAGAACTTGATATTTTAAATGGTATTTCTAATGTTTTTGCCATATTATATTTTATCTTTTTATATTTTATCTTTAAAAAATATTTTTGTTTAAAATAAAAAAGGAATAAATAATAATATTTATTCCTTTTGAGCAAAGACACCGGACTTGAACCGAACCTTGTTTACTGGAAGTAAACCGTGCTACCGCTACACTATTCTTGCATTTTATATATTACTTATACTATATATTAATTAAAAAGTTTAATTTTTTTTCAATATTTTCATTGTATTTTATTCTAATTAACTGAATATTATTATTTTTACAATAATCTGTTTTTATTTGATCTCTTAATTTTCTAATATTTAAATTACTATCATCCTTTTCGAATCTATATTTTTTAAAATGTTGTTCCCCATCATACTCAATACAAGTATTAAAATCTGTTAAATAAAAATCAAATTTTAGTTTTTGTTTATATTTACACCCATCAAATGTTTTTTGTGTTTCAAATTTAATATTATTATCAATAAATATTTTTTCGATTAATATTTCATTTTTAGATTTTTTACATTTTGGACAACCATATTTTTTACGAATATGATTATCTGGTATCTGTTCGAAAACACCATGTTTTTTACATATAATTTTAACCTTAGTTTTCATATTTTTATATTCTACTAGAGTATAATCATAATTGTCATAATGTATTTTTGTTGAATTTTTAATAAAATCTTCTTTTGTTATAGATACACCACCTTTACATTTAGGACATCCTTGTTTAAAATTAATATGTGCAACAGGTAATTGTTCAAAAACACCATGTTGTTTGCATATAATTTTAACTTTAGTTGAATTGTTTTTATAATCCACAATTGAATAATCATATTTATCATTATGTACATTATTAGACCTCTTTATAAATTCTAATGTATTTGATTTTTTATTACTATATTTCATATTAAAATCTATTTTTACTAGGAAACTTAGATAATGGATTAACCGGTGTAAATCTTTTATTAAAATTTCCATTATTTGGTGTTTTATGTGGGTTATTATAGACTTTTTTATACCCACCTACCACTGTTGTAAGATCAGGCGAATCATCTTCATATTCGTTTATAAATGTGTTTATATCTTCTGTAATATTCAATGAATTATTTTCCATATACTCATCTATCATATCCCTATAACTAATCATTGAAAATATTGTTGACATAACTATTGTTGACATAATAGCATCATCATGACCAGATTCACTTCTGAATGTTATATCACCTGATGCTAATTCATGTTTAGTAAATGTACTTATTTCATTTATTGTATATTGATCATGTATAACAATATTACATTTTTTAGTATTTATTTGATAATCTTTTATTAATATTTTTTTATTTTGTGTTATTTTTATTCCTAATTTGGTAGTTTTATCTTCTACTCTATGTTTATATCTTAAAAAAACGTGATTTGAATAATTATTATTATCGTTAAAAACATGTGGCATATGTGCAAGTAATTCATCTCCATATGTATTTCTTTCTAATGCGATTTTAACCTTATTCTCATCAAATAATTCAAAAACTATCATATATAATATATCTGCTACTTCTTTTACAGAATAAATATTTGATTTGAATATACCAATTTGCTCTAATTTAAAATAATCATATTTATCTGTAAATTTTTTCTTATGTATATCAATTTCTTCTTTTGTTTTTGGTAATAATCGAAATATATTTATAATACTGTAATCTGCACCCAACCCTTCACTTAAATCAATTGATATACCTATTTGATAATCTTTACATTCATCTATATTAAATAAACTTTTATCTTTTATAAAATGTAGACCACTGTAAGGTATTTTTAATTTCTTATTAAATTTATCTATATCTACATATTCGAATTTTAATTTATCTTCTATTATCTTTTCAATAGTAACATTATCAAATAACATTTTATTACCTGTTATAAAATGCAAATCAAATTCTTGTTTAAATGCATCCTCACCACCAATCAATTTAGTTTGTTGTTCTTGCCAATTAGTAATAATACCTAATTCAGATAATGGTAATTCATTTATTCTTAATGTTCTTATAAATTCTATATTAGTTTGTTCATTTCTTTTGTCGTGTTCTACAAATATACCCGACATCCCGTTTTCTTTACCATCATAAACTTTATAATCATTATTTAATAAAAAATCTTTTATTTCAGTTTTGGTAATTTTATATTTCCTCAATTTTTTATCATTGAAAAATATTTTAGTATCTCTTCTACTCTTCATTTGCCACCAATATACTCTAAGTGACCTATAACCATTCCAATTTGGATCATCTTCTGGTAATTCAGAATCCATTAATAATTTATGAAATAGGTTTAATCCTTTTGGTGTAGATGTTATTATAATTTTAGAATTGTTCACTGACGATACTACTGGTACAACAGCAGTGTAATATGGCTCTACTATATTATTTGGTATATGTGCAAATTCATCTAGATAAAGTAGATCAATCGTAAAACCGATTGCTGGTTCTTTTGTCCTCTTATCTGTTTTTATTCTACACCCATTATCAAATGTTATACTAGATTGATTCCAGTTTACAATTCCCATTTTTAAAAAGAACGGTAATAATTTGTATATACTTTTAATTTTTTCTATAATCTCTACAACTGTAGCTCCTTTATTAGCTACTATCATCACACCTTTATCTTTATTGAAAAGACAGAAATGTAAAATTAAAATGGCAGCACTTATCGTGTTGTGTGACAATATATTATTGGAATAATAACTTCGTTCATTGGTATCCACAGTAATATCAACCATACTAACTTTAGATTTTAAATTTGTTATTCGTTTTACC
>JBBAEW010000008.1:0-50337 GCA_041655695.1 Saccharofermentanales bacterium
CACAGCTCCAAGGGCAGCATGCAGACCTACACGGCCAAGGCGGCCGGGGGCAAGGCAGAATTCAAGCTGGACAACTTGTCACCCCTGGCGGTCTTTGCCCAATGGAGTCTTGACCAGGATGGCCCCCAAGGTCCTTCCGCTTGGCTTTGGTGGCTTCTGGGCGGTTTCCTCCTGCTTGCGGCACTTGGCCTTGGCGCTTTCCTGATCAGACGCAAAAAAGTTCACGCTCATTAGCACACGGGTCTGGTAAGAAAAAAGTCTTGAAAAGGGATTAAAATGATTAAGGCCCGGCCGCAGGTGAACCACCAATGGCCGGGCCTTTGCCTTGGCGTCTTTAGCGGCCCAGAAGGCCTTTGAGGAAGCCCTTGGCAGGGGCGGCATCCAGGGCCTGAGCCATACCCTGGGGTCCTTGCTTCTTCTCCCTTTTCGGCAGGAAGGCCGTGCCCGCCTGATCCAGGCTGGCCTTGTAGCGGAAGTAGGTCAGGGAGGCGTTGGAGGCCTGGGCCGCCTTCTCTGCTCTGTCTTCGTAAGCTCGGCCTTCTGCGCCCACCAGGGCATACCAGAGGACCGGATCATTTTCTCTTTTCAGGAGTTCCAGGGTGGTCAGGCCGGATTGGATTTCCCCGACCAGATCTTCCATGGCCCGGATATTCTGGGGATGGAGGGTCACCTTGAAGCGGCCCAATTCATCAGCGTTTTTGGGTACCAGGAGCCAGATCATAAGGGCGGGCTCCCGGATCAGATCGGCGAAGGTCATCTGGAAATCGCTTGACAGAAGACCAAGGGTCTTTTGGGCTGCCAGGCGCAGGGCGATCATCTGCCTGACGGCATTTTGACCGGTCGGTCCCTGGCCGCCGCTTCTTTGGGCCGTCAGCTTGTTGGCCTGGTAGTCCATGAGGATTCCGGCCAGGAGAACCGTCAGCTGTACCCGGGACATAGCCCGGCCGACCAGGAGGGCCTTTTCGTTTTCGGCAAGCTCCAGGCCATAGGTCAGAGCCTCGTCGCCATCCGATTCCAGATAAACCTCCACATGTTTTTCCAGAGGGAGGCTCTCGGCCTGGAGGGGGTCCATGGCTTCCAGGATGGGCTGGAAAATATCCAGACTGTCTTCCTTGACGATCTTCCAGAGCAGACGCCTTTCCTCGATCTGCAGCTGGGCTTCCTGCATATCCTCGGTCTCATCCGCAAGAGCCAGGAGCTCTTCATAGGCTCTCTCACCTCGTTTGCGGTAGCCTGCTTTTTTTACTTCTTCATAGGGGATCCGGTACTGTTCCAGGTATTGGCGGACTGAAAAAACTTCAGGGGCGGGGGTATCGCTGTAGTCAGTCTTGACTGTTCCATCCGCTGCCACTGTCCCCATGCTGGCCATGACAACCTTGCCCATGAGGGCGGAATACTCCTCCTGTAGGCCGGACTGGGAGAAAGCCTGGAAGAAGGCCATGGGATCCGAGTGAGCATCGGCTAAAGCGTACATGCGCCGGCCCAGATCATCCACCTGGGCTTGCAGGTCGGGGTGCATGGGCTGGTAATCCTTGAAAATGGTCAGATAACCTTGAATGGTATCGCGATTCAAATTAGACAAAAGGAATCACCTCCTCCTGGCTGAACTGGTAGGTGCCCTGTCGGGATGAGGGGGCCTCTGCCAGTGCCTGGGCCCGGCGGACCCGTCCCTGGTTGGCTTGCCCTGCCGCCTTGACGGGACCCTGGTTGGCTTGGAGCTCGGACAGGGTCTTCTTCCAATCCGCTTCGATGGCTTCGATGGTCGAGGCAAGGTCGGGACCATGGGCTGCCAGGCGGGGGACCGCCTGGACAAAAGAACCGTAGGCTGCGTCGTCCGCTTCCACCAGGCGGCGGAAGGCAGGAAGTCCGGCCAGTTCCTCAAAGGAAGTGCTTGGTTTTTGAAGGCGACCCAGGGCTTCCCTGAGATCTTTGAGCATGGATTCCCGGCCGCTGGTATCCAGAGCGCTTTGGCCGGACAGGGTCAAATAGGTCCGGTAGAGGGAGGCAAAGGCCTCAAAGGTCTCCAGATAAGGCCGCTTGAGATTGGAAGCCCGCGTCTCATAGCCCGTCTCGTACATGGCAGCGACGTCGTCTTCGATGGCCTGGATCTTGTCCCAATAGACCTCAGCCACATCGGGCATACCGACGGCTTCCGAGGCCCGGGCCAGGGCAGCCAGCTTGTCCTGCAGAAGGGCAGCGCCTGTACCCAGATAGTAGGGTGAGTTCTTGATTTTTTCAGTGGCTTCTTCCAGGGTCTGGCAACCTCTAATTAAGTCGGCCTGTTCCCGGTAGATCCGGGCCTGGCGGGGAGCGTGGCCGCTTGCTTCCAAGCGGTCCGCCATGAGGGTGTAGAGCCTGACAGCCTTTTCAATATCAGTCAAACGATGCCTCCTTTGGTTGGGTTTCCTGTGCTTTCAAACAATTCAAGCCTAACCTAAAGCGCGAACTTTTGCAGGATCAAATGATGGGGGCCTTCCAGTTCCAGCAAAAAGCCGGACGGGAGGTCAACCATGTGACTTCCCGCCCGGCTTTGAAACCCCGTAAGGTGAGGGCTAGATCTTGAGTGCCAGCCGATAGCTGGTGTGGAAGGCATCAAATATCTTGCCGGCACTGATGGCGTCGCCTACAAGATAGGCCTCTTTGCCGGATGCAATCAATTCATCGTAGAGGCCGTGTTCCGCTTTAAGACCCAGGGCCAGTATGACTGTATCCGCTTGAATCTCTTCGCTGCCGTCCTTTGTTTCGACCCTGATTCCATGGTCCAGAATCTCGGTCAGCCTGGTATTGGTCAGGATACACATATCGGTTTTGGCAATCCGTTCACTGTAAGCCAGAAAGTCTGTAACGGCTACCCCGTGCATGATTTGGGGCAAGAGCTCGACCAGGGTCACCTGGTGGCCCCGTTCAGCGAGATCCAAGGCGGTTTCGCTGCCGACCAGGCCTCCGCCAACCACGACTACTTTTTTGCCAATGGCGTCCATATTGTTGATGGCTGTGAGTGAATCGACGGCAATCGGTTTATCGACGCCTGCAATGCCGGGGATTATGGGTGTACTGCCTGTGGCGCACACCACGGCGTCATAGGGTTTCAGATCTTCCATGCCTGCACGTTTGTGCTCGACAGGAATTCCCAATTTCTTGAGCTGGGTGATCTGGTATTCAATCAGAGGAAGAAGATCTGATTTGAATTCCGGCGCTGCGGCCTCAATGAGGAGTCCGCCCAAGCGATCTTTCTCTTCAAACAAGGTGACGTCATGTCCCCGGAGCTTGGCCACACGGGCAGCCTCCATGCCGGCAGGGCCGCCGCCGACAACAGCGATCTTGCGTCTCTTGTCAGCGGGCTTGATCTTGAGTTCCCCTTCACGGCTGATCACCGGATTGACCGCGCAGGTGACAGCCTTGTAGTTAAAGAAGGTGCGCTCCAGGCAGCCCTCATTGCAGCGGATGCAGGGCCGGATATCTTCCGGATGATCGGCGGCCGCCTTGGTGGGCCACTCGGGATCTGCCCACAAGGGACGTCCCAGGCCGACAAAGTCACCGCCACCGGTCGACAGAATCTCTTCTGCGTATTGGGGCAGGGTAATGGACCCTGACGCGATGATGGGTACGCTGACATGTTTCTTGATTTCCCGCGCCGCCCAAGCATTGTGGCAGACCTCGATGGCCATGGGTGAAACCTGGTGAATCATGGTGTGGTGGTCACCGCCGGAAACATGGATGCCGTCGATTCCTTCTTTTTCCAAGGCCTTGGCCAATTCAACGGTCTCCTCGATAGGGAAGCCGTCCGGCTCATAATCGGTACCGCTCAGGCGGATGGTAACGGTAAAGTCCGGTCCCACCTTTTTCCGTACATCGCGATAGATTTCCAAATAGATGCGCATACGGTTTTCCAGGCTGCCGCCGTAGAGATCGTCGCGATGGTTAGTTGTCGGGGAGAAGAAGTTGGTGAGCAGGTAGCCGTGGGCTCCATGAATTTCTACGATTTCAAAGCCGGCCAGCTTGGCGCGCAGGGCCGCATCGCCAAAAGCATGAACGACATCCTGTATTTCTTCAATGGTCAAGACATGGGGCACCGACTGGATACCATACTGGTCCCAGAGCTTGGGCCAGGGGATGGCTGACGGTCCGCAAATGGGCTGGGTTCCAAGAAATTTCTGGCGGCCGCAATGCTCGATTTGGATGGCAGGTACGGCGCCGTTTTCCCGGATGCACTCGGCCAGCCAGGCCAGACCGGGAATGTGCTCGTTGTTGGAAATACCCAGATGGCAATGGGCGGATTTGGCTCCAATGTCATCGACATAGGCGTATTCGACAATAATACAACCCGCGCCTCCAGCAGCCTGGTCGGAGTAGTAGCGAATGGCCCGCTCCGAGACCGTGCCGTCCATGTTGTTCATACCGGATGACTGGGGTGCTTTCAGAATACGGTTTTTGAGTGTTACTTTGCCAATTTTGGCAGGGGAAATGAGTGTTGGGAACATCTTCGACATTGCAAGAGCTCGCTTTCATTTTTCTGTACTCTTACCGTATACTATCTGCCGGAGGCCGAACTATATCATGTGATATAGTCGGGTCCAAGTGAGGGTAGCCGTGGCTAGGGAAGCCTATGATCCAATCACCTATATACTTGAAGACAGCTTGGAGCCTTACCGTTCCTTTATTCTGGAGCAGAGCCGAAAACCTCTGGACTACCCCAAAGGTACAATATTCAGTCAAAGTGGCCAGGTGCCAAAATGCCTCTACTTTTTGGTGGAGGGGATCGTAAAAATTTACACCACCAATCAGCGCGGCTATGTACGCATTGTCGGTTTTCATAAAGATAACTCCCTTTTTGTCTTGGATGGATTGCGGGGCAATGAGCCCTCCGTTGTCATGACTGAGGCACTCACATCCTGTACTGCCGTGCCCATTACCGTACCGGAGCTCCACCGGATGTGCGACTTGAATCCGGCCTTCTGCCGGGATCTCATGCTTTACGTGGGCGACGTCCTGCGGCTTATGTGCCTTGACGCTCAAACACAAAGTGTACGCGATGCCACCACTCGCCTGGCAAGTTTCTTTTTGTTATTTATGGATAGCAATGAATACAAGACACATGGCTGTGTCCGTTTGACCCACGAAAGCCTGGCCTCGGCCATCAACGCCTCCCATGTCCATGTCTCCCGTATTTGCGCCACACTCAAGGCAGAGGGGGTCATCGCGACAAAGAGAGGCCGGATTTATGTTTTGGATGAAGCGACATTGCGCCGGTATGTGGATGATAAGTCCTAAGTTCTAAAAAAGAAAAAATCGGTCAAGATCCGCTCCTTTCAAGCTGTTCAACTACCAGGCCAATGTCTTTTCCAAGGAGTTCACGCATACTCTCTTGATAGTACGAATGATCCGCACTCTCCAGGGCATGCACGATTTTGGATCTCAATCCGGGCCGGTAGCAGGCCATCAGGAGCAAGGACTTGATGCACTGCCTGGCAGTGATGGGAGAGGGGTCCATGATGTACTCAAGATAGGTATCCATGTTCCCGTCAATCTGTCCCTGCTTGTCCCACCTGGCATTGGCGGCGATCAGGATCAGTCCCCGGGTTCGGATGTAAGAATTGGCGTGATTGAGCATGGTGAAAAAAGATCCAAGGAAGGGGTAGACTGCATCGGCTTCCCGGCTGACAGCTTCCAGCTTCTTCATGGAGCGGTAAGCCTCCTGGTCATCGCTTGCCATAAGCCTGCCAACCAGGTCTTCAATCCGGCCAGGGTCAGCCAGCAGGTCCCTGCAGATCGGGCGCTCTTCACCCTGATAAGAGCCCACGCCCTCATTAATTAGGGTGAAGCCGCACTTTTCCATCACCTTTCTCGATGCCAGATTCTCCTGGTCACAGATACCGTAGATGACCGGTGTATCCACCTGATCCATAATCATTGGGAGGAAGGCTTTGACCGCTTCTGTCGCATAACCCCGGCTTCCGTAGTCCTGGCTGGTGTGAAAGCCGATCTCCCATCCCTCCCGGATTTTGACCAATTGGACGTGGCCGATCTGTTGATCCGTTTTCAGAAGGACAGCATAGACGAAAGGGCCGTCCCTACCTTGATAGCAGGCGATCAGATGCTGGATGGCGGCCAGGGCATCTTCCGGAGACTCAAAGACCTCATCGGGAAGGAAACGCCGGTTGTCGTCATCCAGAGAATTGAGATGAACGCTCATAGCCATGGATTCATCCAGGTCTTTGATGATTAAGCGTGCGGTCTCAATGTACATCTTGTGGCCCTCCCATGGTTCAACTATGCAAGAGGTGAAGCCCATTATAAAGGAGGTCAAGAGCCAATAAAAGATATCTTATTTCTATTGGAAACGAGAGCTTGACAAGCCAGTTTATCGGGAGTAGACTTCAAGTAGTCTATAAGCGATAGACTTGATTGGAGGCAGGCCATGGCAGAGATCAGGCTGGGTGAAGTGGAATCCCGCTTCGCGGACATTATCTGGGACAATGAGCCCTTGCATTCCCGGGATCTGGTCAAGCTCTGTCAGGAGCTTCTGGACTGGAACCGGTCCACCACTTATACGGTCCTGCGCAAGCTCAGTGACCGGGGATTTTTCAAGAATGACGGGGGTGTGGTTTCTTCCCTGATTTCCCGCAAAGAATTTCACGCCCTGCAAAGTGAACAGTTCGTCGACAAAACCTTCGATGGTTCCCTGCCGGCCTTCATTGCCGCCTTCACCCGCCGCAAGGCTCTGTCGGCGGAAGAGGCGGAGCAGATCAGGCGGATGATTGATCAGGCCGCCAGGGAGGACTAGATCATGGCCAGTCTTTTTCTTAAATTCCTCAATATGAGCATCACGGCAGGCTGGCTGATTCTGGCTGTCACCGGTCTTCGCCTCCTTCTGAAGAAGGCGCCCAAATGGCAGATCTGCCTGCTCTGGTCTGTGGTAGGCCTCCGCCTGGTCTTTCCTTTCTCTTTCAAGAGTGCCTTGAGTCTTATTCCCAGCGGCCAAACGGTCAGTCCTGATATTCTTTATTCGGCGGACCCAGGAATTCAAAGCGGTATCCCGGCCTTCAACAGCTGGCTTAATCCCGTGATCAAGGAAACCTTTACACCGGCTGCCGGCGCCTCCGTCAATCCCCTGCAGATCTGGACCCAGGTGGCCGCTTATGTCTGGCTGGCCGGCATGGTCCTGCTCCTGTTTTACGCAGCCTTGAGTTATGGGCGCTTAAAAAAGAAGGTCAGGGCCTCCATTCGTCTGGAAGATGGGGTTTATATCTGCGATGAGATAGAGACACCTTTCATCCTGGGTCTGATAAAGCCCCGGATCTACCTGTCTTCAGGTCTGGAGGCGGGTCAGCAGGCTCTGATTATGGCCCATGAACGTGCCCATCTGAAGCGGCGGGATCACTGGTGGAAACCCCTGGGCTTTTTGCTTCTTACCCTCTACTGGTTCAACCCCCTTTCCTGGCTGGCCTACATCCTGCTCTGCCGGGATATCGAGATGGCCTGCGACGAGAAGGTCATCCGTGATCTGGGCAAGGAGGGGAGACTTGAATATTCCCAGACTCTGCTGGCATCCAGCATTCCCCATAGGGCCATCATGGCCTGCCCCCTGGCTTTCGGGGAGGTGGCCGTCAAAGAAAGGATCCGTTCCGTGCTCAATTACAAAAAACCTGCCTTCTGGATTATTCTTCTGGTTCTCATGGCCTCAATCGTCCTGGCTGTCTGTTTCCTGACCAACCCTAAGGATGACCCGGTGATCCCTACTTCCCCAAGTGGATCGGAGACCCTGCCGGTACCCGCGGGATCCCTGGCTGTGGAATGGTTCAACTTCTTTGGTGCGGATGATCTGGCCGACTGGCCGGAGAGCCTGGAGACCCGTCTGGACGAATTCCCGGGGGTCACCTTCCGATGGACAGCCGGTGAGCTTGTGGCCGTGACGGAAGGCGGGACAGAGACAGTCCTCCTGGGAATGCCCATCCACAACGTCTTCTTCTGTGATTTGACGGGGGATGGCAAACCTGACTTGTGTTCAACCATCAGCATCGGTTCAGGGATCATGGACACCCATGTAGTGGTAGTGGATTTCGTAAACAGGGTCCATTACCAGCTCTGGCATCGGGGTTTCCATGACTACGACTTATACCTTGAAGATGATGTCCTCTTCGTAGCCATGCGTCCCTGGATGAAAAAGGAGATCCTGGAAAGCGGACCGCTGGTCCTGGAGGACGGCCTGCTTAACATCAAGGGGCGCCTGGGACCCCTGCCCAGGGGCGAGCTGGCCAAAGAGGTGGAGTACCAGGCTTTTGCCTCGGAGGTGGGCTATTCAGAGGCAGGCTACCTGGCCATGGTGGAAAGATCTGAGAACCGTGACAGTCAAAGGCAGTACGGCAATAGGGAGCACCTGACACCCTTGGTCAAACTGGAAAACCGGGCAGACTTCGTCGCCTTTTACAGGGATCTGTCCGCTTACTTTGACTTTGGCAGGGACAGCTCGGACTCGGTCCTTTTCTCAAAACAGGCTCAAAAATACACCGATGCTTTCTTCTCCGACCACTCCCTCTTCGTTGCCTACCTGACCGCGGGGACCAATGCTGACCGCTTTGAGATCCTGGAGGCTTTGACAAAAAGCGGGCAGCTGAATCTTGCCATCCGCCGCATTCAAGCAGCGTCGGGCGATACGGTCATGGACGGATGGTTTCTGCTTGTAGAGATTGAGAAGGCGGAAGTGGCTGACTGTTCGGCCTATGACGCCTATATTGCGGAAACCACTGGACCTTACGGAGAAGGCAATCTGGTCAACACCTACTTCTATGGGGAGCCAGATTCGCCTGACCGGGCCAGCCTGCAGCTCTTTGACAGCGGGGACTTCCTCCTGGACCTTCATACCGCCATGAGTTACATGCCCTCCGGCAAGTATGTCATTGAAGACGATCTGCTGACTCTGAAGACGCCGGACGGCCAGTTTACCTTTGTCTTTGACAGGCGGGCAGATGGTTGGAGCGTCAAGGCTGATTTATCTTCATCCGCCTATGCCAAGCTGCCCAGCATGGCAGACGGAAGCCTCTTCCGTTTTACTTCAAGGGGGCCCCATGACCGGAATACCATCGAAGACTGGCTGAAAGCCTGGGGCCAGGAGGATGTGGAGGCAGAGTCACTACAGCTCACACGCTATCGTTATGATGGCAGTGTCCCAGTCAAGATCAGCCAGAAGACGATCAAGGGCGGCCAGAGTCTGGAGTCCTGGTTCCTTCGCCTTCTGAATCTGGAAATTATGGAAGTCGAGAATCCGGCTGAAGCCATGGGCACCAGCGACCGCCTGGAGCTGCAGTTCTTCGATAGAGAGAATCAAGCCTCGCTCTTCCTGGCCTTCCAGGTGGCGGACGATATGCCCGACAGGCTCTTTATCAATGGCAGTTTCTTGCCGGCCGGTGAAGTCATCCCCACAAAGACCTTCCAGGTGACAGGTGATGGGGGATGGGGTCTCTATGACGAGTTACTGGCCAGTCTGAATTGATGTTGAATCATTTGGAAAAGCCCGGCGGCCTTGGCCGCCGGGCTGCCCTGACGGGACTTTTCAGATCCCGTTTTTCTGACTTAGGGGCCGGCCTGCAGACCTCCGGAATAAATCCAAGGAGTCAATCGCCGACACATGCCCGCCGATTAGGTATACTTCTTAATAAAGAAGAGAAAACGAGGTCGGAGCATGGAATTGAAATTCTTGTTATCCGTTTTGGCAAGCGGGCTGGTTGCACTGCTTTTTGCGACAATTCGTACCCGCTGGGTCAGCAGTCAGGAGGTTTCCAGCGAAAGACTGATGGAAATCAGCCAACATATCTCCGAGGGCTCCATGGCCTTTTTGCGCCGGGAGTATTTCTTTTTGCTGCCCTTTGTCGTCCTGGTAGCCGGAGCTCTTGTCCTGGCCAACACCGGTTTCATGAGATTTCAGGCCCTGGCCTTTATTCTGGGGGCTCTGGCCTCTTCCCTGGCCGGTTTTCTGGGCATGCGGGTGGCTACCAAGGCCAACGCGCGCACTACACAGGCCGCCAAGGATCATGGCCTGAATGGGGCCTTGAAGGTGGCCTTCACAGGCGGCACTGTCATGGGCATGACCGTGGTAGGCCTGGCCCTGGTAGGGCTCTTTGCCGTCTTTCTTTTCGCCTGGGGCCGCTTTGCTCAGGTGGACGAGACGGTTCTGGCTCAAAGTATCCTGCCCCTGTGCACAGCCTTTTCATTGGGGGCCTCATCCGTTGCTCTCTTCTCCCGGGTAGGTGGGGGAATCTATACCAAGGCAGCCGACGTAGCGGCCGACCTGGTCGGCAAAGTGGAAGCCGGCATCCCCGAGGATGACCCCCGCAATCCGGCCGTCATCGCGGACAACGTCGGTGACAATGTCGGTGACGTGGCCGGCATGGGCGCTGACCTTTTTGAGTCCTACGTGGGCTCCATCGTGGGCTGCATGATCCTGGCTGTCACTGTGCCCGGGGCCGGCCTGGAGCTCAAGATTAAGCTGCTCTTCCTGCCTCTCCTGATTTCAGGACTGGGCGTCCTGGCTTCCATTGCCGGTACCTTTTTCGTCCGTATCAAGGAGGGAGCTGACCCGCAAAAAGCCCTTAACAGAGGCAGTTTTGTCGCGTCGGGCCTGGCCTTTATTCTGGTTGTTGTCCTCTTTGCCCTTCTGGTTGGGGAGGAAACATTTGGAGCGGCCGGCCAGCTGGGCCGCTGGCATCTGATCGGAGCCACGGTCATCGGCCAGCTGGCAGGTGTCATGGTGGGCCAGATCACCGAATACTACACGGGCACTGACCGAAGGCCGGTCAACAACCTGGTCAAGGCCAGCCAGACGGGTTCCGCCACCAACATCATCACCGGTATCAGCGTAGGCATGACCTCCACTTTCCCTATCGTAGTCGTCATTGGTCTCGCAGTCCTGGGTAGCTTCCTGACCGGAGGCCTCTACGGCATCGGCATCGCCTCGACCGGCATGCTGATCACTCTGGGTATCCAGCTGGCTGTTGATGCTTACGGACCCATCGCCGACAACGCGGGAGGCCTGGCTGAGATGGCCCACTTCCCGGCCCGGGTCCGCGAGATCACCAACAAGCTGGACGCGGTGGGCAATACGACAGCTGCCATCGGCAAGGGTTTTGCTATCGGCTCAGCGGCCCTGACCAGCATCATCCTCTTTTCTTCCTTCAAGGAAGCGGCAGGTATTGATATTGCTGAAATCGCCCACCCCTATATTTTGGTGGCAGCCTTTATCGGCGCGGTCATTCCCTTTCTCTTTTCTGCCCTGACCATGAACGCGGTCGGCAAATCGGCCTTCCAGATGATCAATGAGGTCCGCAGGCAGTTCCGGGAGATCCCGGGTATTCTGACCGGTGACGCCAAGCCTGACTATGGGCGCTGCGTCGATATCAGTACCCGGTCAGCCCTGAAAGAGATGCTTCTGCCCGCCATTCTGGCCCTCCTGGCCCCGGTTCTCACGGGCTTTTTGGGCGGCAAGGAGATGCTCCTTGGCCTTCTTGTGGGGTCTACCATTTCCGGTGTCTGCCTGTCCATCTTCATGTCCAACGCCGGCGGAGCCTGGGATAACGCCAAGAAAACCATCGAGGCCGACGAGCAGATCCACAGCAACACAGAGGCCTACAACGCCTCGGTTGTCGGCGACACGGTGGGTGATCCCTTCAAGGACACGTCCGGCCCTTCACTGAATATTCTGATCAAACTGATGGCCATGGTGGCCCTGGTTATTGCGCCCCTGCTTTAAAAGGAGGATTGAATTTATGACAACCTATCAAGCCCGTCTCTATATGGTCCTTTATCCCACCGAGGCCCTGCTTCTCTCCCAGCTGTCGCCCAAGGACTTCGTTGTCCGCTACAGCTATGGATCGACCAGCTATTACGAGGGCAAGCTGATTTTCGCTGAGCTGGACATCAACTACCGCCACCCCTACTTCCAGATCGATCAAGCCATGAAAGGCCTGGTAGTCCACCCCGACGGCCGACCCAAGGCCACCCAGTATGTGTCAAGCTACAGGGTCCTGGAGCATGTCAGTCTGGATGCCATTAAGGCTCTCTATCTTGGCAACCCGGACGGCACCTTCCTTGAATTGAAGGAAGGATCCTATGTCCAGCCCAAGAAGCTTGACAGTTTCAATGTCTTTGTCGAAGTTGCGCCCCTGCACATGATCTCCCTGTCGCGTATGGACATGCATGACTACGGCAAATACTATACGGGCGGCCATCCGCTCCTCAGTGTTCCCAGGCTCTTCTATATTCTCATGGACTTCGACCTGAATACCTTCATGGATCGTTTCAACCAGAATCCCTTCGTCCCCTCGCCTATTGTGGGCATTCATCCGGCCAAGCTCCGGGATGCCATCCTGGACATGGAATCCAAGCCCCAGAGCCGTTCCAAGGGATTGGCCCTCCACAACGTCCTGGCCCGCCAGTCCTACCGCTCCATTAAACGGGGTCTCATGTTCATGGAAGAGAGCCAGGAAAAATTCTTCCCCATGCCTTCCCTGGAGCAGATCGAAGAAGAGAACTATCCCTTCTATAAGAGTATGTAAGGTACAGGCTGATCGCTGCCACAGGGGCAGCGATTGCCCCATGAATGAAGGCAAGTGCCAAGACTGAACGGTTTTGGTATTTGCCTTTCTTTTGGGATGCTTTGCAGTCTCTTGCGTGCGATCTATTAAGGATACTGTGGTGCGTATCCGGCTCGCATGGCCCGAGGGTTGAAATATGACTCAATGGAAATGTCAAATATGACTCAATGGGATTTGAAATATACAGCAAGACATTGGGTAGATGGCCGCCATCGGACGAAGTCCCCGGTCTTCAGCCAATCTTCAGATAACCGATAGAAGCCAGCCAGTTGGTTGGTTGAGTATTAACTGTACCTTACGGCACTTGCCATAACTAAGGTACCTAAGTATAATGTCCTTAGGTACCTTAGTTATTTGATGAAAAGGAAGTTAAATGGAAAAGAAAGACACATTGGATATGATCATGCGCCTGGCGCGTGTAAGCCGCAGGAGGCGCCCTTATGATCCCGGGGGACGGCAACTTTCACGGAGCGTTTTCCGTACTATGTATATACTCAGAGAGAGCGGCCCCATGCGGGCCAGCCAACTGGCGGAAGGTTTGGATATCCGGCCTGCTTCCCTGACCGGACAGTTAAGGAAGATGGAAGACCAGGGTCTGATCCGCAAGGACCGGGATCCTGTCGACCGGCGTGCTTATCTGGTTACACTGACCCCGCAGGGGGAGAGCGAACTTGACCGTAGCCGCCAGGAGCGCCAGGCCCGAAGCAAAAGGCTTGAAGAGGCTCTGACCTCTGAAGAGGCCAAGCAGTTTGCCCTTCTTGCGGATAAGCTGATCGCCTTCTTCGAAGCGGAGGAATCACTGTGAACGGAGGACGGGGAGTCAGGGGTTTCCGCTTTGAGACCCCGGAAGAAAAAGAAAACCGACCCAAGGTAACCAGGGCACTCTTCGGCAGGATCTTTTCCTATCTGAAGCCGTACTGGCCCAGCCTTCTCTTGTCGCTGGCCACCATTGTTGTGGCTGCTGTATTGGATGTCTTCCCCTCCATCCTGACAGGTCGTATGATTGACGACGGCTTTATCAAGGGGGATTTCGTACTCCTGACCCTGCTGGTGGCTTTGGCGGCCGGCGTCATGGTGGCTTCCAGCCTTCTGGGGCTTCTGGAGAATTACCTGAATACCAGAGTCTCACAGCATATTGTCCAGGACATGAAGAACAGCATGTACGGGCATTTGCAGCAGATGCCCCAGCGTTTTTTCACCACCAACAAACAAGGGGACATCATCACTCGGATGACGGGGGATATCGAAGGGGTCCAGGGAGTCATTTCCGGAACCCTGACCCGTACCGTTTCAAACGTGGCCGTGCTGGCCGCCTCTCTGATTGCCATGGTGCAGAAGAACTGGGTCCTGGCTCTGGTGGGTGTCGCCATCCTGCCTCTTTTCATTCTGCCGACTAAGTCCGTTGGCAAAAGGCGCTGGAAGCTGACCATGGAATCTCAGGGCAAACATGACGAGGCCAACCAGCAGCTCAACGAGACCCTGTCCGTCAGCGGCCAGCAGCTGGTCAAGCTCTTTACCAGGGAAGAAGACGAATATGAGAAGTACACCCGAATCAATGAGGACATACGGAAGCTGACAATCCGCGAGGCCATGGCAGGCCGCTGGTTCCGCATGGCCATCGGGACCTTTACCAATCTGGGCCCCATGCTCATCTACCTGATCGGCGGAGTCCTGATCCTCAAGAAAGGCAATACAGGCCTGACGGTGGGGGATGTGACCGTCATGGTCACCCTGCTGACACGTATGTACCGGCCGGTCAGTGCCCTCCTCAGCGTACCCGTTGACTTCTCCCGGGCTCTGGCGCTCTTCACTCGCATCTTCGACTATTTGGACATGCCAGTGGAGATCAGGAGTAAAAAGGATGCCATCCGGCTGGAGACCATGAGGGGGGAACTGGTTTTCCACAAGGTTGATTTCAGCTACAACCCGGATAAAGAGATACTGAAAGACATTTCCTTTACCATTCCCGCCCAAAATATGACCGCCCTTGTCGGGCCTTCCGGTTCAGGGAAAACGACCATCACCAACCTGGTCATGCGCCTTTACGATGTTTCGGCAGGTTCAGTCACCATTGACGGAGTGGATGTCCGCGACCTGGATCTCAAGTACCTGAGAGAGAATATCGGCGTGGTCACCCAGGAAGCCTACCTTTTTAACGGCAGCATCCGCGACAACCTGCTCTACGCCAAATCGGGCGCAAGCGAGGAAGAACTGATCCATGCCTGCCGGGAAGCCCGGATATACCAGCTGATTGAAAGCCTGCCCCAGGGCCTTGATACCCTGGTCGGCAACCGGGGGGTGAAACTGTCCGGCGGTGAAAAGCAAAGACTGGCCATTGCCCGGGTTATCCTCAAGGATCCGCCCATCATCATCTTCGACGAGGCCACCTCCTCTTTGGACTCCATCACCGAGTCCCTGATCCAGGAGGCCATCCTGCCCCTGCTCAAGGGGCGGACCAGCCTGGTCGTGGCCCACCGGCTTTCCACTGTCATGGCAGCTGATCAGATTCTGGTTCTGGATGAGGGCCGGCTGGTTGAACGGGGTCTTCACCAGGAACTTCTTGAAGAGGAAGGTCTTTACAGGGAGCTTTACGAAACGCAGTTCAAAAGGGTTCTGGAAACAGCGTAGATGGCCTGCAGCCTGCCTGCCGCCCTCTTTTGTTACCTCCAATTGACAAGGAGACGGGCCCTGCTGTAAGTTGAAGTTACAAATGAATATAGCGTGTGTTTTTCGCTTAGGCGCGGAATCGAAAGGTTCCGGGGGGAATCGGATGAAACTTCCGAACTATCCCAATAACCGTGATGTCAGGCCCTTGTGCCTGCTAAGTCGGATTACCTGATTACACATTATCCACTTGGGGGCGGGGAGAGCTATGATGCGTGCAAAGGGCTCCTTGAACAGAGGAGCTTTTTCTAACTCCTTTCCATTATGTTCATTTGGCAAATTTGAAAGGGGTAGATTACCTATGAAACAGAAGAAATCATGGATCATCCTGATCAGCCTTGTTCTCGTTCTGGCGCTCTTTACGGGCTGTGCCAAGACAGATGAGCCGCAAGGCACAGATCCAAGCGAATCCGGCACGAAACCAGTCGTGACGGATCCCAGCCAGGCTCCGGAGGATTCCTCCATCACGGTCACCGACATGAAAGGCCGGGAGATCACACTGGACGCGCCTGCCAGCCGGGTTGTGGCTCTGACGGCTGCCGATTGTGAGATCCTTTTCGCCATTGGGGCCGGAGAGACCCTGGTCGGCCGGGGAGAGTACTGCGATTATCCGGCTCAGGTCCTGGAGGTTCCCGCCGTGCAGTCGGGTTTTGAGACCAATC
Organism: Saccharofermentanales bacterium; assembly: GCA_041655695.1. Lineage (GTDB taxonomy): Bacteria > Bacillota > Clostridia > Saccharofermentanales > DTU023 > UBA4923. Next base: position 15,914 of record JBBAEW010000008.1, read on the forward strand.
TGGAGCAGATCATCAGCCTGAACCCGCAGGTCATCTTTATGAGCACCATGTCCCAGTCCGAAGCTCAGGCCAAAGCCTTGGAAGAGGCGGGTATCAAGGTGGTCGTCTCCGAAGCCAATGACATCGCGGGTGTCTATACCGCTATCGGGATGATCGGAAAGATCATGGGCAAGGATATGGAAGCAGAGGATGTCATAGCCTCCATGAAGAGAACATTTGAAGCTGTTTCCCTGCAGGCTGCCAACCTCTCCGGCACCAGCATCTATTTTGAAGTGTCACCCCTGGAGTGGGGGCTCTGGACCGCTGGCCAAGGCACCTTTATGGACGAGATCGCGCAGATCATCGGCCTGGACAATATTTTCAGCGATGTGGAAGGTTGGGGGGAAATCTCCGAGGAAGCTGTCCTGGACCGCAGGCCTGATTTCATCCTGACCATCGGCATGTACTTTGGCTCCGGGCCCACTCCGGTCGAGGAAATCATGGGCCGGCCGGGCTGGCAGTCTGTCCGGGCGGTTCAAACCGGCAGTATCCTTAATCTGGCCAATGACGAACTGTCCCGGCCGGGGCCCCGCCTGGCCGATGGGGCGAAAATGCTCTTTGACTTCATCCTGGACCAGGTAGTCCTGGATGAGGCCGCCTGATGGGAAGATAGGCCGTGAAGCCGGCGGGTCAATCCCGCCGGCTTGAAGGGGGGAAGGATGCCCAAGAAGATAAAAGAAGGATTCGGGGTCTGGGCCTACCTGCTTTTTGTCGGCCTCACCTTTCTGACCTTCGCGGTCTCCGTATCGCTGGGCAGCGTCCGCGTGCCCCTGGGGGACACCATCCGCCTGATCTGGAAGGCTCTTTGGCGCCTTCCCCTGCCGCAAACGGCGTCTTCGCCTGCCATTATCCTGTCCGTCCGCCTGCCCCGGGTTCTCTCGGTGGCCCTGACCGGTGCCGCCCTGTCCCTTTGCGGAGGAGCCATGCAGGGTCTACTGCGGAATCCCCTGGCTGACGGCTCCACCCTGGGCGTCTCATCGGGGGCTTCCCTGGGGGCCGTCATCGCCATTGCCTTTGGCCTGACCATGCCTTCCCTGCCCTTTGCGGGGACCATGGTCATGGCTATCCTCTTTGCCTTTCTCTCCCTGCTCATCATCCTGACCCTGGCATATAAACTGGATCATTCCCTGTCAACCAACACCATCATCCTGATCGGTATTATCTATTCCATGTTTGTGTCCAGCATCCTGTCCTTCATCATCACCTATGCTTCCGACCGGGTCCGCCAGATTACTTTCTGGACCATGGGGAGCTTGAATGGCAGTTCCTACGGCAATGCCCTGGTCCTCCTCCTGACCCTCCTGGTTTTCGGAAGTGTCATTCTGGCCCACGCCCGGGAACTCAACGCTTTTGCCATAGGCGAGGACAATGCCCACCATATCGGCATTAACACCAGGCGGATCAAGCTGACCATCATGATCGCCGTGTCCGTCCTGATCGGCGTTTCGGTCTCCATCGGAGGGACCATCGGCTTTGTTGGCCTGGTCACCCCGCACATGGTCCGTATGATCACGGGGCCCAATCACAAGAAACTCTTTCCGGCCTCCCTCTTTGGGGGCGCCATCTTCCTCATGCTGGCAGACTTGCTGGCGCGTACGCTTCTCAATCCCACGGAGCTGCCCCTGGGCGTGGTCACCTCCTTCATAGGGGCCATCGTCTTCGTCCTCATTTTTTACCGGTCAAGGAGGCAGGGTCATGCTTGAAGTCCGTGATCTGACCGTGCGCTACGGCGACCTGACCATTCTGGACGGGGTCAGTTTCGGGGTCCGTCCCGGGGACTGGCTCATGATCGCGGGGCCCAACGGAGCCGGCAAGAGCACCATCATCAAAGCGGTATCCCAGATGATCCCCCATGAGGGGAACATCCTCCTCAAAGACCGGGACATCCGGACCTATAAGGCCCGTCAGCGGGCGCGTCTGATCGGTATTCTGACCCAACACCACGCGCTCAATTATTCCTTTTCAGTGGAGGAGGTCATCCGTCTGGGCCGCTACGCCTATGCCCCGGGACTTTTTTCGCGCTCCCGTCAGGCCTATGGCGAAGATCTGATACAGGAGGCCATTGACCAGACTGGTCTGCGCCCCCTGCTCAAACAGTCTATCCTGACCTTGTCGGGCGGGGAGGTCCAGCGGGTCTTCCTGGCCCAGCTCTTTGCCCAGAACCCCAATGTTCTCCTGCTGGATGAGCCGGCCAATCACCTGGACCTGGTCTACCAGAAGCAGACCTTCAATTTGCTCAGGGACTGGCTGGCAAAGCCGGACCGGGCTATCATCTCTGTCGTTCATGATCTTGGCCCCGCCCGAGCCTACGGTAATCGCGCCCTTCTCCTCAACAAGGGCAGGCAGCAGGCTCAGGGTCCCATTGAAGAAGTCCTGACCCCGGCCAACCTCAATCAGGTTTACGGGATGGATGTCTTCGCCTGGATGAGAGAGATGCTGGACCAGTGGCAGGAGCCCGATCCGCCGGCGTCGAATCAGGCGGGAAGACTTGATTGACAGGCTTTTTGAATGATTTTTCCTCTGTCGACACATCAGCATTATGTCAAGATGACAAGATAAGTATTTTGGCCAAAAAAAGGACCGCCGAGGCGGTCCCTTTTGGTAAGAGACAGAATTCTATTTCTTGGTCAGCTCGTAATTAGGCCGATAGGTCTCCTCTGTTGTCAGGGACAGCTGGCTACCCTCGATTTTATACTGATAAACAATGGGTTCATCCCAGTAGGACATTTTGATGGTGACATCGTTTCCATCGATGGTGTAGGTCCCCTGATCCGTGATGCCATATTCATTCTCGGTTTTACAGCCGCCCTTGCCGTCAAAGGTCCAGGTCCAGGCCATGCCTTCACTGCGCCCTTCCCAGTTTCCCTTGAGGGCGTCACCGCCCGCCCCGCCGCCGCAGGCAGAGACAAGGAGCATGGCCGCCAGGGCCACAGCCAGGATCAGATAGCTCATTTGTTTTTTACGCATAATTACTTCCTTTCTGCTTGAGTCAAAAAGACCTTGTTTACTCTACCACACTCACTGGAAAACCTGGTTTGGTGGTTGATCTACTTCTTTGCAGCGTATTTCTTCAGGTAGACAAAGCGCATGAGCTTGCGATCAAGCAAGGACAAGGCCTTGGGTTTGCCGTAGCGGGCGGCGTTCATGTAGCAGAGGGCGTTCTTTTCAACCAGGGTCAGGATGGCCTGGGCGTCCGATTCCTCCCCGGCGTAGCAGAAAACGCCCAGGCTCCCCGCCAGGATGGCATTTCTGCCTCTGGAAGCCTTGAGCAGGCAGGCCTGGTCTTCCCCGCTGACCCGACGGATATCGCTTCCTACCAACTGGGCGAAATCGTCCAGGAGGGCGGGCAGGCGGTCCGTCTGTTCCAGGAGAGCCTGGATGACGGGTGAGGTTCGGTGGAGGATGAAAGGAAATTCCGGCCGGGCCTGGCGCAAAGCCAGATGGAGTCTTTGGGCCGCATCGGCCGGGACGTCCAAGGGGCGGTCTCCCGCCTGATCCCGGTAACGGAGGCTGCCCTCGGGGCCTATGCAGCTGACGCCGTCCGGGGGTTCCTGACTGAAGTGCAGGCCAGCCATGGCCCGGCTGCAGACCTCCTCCAAAAGAAGTGCCCGCCTGAAGGCTGTTTCCCGGCTGTTACCGGTAATGAGAGCCCCATGTTTTTCCATGAGAATGACCCGGCCCTCCAGGAGCCTTGAGGCTACATTCTTTCGCAGGGACTTGGATCCGGGCAGACCGTAGGAAGCCAGAAGAACCGGTCCACCCATGGTTTTCTCCTCCTGGGCCGTCAGTTTCAGTGCCTTGCTACCGGCAAGACCCAGGCAGCTGGCGTAAGTCTGGTGGGTGTGGATGACAAAATGGGTGTCGGGATTCAGGCGGTAGGCTGCCGCGTGAATGCCCTTCTCGGAGGAGGGCTTGACCGGCCCCTGGTGGCTCAAATCCTTGATTGACACCGGGACAATGGTGTCCGGCGTCAGGCGGCCATAATCGATTCCGCTCGGGGTAATGACAAAAGTCTCATCATCGACCCGGCAGCTGATATTGCCCCAGGTCCGGGCCACCAGACCGCGCGCCACCAGTTCCCTGCCTGCGGCCAGGACTTCTTCCGCAGCTTGTCTTCTTTCCATGCTCTCTCTCCTTGGCGTCAGCTCTTGCGCTCGACCTTCTCAAAGACGCGTTCAAAGCGGGTCAGAGCCTCTGCGATATCCGCCTCACTGTAGGTGGCGTTGACATAGAGGCGGCTGCCGGCCAGGGTAACCAGCCCTTCTGCCATGTAGGCGGCCCCCATATGCTCCATTTCCTTTTTACGGATTGAGGTTTCTTTGAGGATTTTGGGGATGGTCCAGGGCTTGCTCCAGCGAATGGCGTAGTGCATGGTCCCCAAGGTGTTCAAGTGGCAGATGGAGCCGATGTTGTAGGCGACAAAGGGCAATTTATAGCGGTCAATCAAGGTGTTGAGGCCGTCAGTCAGCAAATCGCCCATGGCATTGGCTTTGGCGCAGGCATCGGTTCTTTCGATCTCGCAGAGGGTGTGGTAGCCTGCTGCGCAGCTCAAGGGGTTGGCGGCCAGGGTGCCGCCCGACAGGGCTTTCTTGCCGCCGCCATCCAGACCGGCCCCAAGGAATCTCATGACTTCCCGTTTGCCGCCGACACCGCCCGCGCCGGGGTAGCCGCCGGCGATGACCTTGCCGAAGACGGTTAGATCCGGGGACACTCCGAAATAACCCTGGGCACCGTCCATGCCCAGGCGAAAGCCTGTGACAACTTCGTCAAAGACCAGTAGGGCTCCGTACTTGCGGCAGAGGGTCTCAACGCCCTTGTTGAAATCCTGGTCCAGGGGCCGAGTCCCGCTCTCGGGGCCTACGGGTTCAATAAAGACTGCTGCCGTGCCGCCCCGCAGGCGATTTCTCCGGAGGATGGATTCCAGACTGTTGAGGTCATTGGGGAAGAATTCGCGGGTTTTTTTGAAGACGAATCCGGGAATGCCGGGCGACTGCAGGCCTTTAGTGCCTGGTATACGGATGCTGTATGCCAGCTGGTCGCTCCAGCCGTGGTAGGCACCGCCCATCTTGACCAGATACTTCTTGCCTGTTGCCAGCCGGGCGACTCGGGCGGCCACCATGCAGGCCTCCGTCCCGGAGGTATACATGCGAAAGAGGTCGACGTTGGGCACGGATTCGGCGATCTTGCGGGCCAGCAGGTACTCATATTCGTGGAAGAGGCCTGTGGAGGGCCCGCAGGTTTCCAGCAGCTCCACGACCTTGTCGCGAACCTCCTTGGGGTTGCTGCCCAGAACGGTCGGTCCGCCGGCCTGCAGAAAATCCAGGTAGCGGTTGCCGTCCAGGTCCGTCAGCGTATGGTCCTGTGCGCTGGTGAACACCAGGGGGAAGGGGTAATTGAAGGCCAGATTATGCTGGACACCGCCCGGGATCAGCTCCTTGGCTCTGTCGATCTGCTCTTTGGAACGGGCGCATTTCTGATCGTAGTATTCGGTTTCATAGCGCCTGAGCGCTTCATCCGAAAGGGAGTATACAGGCAGCCGGATGAGCTCATCCAGTTTGGCTGTGACAGCGGCGGCGTCGGGGTAACGATTGAGGGATTTTTTCTTTTCCACAGCAGGGCTTCCTTTCAATAGCGGCAAGCAGGTGAGCAAGCACTCACTATCTTAGCTTTAACATAATAGAGCACAAGTGTCAACGAACTGCCTTGAATTCTGTGCAAGTTGCCGATATGATAGAGAAAAAGTGAGCAATCATTCATTTGCCTGAGGGCAAAGGAAAGGGAGGATCCATGCAGATCGATTACTCCGTCAACAGCGCAGGCCACGCCTCGGATCTCTTCATGCGCATACCCGAAGACAAGCGCCGCCGGATCATCAATGTGGCCGTCAAGGAATTCTCCGCCTACGGCTTTACGGGCGCCAACGTCAACCGGATTGCAGGACAGGCCGCCATCAGCGTGGGGGCCCTCTATAAATATTTCGCCACCAAGGAAGCTCTCTTCATGTATATCGTCGAAGTGGCTGCGGCGGGCATCGCCGCTTATGTCAGCGGGATCATCGAGTCGGACATCCGCCTTTCATCCAAACTGGAGAGGCTCCTGCGACTGGCCCAGGACTATTCGCGCCAGGATCCGGACCTGATCAGGCTCTACAATGTCTTCTCCTCTGAAAGTGACCCGGCGCGGGCTGACCTGATCGCCGACAAGCTGGAGAGCATCACAGCCAAGGCTTACGGGGATCTGATCCGCAAGGCCCAGGAAAAAGGTGAGATCCGGCCGGACATCGACGCCGGGATTCTGGCCTTCCTGATCGATAACCAGCTTCTGATCATGCAGTATTCCTTCGCCTGCAGCTACCATCGCAGGCGCTTCTCGCTCTTTGTGGGCCCGGAAAATCAGGAGGACAACGAATACCTGATCCGCAGCATCATGACAGCCCTGGAGTCCATGTGCGGCATTAAGGGCTGAGGAAGAAGGGAGGCAGTATATGAGCGAGTCCGACTACGTCATCTGTTACGACCTGGGAACGACCGGGGTCAAGACCTGTCTTTTTCACCTGGGCCAGCCCATCCAGCTGGCGGCAAGCGATTACGCGGCCTATGGGCTTTACGTGCTCGAGAACGGAGGTGTGGAGCAGGATACGGAGGAATGGTGGCAGGCCATGTGCCGGACTACCCGGCAGGTTCTGGCTGCGGCCAACCTTGAGGGCAGGGATATCCGGGCCCTTTCCTTTTGCTCCCAGATGCAGTGCCTGGTCCTGGTGGACGGCCAGGGCAAACCGGTTCGCAGGGCCATGAGCTACATGGACAACCGGGCCAGTGACCTTTTCGGCAAAGGACCCGGCCCTCTCAAGATTCTGACCTGGCTGCGCCTGACCAGGGCGGCCCCGGTCAGCGCCAAGGATCCCCTCTGGCGCTATAAATGGGTGGAGAAACATGAGCCGGAAGTCTTTGGACGTGTGCAGGCCTGGCTGGATGCCAAGGATTATCTGGCCTGCAGGCTGACCGGCCGCATAAGTATGACCGAAGGCTCTGCCTTTCCCACATTCCTCTACGATGTGCGCCCCGGCAAACACGGCTGGAGCAGGAAACTCTGCCGCCTGGCAGGTGTCAGGATGGAGCATCTACCTCCTGTTATCGATGCCCTGGAGGCGGTTGGCCCCCTGACAGAGGAGGCCGCAGAAGCCCTGGGTCTGGTCAGTGGGACGGCCGTCTACAGCGGAGGCGGTGACGCCGAGCTCATCGGTGTGGGAGTGGGCGCCGTGGAGCCGGGCGATACCCACCTTTACCTGGGCACTTCGGGCTGGATCTCCACGGTGACCGATAAACAAATCGTTGATATCAGCCGCTCCATCGCTTCCATTGTCGGGATCCAGCCGGACCGTTACCATTATTTCGCTGAGATGGAAACAGCCGGCAAGAGCCTGGAGTGGGTCAAGGATCACCTGGCCCTGGACGAAATTGACATCTATCTGGAGAAGAAGCAGGTAACCGAATCCCTGCAGTCCATCTACCGGAGTCTTTATGATTATCTCTGTCAGGTCATCAGCCAGGTTCCCGCGGGAAGCGGCGGAGTTCTCTTCGCCCCCTGGCTGCACGGCAACCGCTGTCCTTTTGAAGACGCAAAGGCCCGGGCTGTCTTCTTCAACATCGGCCTGGATACAGGGAAATCAGAACTCATCCGAGCGGTTGTCGAGGGAATCGCCTTCCACTGCCGCCTGATGATGGAGGCCCACCAGAGAAAACTGGAGGTTTCCCGGGTCATAAGGGTCTGCGGGGGCATAGCCAACGCCCCGGTCATCTGTCAGATACTGGCGGATATCCTGGGCCATCCCATGGGCGTCCTGCCGGATCCTCAAAACGCGGGAGCTTTGGGGGCGGCCCTGCTCATGGCGGCGGCCATGGGCAAGATCCCCTCGGTGGCAAGCGCCAAAAGCATGCTGCCGGAACCCGTCGTCTTCCAGCCGGATCCGGAGCAAAAGGCCGTCTACGACCGAAACTACAAGGCTTTCACCAGGCTCTACGCCAAAAACAAGGCACTCTTCTCCATTCTCAACCAGGAGTGAAGGGCGGCCTGACGCCGGGGATTTTAAAGAATGTCAACCCAGAATTTGGGCTAACTGACTGCGGACGGAAGTCTCTGTCTCCTGCATGGCCTGCAGGGTTTTTTCAATCAACTGATCCAGTGTCCAGCCCAGAAGGTCCGCACCCTTCTCAATGGTCTCCCGGTCACAGCCGGCAGCGAAGCCCTTGGATTTGAATTTCTTTTTGACACTGGAAACCTGCATGTCGGAAACGCTGCGCGAAGGCCGGACCAGGGCGGAAGCCCCGATCAGCCCGCTCAGTTCATCGACGGCAAAGAGGACCTTTTCCATGGGATGCTCCGGCTGGACGTCCGAGCAGATGCCATAGCCGTGGCTGACAATGGACCGGATCATATCCTGGCCGATCCCTGCCTCCGCGAGAATTTGAGGCGTATGCTCCAGATGCTGGTCGGGATACTGTTCAAAATCAATGTCGTGGAGGAGGCCCACCATGGCCCAGTAGTCTTCTTCTTCCCCCAATCCCATATCCCGGGCCATGAAGGCCATGATGGCCTCAAGCGTCAGGGCGTGCTCAATATGAAAGGGATCCCTGTTGTAAGAAGACAGGAGCTCGAGGGCCTGATTGCGGCTGATAGGGGGCTGGCGCATGGTGGGTTACTTCCTTGGTGCTTACTCCGCTTCCCGGGAAAGACGGGAATTTTCGCGGTATTGGGAGGGCGAAAGGCCTGTCATTTTTTTGAAATTGCGGTAGAAGGTCGAGAAGCTCTGATAGCCCACCATGAGGGCGATCTCATTGAGTGAAAGCGCTTCATTCTGAACCAGCATGACGGCGTGGCTGATCCGCTTTTCGGTGATATAGGGCTTGAGCGTGGTTCCGGTGAACTGGGGGAAAAGCATGCCGAACATGGTCCGGGAGAGGGCGAAGCGGCGCGCCAGACCTTCCAGGGTCAATGATGAGGTGTAGTGGCTGTCGATGTATTCCAGGCATTCCTGCATGGTCTTGGTGTACTGAGCCACATCGTCCAGACGGCCCTTGCTGTCATCGTTTCTGAAATAGGCCTGGGAGAGGACGCACATGATGGCCGCGATCAGGCTGCCGCAGGCTCCCAGCTGGGGAGGGATCGCGGCCTCCTGCTCCCTGATCAGGGACTCAAAGAGCGACTTGATGATGTAGCGCTGATTCTCATCCAGAACCAGCTTCATGCGGATATTGATCCGTTTCTCCTCGATGGTGTCCAGCTTCAGGGCAGTCATGAAACGGTAGACATTGGATTCGCAAAAACCCGGATGGAATAAAGATTCATGGAAGGAGAGCGAGTAGATGAAGGCATCCTCGTTGGGGAAGACCAGGCGGTGGACAAAACCGGGCGGCACGATGAAGGCATCCCCGTAGAGCAGATTGACCGGTTCATTGTCCTGCCAGTGCTGGATTTCTCCCCGGTCCACGTAGCAGATCTGATAAAAATCGTGGGTGTGAGGCGTCTGGCTTGTTTCACTGGCATTAATCCGATACACATGGAATTTCTGTGTTTCAGGTAAATCGAAATAGTCGAGTGCCAAATGACGGATCATGTTCAACCTCAGGCCGGCGCTGTTTAAAAATGCGTGAAAAGTGCACTTTATTCCGGCAGAAATGCAATGTCACCCAAATCCTGCTTGGATATCATGGTAGTGTCAGTGATGTTCCGGATTCTGCCTTATAAGAATCTTAGCACAAGCAGACAAGGTGAGGCGGTGGCAACTTGATCAGCAGAAAAGTCTACGAAGAGGCTCTTTTCCAAACCATTGTTAAAGGCGCAACGACCATTGCGCCGGATATCAAGGCCGCTTTCGCGCGAGCCATCAAGTCTGAATCATCCCATGAAGCTAAAGAAGGGCTGCGACAAACCGAGGAAAGTCTGCGGCTCTCAGAGGAATGGAAGAGGCCAGCCTGTCCCGACACAGGCTGGCCCGTTTTTTATTTCAAGGTAGGCAACGAATGTGTCCTTGAGGACGGCTTCATGGGCCTGGAGGCAGCTGCCCGGTCCGCCGTGGAAAAAGCGACTCACGGCGGTTATTTGAGGTCCACCATGAAGCACCCGCTGACCGGTTATGATCCTGGCACCAACGTGGGAACCAACATCCCGGACTTTTCCTACCAGTTCGTTCCGGGCCGGGCCATCGAGCTGACCTATATCGCCAAGGGCGGCGGCTCTGAGTGCTTTGGCGGCACCCGCCACCGGGTGGTGGCCTTTGCCGACGGCCTGCAGGGCATCCAGAAATTCATTGTGGACGCTTTTGTGGCGGCCAGCCGGGCCGGAGCCATCTGCCCGCCCAGCGTCCTGGGCGTCGGGATAGGCGGAACCGCCAATCTGGCGGCCAACCTGGCCAAGGAAGCGGCCTGCCTGCGGACGGTGGGGTCCCATCACCCGGAACCCGCCTTCAGACAGCTGGAGGAATCCCTTTATCAAGCTCTCAATTCCCTGAAAGTCGGTGCCATGGGGGCGGGAGGGGATACCTCAGTTTTCGCGGTCAATGTGGAGTACGCCTACACGCACATAGCCGGTATCGCCGTGGACATCAGCAGCAACTGCATGGTGGCAAGACGGGCCACTACCCGCATCCAGGCTGACGGAAGCCTGGAGGAGATGGATAGCCCCGACTGGTTCGGAGGGAGATAAGCATGGCCCTTTACAATTTGAGCGCACCCTTTGATCCGGAAGAGATCGCCAAACTGCGGATCAGGGACATGGTCTATATCAGCGGCAAGGCCTTCACCTGCCGTTCCCGGCTGCAGCGCTATGTCTTCGATGAAGGAAACCCATCGCCTGCGGCCGCCCTGGAACGGGATCTGCTCATCCATGTGGGGCCCATTGTCCTGCCCGGTGATGAAGGCTACGAATTGATCTCCTTTATGCCCACCTCCAGCATCCGCTTCGAGAAGTGGGGGCCGCGTTCCATCGAAACCTGGGGGCTGCAGATGATCGTCGGCAAGACCACCATGGGGCCGGAGACCATGAAGGCCATGCGCGACCTCAAATGTGTTCACGTAACCCCCCAGGGCGTCAGCCCCAATCTCTGGGAGGCCTCCATACGGGTGACCGGAGTCGAACTCTTCGACGAGCTGGGCTCCATCGAAGCGACCTGGCAGCTGGAACTGGACCGCCTGGGTCCCTTCATCGTGGATATCGATACAGAGGGCAACAACCTCTTTGACCAACTGGATCTGGTGACCGGGGAAAACCTGAAAAAAGCCTATGCCATGCTGGATATCCCCGAGGATTTCCAGTACACCAAGCTCTATTAGGCGGCGGAAGAATGGATATGACCCAAAGTGAGCTGAAAATACTGGCCCCGACCGGAATCGTCGGTTATGGCTTCCCCGAAGAGTCCTTCTACGCGGGGGTGGCCCTGAAGCCGGATGTCATCGCCTGTGACGCAGGTTCCACCGACCCCGGCCCCTATTATCTGGGCAGCGGCCATCCTTTTACCAATGACACGGCTGTCAAGCGGGATCTGACCCTTATGCTCAAGGCGGCCCGCCAGCTTGATATTCCCCTGGTGATCGGGACGGCCGGCGGGTCTGGCGCGGACGTCCACGTAGCCCGCGATGTCGGTATCCTGCGGGCCATCGCCAAGGAGGAAGGCCTGACTTTCCGCCTGGCCGTTATCTCGGCGGAACTGGACCCCGGCAAAGTGTGTGCGGCCCTGCGTGAGGGCAGGGTGGAGCAGCTGGAAGGGGCTCCGCCCATTACGGAAGACGAACTGCAGGCCAGCAGCCATCTGGTCGCCCAGATGGGAATCGAACCCATCATCCGGGCCCTGGATGACGGGGCTCAGGTGGTTCTCTGCGGCCGCTGTTACGATCCTGCCGCCTTTGCCGCCCCGGCTATCCGCCTGGGCTATGACAAGGCCCTGGCCTTCCATCTGGGCAAACTTCTGGAATGCGCCACCATCAGCGCGACGCCGGGCAGCGGGGCGGATTGCCTCATGGGCTATCTGGGCCAGGATTATTTCCGTGTGGAGCCCCTCAATCCCGCGCGCCGCTGTACACCGCTTTCTGTTTCCGCCCATACCCTTTACGAAAAAAGCAACCCCTATCTCCTGCCCGGACCGGGTGGGACACTGGATATTTCAGCCAGCACCTTCACGGCGGACACGGATCGGGCCGTCCGGGTGCGGGGCTCCCGCTACATCCAAGAGGAGGTGTCCTCGGTCAAACTGGAGGGAGCCAAGCCGACCGGCTATCGGACCATCTCAATCTGCGGCAACCGGGATCCTCTTTTCATTGCCCGGCTTGACGGGATTCTGGAAGAGGTCAAAAAACAGACGGCAGAAAATCTGTCCGCCTCCTTTCAATACAGACTGGACTTCATCGTATACGGCCGTAACGGCGTCATGGGTGATCAGGAGCCCGGGACAGGGGTAAGATCCCATGAGGTGGGAATCGTCATTGATGTCATCGCGGACAGCCAGGAAGAGGCCAACGCGGTTTGTTCGGTCGCCCGTTCCACCCTTTTGCATTTCGGCTATGAAGGACGGCTGGCCACGGCCGGCAATCTGGCCTTTCCTTTTTCCCCATCGGATATCCAGATGGGGCAGGCCTATGAATTCAATGTCTACGGTTTGTTGCGGGGCGAGGATGCCCTGTCCCTTTTCCCGCGCACATACATGGTGCTTGGAGGCTGACGCCATGCAGGTTAAACTTCGTGAAATCGCATCCGTCATCCGGTCCAAGAACGCCGGCCCCTACGAGCTGACTTTCGACGTTCTCTTAAAGGACGCTGACACCTTTGAGATGGTCCGCAAGTCCAATGTCATCAACAAACAGATGATCGCATCCCTCTACCGGATCCCGGAGAGCCAGGTTCTGGGGATTGTTTACTTTCCCAATGCCTGTGCCGTCAAGGCCACCATCGTGCGGCCCATCCCCTCCGGCGCCTGGGGGGAACGGGATGTCTACGGAGCGCAGCAGCACGGCCCCCTGCTTGACTACGCCTTTGAGCTGGAAGCGGCCGGGGAAGGAGAGGGATCATGAGTCTGAACAAGGCCCTGGAATCGGTGGACGGGGATTACATCGTCGCCATCCGCCGGGAGCTTCACCAATATCCCGAACTCTGCTTTGAACTGCCGGTAACCTTGTCCATCGTGCGCCGGGAGCTTGAGAGCATGGGGATTCCCTATACGGAATCTTACGGCAGAAGCAGTATCACAGCCTTCATCAACCCGGACTGCAAGGGTCTGTCCATCGGCATCCGCGCGGACATGGATGCTCTGCCCCTGACGGAAAAAACCGGCCTTCCCTACGCCTCAAAGCACCCAGGCAAAATGCATGCCTGCGGCCATGACGCGCATACCGCCATGCTGCTTGGCACCGGCCGGGCCTTGAAGGCTGTAGAGGACCAACTGACCTGCCGGGTGGTCCTGATCTTCCAGGCCTGCGAAGAAGGCGAAGAGAGCGGAGCCCGGGAAATGGTCAAGGATGGCCTCATGGATCAGGTGGATCTGATCATCGGCATGCATATCGAAAACTGGCTGGAACACGGGACCATCGGGCTCTGCCCGGGCGTCTCCATGGCGGCCTCCCATCCGGTCCGGCTTGAATTCTTCGGCAGGTCGGCCCATGCCACCCTGCCCCAATCCGGAGCCAATGCCCTGGCCATGGCAGTCAAGACCTATACGGGCATTCAGGCCATGCTGGCCACCCGTATGAACCCCTTCGACCAATACGTCTGCTCTGTGGGCATGCTGAGTGCCGGAAGTACGGACAATGTCATTCCCGATTACGCGGAGATGAAAATCTCCCTGCGGACCTTTGACCTGGAGGTCCAGGATTTCATCCTTGAGGGGATCCGCGAGATCGCGGATCACGCCGCCCGGGAGGAAGGCGGAACCATGCGCCTGCGAAGCGACACCAAAGCTCTGCCCCTTGTCAATGACCCCCAGGTGACCCGGCAGGTTCTGGCGTCGGCCGCCAAAGTGGTGGGGGAGGACAAGATCGCAGAGATGCCGCGCAAGCTGAGTTCGGAGGATTTTTCCTTCTATCTGGAGAAAAAACCGGGTGCTTTCATTCGCCTGGGAACCCGCAATGAGGACAAGGGCTGTGTCACCCTGCCCCACAACAATGACTTCATGCTTGACGAAGATGCCCTGGAGACAGGCAGCAAGGTCTGCGTGCAGTTGGTCCTGGACAAAATGGGCGACGCCCCACATTAGGTTCGTTTAGGCCTGTAAGCCTTGATGATAAAACCGCGCCAAGCGCAAACCATTGTAACGGAGGAAAGAAATGAAAAGAAAACTGTTTCTCATGGCAGTCATTACACTTATCCTGAGTTTACTTCTGGGCTGTGCCCCCAAAGCACCCGACCCGACTGGAAGTCAACCCACAGGATCCAAACCAACCGGTGGTGATGCGCCCTCGCGCGACAGCGTCAATCTGGCCCTCGTCGGCGTTGTTTCATCACTGGACCCCTCTACGACGGCCCTGACGGTTGACCTGGAGCTTTTCCATCAGATCTATGAGAGCTTCTACTACGTGGATGACTTCAGTGTCCTGCATCCCCGTCTGGCCCTCAGCCACACGATCAGCGAGGACGGGACCGTCTATACCTTCAAAATGCGTGAGGACGCCCTCTTCCACAATGGTGAACCTGTGACGGCCGATGACGCGGTCTTCTCTTTCGAACTCGCCATGCAGAGCGGAGTCATGTCACCTTATGTCGGTGTTGTAGAGAAGGTGGAGAAGGTGGACGACCATACGGTTGCCATCACGCTCAAGCAGGCTTACACACCCTTCCTCACCAACTCAGTCCAGATCAGCATTATCAACAAGAAGGCCTATGAGGAGGCGGGGGAGAAATTCGGCTCCACCATCACCGGCGCCGGAACCGGCCCTTACAAGGTAATCTCCTACGACGGCAACACCAAGGTCGAGCTGGAAGCCTTCGACAAGTACTATCGTGGAGAGGCGCCCATCAAGTACGCCACCTACACGGTCATGTCCGATGTCAGCAGCGGCCTGATCGCCTTCGAGAGCGGTGAGCTGGATTTCTACGCTGTGCCCACAGCCAACTGGGATGAGATCAGCAACAACAAAAAGTTTGTCTCCAGGCTCAATCCCACCTCGCACATAAGCTACATGCTGCTCAACCCGGCCAGCGGCCTCCTGCAAAATGAAGACATCCGCTACGCCGTCCAGTACGCCATCGACCGGGACGCCATCAACCTCCTGGCCTATGAGGGTCTTGCCGTTCCGGCCTACCACATGATGCATCCGGACTATATTTTCGGAGCGACCGACGATACCTTCAAGTTCACCTACAGCCCTGAAAAGGCCAAAGAGCATCTGGCCAAAGCCGGCTATCCCAACGGTGTCAATATCGGAGAAATCCAGTACACCACGGCCAACTACTTCCCCAAAATCGCGCAGACCATCCACTCCCAACTGGCAGCGGTCGGCATCGAGTGTGAAATTGTGGGAGGCCAGACCTCCGACCTGGTAACCGGCTGGCGCGCGGGCGAGTTTAACGCCCTGATCTCCGGATTCAACGCCATCCTGGATTACGATTACTACACACGCTACACCAGCCCCGCCGTCTCCACCTCCTTCCTCAAGTACCAGAATACGGACTATGACGCCGACTGGGTTCTTGAAATGTACAATAAGGGGGCCGCAGAACTGGATCCCGAGAAGCGCAAGGAAATCTACGAGGAGCTGGAGAATTTCATCGCCGGAACCGCCTGCTATGTCCCGGTTTTCTTCAAGAGCCTGCCCTATGCCTGGGATGCGGATCTCAACGTGGAGCTGGATCTCAACTACTACTACCTCTATGAGTGGAGCTGGAATTGATCCCAGTTTCCCTGGATGTAAGAAAGGGAGTGGAGCCGTCTTTACGGCTCCACCCCAAACAATTGGCCCTTCAGGAGGATGATGCATGTGGAAATATGTGATTAAGAGGCTGCTGCTCATTATTCCCATACTCTTGGGGGTAACGATTCTGATCTTCTTTGTCATGGAACTCTCACCGGGAGATCCCGCCAGTACCATTCTTGGGGCGGGAGCAACCCAGGAGGCCATCGACATGCTCAACAAGGAGCTGGGCTACGACAGGCCCATGCTGACCCGGCTTGGCTCCTACATTGCCAACGTCTTTCTCAAGGGGGACTTCGGCAACTCCTACCGATCCCGGCTGCCGGTCATAGACAGTATTGTTGTCAGTATTCCCATCTCGCTGCGGGTGGCTTTCTTTGCCATTACCTTCGCTGCGGTGGTGGGGATCCCCATCGGTGTCCTGTCAGCCGTCAAACAGTACTCACTGCTGGATACCATTCCCACGGTGACCTCCCTCTTTCTTTCCGCCCTTCCGGGATTCTGGCTGGGCATGATGCTGCTCTATCTTTTTGCCCTCAAGCTGGGGATCCTGCCCTCTTACGGGGTGGAGACCTGGAAAGGCTTTATCCTGCCCACCATCTCCCTGGGCCTGCCTTACGCGGCACAGGAGATGCGCTTTACCCGCTCCTCCATGCTGGAGACTATCCGGTCGGATTATGTGCGCACAGCCCGGGCCAAGGGAGCGGCGGAACGCCGGGTCATCTGGCGGCACGCTCTGAAAAATGCCTTGCTGCCCGTTATCACAGTGACCGGAACCATCTTCGCCGCCATGCTGGGCGGGGCTGTAGTAACCGAGTCACTCTATTCCATCCCGGGACTGGGTTCCCTTCTGGTTACCAGCATCAAGATCAAGGATACGCCGACGGTCATGGGCTGTACCTTTGTGCTGGCCGCCATGTGCAGCCTGGTGCTTCTGGTCGTGGACCTGCTCTATGCCGTGGTTGACCCGCGCATTAAAGCCAAGTACTCCAAGTAGAGGAGGCAGCCATGGAAAAACAAAAAAAACAAAGTCAGTTCAAGGAAGTCTGGCGCAGGCTGAAGAAGAGCAAACCGGCCATGTTCGGTCTCATCGTCCTCTCTCTTCTGATCCTGACTGCCCTATTCGCTGAACAGATTATTCCCTATAAGAAGGCCCTTGAAATGAATGCCGCCATCCGGCTCAAGCCGCCTTCACTGGAACATATATTTGGAACGGACGCTTACGGCCGTGACCTCTTTGCCCGCGTCCTGCACGGAGGCAGAAGGTCCCTGCTCATCGGCTTCGGTGCGACAGCCGGCGCACTCTTTTTCGGCTGGATCATAGCCTCTATTGTCAGTTATTACGGCACCAGGGTGGACAATCTGCTCATGCGCCTCATGGATATCATCGCGGCGGTGCCCATGACCCTCATGGCCCTGGCCGTCGTGTCCGCTTTGGGGCCCACACTGCAGAACCTGATCATCGCCATTGCCTTCGCCCGGATACCAACCTTCGCGCGTATCATACGGTCGTCCATGCTCAGTGTGGTCGATGCAGAGTACATCGAGGCGGCCCATGCGGGAGGAGCGGGGGCCCTGCGCATCATCCTCAAGCATATAACCCCCAATGTGTCGGGGACCATGATTGTCCAGACGACCATGGCGACGGCCCAGCTGATCCTGATCGCGGCCAGCCTGAGCTTCCTGGGTCTGGGTGTCCAGCTGCCGACACCTGAATGGGGGGCCCTGCTCTCCGAAGCGCGTGAATTCATGCGCACAACACCCCTCCTTATGGTTTTCCCCGGAATCTTCATGGTTCTGACCTCCCTTTCGCTCAATCTCCTGGGTGACGGTCTGCGTGACGCGCTGGATCCCAAGTTGAAATCCTGATTACGGCTGAGGCGATATATGAACGAGTATTTGTTAGAAGTTGAAGATCTGAAAATCGATTACCAAACGGACCTGGAAACGGTTCACGCGGTCAACGGCATTTCCTTTACTCTGGAAAAAGGTCAGACCTTTGGAATTGTCGGTGAGACGGGCGCGGGTAAAACGACAACAGCCCTTGCCCTCCTTCGGCTGCTGCCCGAACGGACGGGCAAGCTGCGCCAGGGCACCATCCGCTTCGACGGCAAGGATCTGCTCAAGCAGTCCCTGCACGACATGCAATCCCTGCGCGGCAAACGCATGGCCATGATCTTTCAGGACCCCATGACCAGCCTGAACCCGGTCATGCGGGTGGAGGACCAGATCGCGGAAGCTCTCATGCTTCACAACACGGACGGTAAGGGCAAGGCCGAGATCATGGCCCGGACCGACGAGGTCCTGGAGCTGGTCGGTATCCTGCCGGAACGCAAGCGGGACTACCCCCACCAGTTCTCCGGAGGCATGAAGCAGCGGGTCGTCATTGCCATGGCCCTGGCCTGTGAACCGGAACTCCTGATTGCTGACGAACCGACCACGGCACTGGATGTCACCATACAGGCCCAGGTCCTGTCCATGATCCGCGAACTCCGGGACCGGCTGGGCATGTCCATGATCATGATCACCCACGATCTGGGCATCATCGCCCAGACCTGCGACAAGGTGGCGGTCATGTACGCGGGTGAATTTGTCGAGAGCGGCACCCTGGAGGATATCTTCACCGGAGAGGAACACCACCCCTATACCCAGGGCCTTTTCGGCTCCATCCCCAATCTGGCGGTCAAGACTGACCGGCTCAACCCCATAGGGGGCATGGTGCCGGATCCGACCAAGCTGCCTGAAGGCTGCTATTTTTCACCGCGCTGCCCCCATTGCATGGATATCTGCAGGCAGGTACACCCGCAGGATGTCAAGCGCGGCACCCATACCATCAAGTGCCATCTTTTCAGCGAGGTGACCCATGGATAAGACGGTACCCATCATTGAAGTCCGCAACCTGAAAAAGTATTTCAAGGTTTCCAAAGGTTTGCTCCATGCAGTAGATGGCGTGGATATGCAAATATTTCCCCGTCAGACCATGGGCGTGGTCGGGGAGAGCGGCTGCGGCAAGACTACTCTGGGTCGGACCATCCTCCGCCTGATTGAGCCGACCAGCGGCGATATCCTCTTCAAGGGGGAGAGCATTACCGGTTACTCCCGCAGGGAAATGCGCAGGATGCGCAACCGCATGCAGATCATTTTCCAGGATCCCTATTCCAGCCTGGACCCCCGCATGACGGTCTCAGAGCTGATCAGTGAGTACATGATCATCAACCGGACCTACAAGACCAGGAACGAAATCCGCAAGGCTACAGCTGACTTGATGGAGACGGTCGGCCTGGCTGAGCGGCTGGCCAACGCCTATCCGCATGAGCTGGACGGCGGACGCCGCCAGCGGATCGGGGTAGCGCGGGCCCTTTCCCTGAATCCGGGTTTCATCGTCTGCGATGAGCCTGTCTCCGCGCTGGATGTTTCCATTCAGGCCCAGATTCTCAATCTGCTCATGGACCTTCAGGAGGATCTGGGTCTGACCTACATGTTTGTCACCCACAACCTGGCGGTTGTCAAACACATCAGCGACCGGATCATGGTCATGTACCTGGGACAGGTAGTGGAACTGGCCGACAGCGATGACCTGTTCCGTGACCCCAGGCATCCATACACCAGGGCCCTGCTCAGCTCCATCCCCATCCCGGACATCTCCATGCGTGACAGCCCCATTGAACCCATCCGGGGTGAGATCTCAAGCCCCATCAACCCTGTGGTCGGCTGCCGCTTCGCCGCCCGCTGCCCTGAGGCCACTGAAGCCTGCACAGGCCGGGATATCCCCCTGCGTGACGTGGGCGGCGGCCATATGTGCGCCTGCCTCAAGGTGGATTGCCGGGATAATCCGGACTAGGTCATGCTGAAGCTATCCGCGGCCGGCGACATCATTCTCATGGGTGCCCTTCCCCGGGCATACCATGAGATCAGCGCCTCCCTGGGCCGTTATCTGGCGGACGCGGATATCCGGACAGCCAATATGGAGACCACACTGACCGCCTATGACCACTTCGCCTCCACCTTTTGCGGGGGAACCTGGCTCTCCGCTCCGGCTTCCATCCTGTCCGAACTTGAGATCTTCGGCTTCCATCACTACAGCTTTGCCAACAACCATTCCATGGATTATTCCTACGGCGGCCTCCTTGCTACACTGGAGGCCCTTGCCGGCCGCGGTCTCCAGGCAAGCGGGGCGGGCTGTGACCTGGCAGAGGCAAGCCGGCATCGCCTGGTGGACTCCCCCGCGGGCCGAGCGGCCTTCATTTCCATCACCGCGACGGCTGACCCCTCGGCCAAGGCCGGTCTGGGGCACGGCCCCTTCCCTGGCAGGCCAGGCGTCAACCGTCTGGACCATGAGGAAGTCTTCACTGTGAGGCCGCAGCAGATGAGAGCCCTGGAAGCCGTTGCCGCGGCAACCAGCATCAACGGGCGTCTGGACAATTCCAAACGGGGCGGCTACACCCCGACGGAGCCGGGGATCTTCAATCTTGGTCCGATCCGCTTTGCGGAGGGCGGGGAGCCCGGCAAGATGACCCGGCCCCGGGAGGCCGATTGCCTGCGGGTGGAGGCGGCCATCCGGGCAGCGCGCCAGGAGGCTGACGTGGTTGTGGTGTCCTGCCATTCACATGAGATCAAGGGTGCCAGCGATGAAGAGCCCGACTATTTTCTGGAAGAGTTTGCCCGCCGCTGTATCGACCAGGGAGCCTCCGCTCTTATCTGCAGCGGCACTCACCAGATCAAGGCCGTCGAGATCTACCGGGGCGCCCCCATTTTTTACTCGGTCGCCAACTTCATTTTCCGGTCCGACCAGGTGGCAGAACTGCCCCTGGATTTCTATGAAAAATACCGGGTCCCGCCGCATTACAGTGCCGGGGAGGCTTTGGCCGTCCGCTCGGCCAAGGGAACCCGGGGTCTGCAGACCGATCGGAGCAATTACCTGGGTCTGGTTCCTACCTTATCCTTTGACCGAGGCCGGCTGGCGGAGATTGCCCTGGCCCCTGTTGAACTGTGTTTCGACCTGGGTCCGGGCTTGAAGGGCCTGCCCCGCCTGGCGGAGGGCCCGGCATTTGATCTTATTTACCAAAAACTCAAAACGTTGAGCCAGCCTTACGGCACAAGCTTTCGCCGCGACCAGGGCCTGATCCGGATCGATCTGTGACGGGACTTGCGACTATTCAGGAGGAGACAGAAAGATGACAACCAAAGTATGTATCACAGGCGATTCCATTCTCATGCAGCCTATTCCCGACGGCTATGAGGGATTGGAGCCTCTGCGGACTTTTATCGGTCAGGCCGATGTCCGGATCAATAACCTGGAAATGGTTATTTCCAACAACCAGTGTTTCGCCTCGACCTTTTGCGGGGGTATCTGGCTGACCGGCCTGCCTGCCCGGCTGGACGACATCAACCGCTTCGGCTTCAACTGCTACTGCTTCGCAAACAACCACACCATGGACTTCAGCTACTGCGGTCTGGAGAGCACGCTCCAGGCTCTCAAGGAACGGGATAAACCGGTTTGCGGGGCGGGCATGAGCCTGGAGGAGGCCACTGCTCCGGCCATGGTTTCAGGGGACAAGGGCCGGGTGGCGGTTCTTTGCATTTCCTCCACCTGTGATGACGCGGCCCGGGCGGGCGGCGCGGGCGCGAAGATTCCGGCCAGGCCGGGGCTCAATATGCTGCGCCACACGGAGACCTACGTCGTAAACCAGGAGCACATGAAAGTTCTTGAAGAAATTGCCCATGAGACCCATATCAACGGCCGTATCAACAACTCCAAAAAGGGCGGCTACACCTTGACCAAACCCGGCATCTTTTCCCTGGGGAACCTGGATTTCAAGCTGGGAGAGACGGAAGGCAAGGAATCGGATCCTAATCCTGTGGATATGGAGCGCATGCGTCTGGCCATCCAGGAAGCCAAAAAGGAAGCCGATTATGTCATCGTCTGCTTCCACTCCCATGAGATTAAGGGTGCACTGGACGAAGAACCTGACTTCTTTATTGAAACCTTTGCCAGAGCCTGCATTGACTGGGGGGCCAGTGCCGTGGCCGGCAGCGGCACCCATCAGGTCAAGGCCATCGAGATTTACCGGGGCAAGCCCATTTTCTATTCCATCGCCAACTTCATCTTTCAGGTGGACCGCATGGAGTATGTCCCCCTGGACTACTACGAGAAGTTCGGTATTTCGCCCGATAAAACCATCCAGGAAGCTGAGGCCATCCGATCGCAGAACGGAACCCGCGGCCTGGAGACGGAAGACAAATACTACAAGGGCCTCATGCCCCTGCTGGAGTTCGAGGGCGGGTCGCTCAAGAAAGTGTCCATCAAACCCATCGAGCTGGGCTTTTATGCCGAGGACAAGGTCTACAAGGGCATGCCGCACGAAGCGGATGAGGCGACAACCCGTGCCGTCTTTGAGACCCTCCAGGCTCTGAGCCAGGAATACGGAACCCGGCTTCGGCTGGAAGAGGGCCTGATCCAGGTGGTCCTGGACTGACAGGAGGCGGCCCTGACCGTTTCCTCCTCGCCGGGTCTGTCTTTTTTTGATAGGATCGAAAGAGAAGACCTGTCATTTTTCGGGGAGGGACCCATGGATCAGTACACTTTGAAGCGTGAAGAGACCCTTTTGCTGGTCATCGATATTCAGGATCGCCTGGCCCGGGTCATGCCTGACCGGGAAGAGGTCATCCGAAACAACCGGATCCTGCTCCAGACGGCCAGGCAGTTGGCTTTCCCCCTGCTGGTAACGGAACAGTACCCCAAGGGGCTGGGCCCCACGGTTGAGGAACTTTCAGAATGGATCAGGCCGGAGGAGCTTTATACCAAAATGAGCTTCACGGCCTGTACCGAACAGGTCAGTGAAGCCCTGGGCCGTCTTGGGAGGAAGAAAATCCTCATGAGCGGTATGGAAACCCATGTCTGCGTCTTCCAGACCGCCCGTGATCTTCTGGGAGCCGGCTATCAGGTTTTTCTGGTCCGTGACGCCGTGACCTCCAGGACCCGGGATAATTACCTCAACGGCCTGGATCTGATTCAGTCCATGGGAGGGGTCATCACCAATACGGAGACGGTCGTCTTTGATCTTTTGAAGGTGTCGGGGACTCCCGAGTTCAAGGCCTTGTCTGCCCTGATCAAGTAGGGCTGGAGGTCAGGTAGGGCTCCATGAGAGCTTCGAAGCTGCGGGTCAGTTTGGCTTTGAGGGAACCGGCCTTTTCCAGATCCTGGGCGGTCCACTGAAAGAGGGCGATCAGGTAGATGCCCATGACCCGGTCCTGGATATCCCTGGCGTCGGCCTGGGCGTCGAGCAGGCCTTCCCTTTGGGCAGTCAGGATCAATTGCATGAGGATGGTTTCTATTTCCTGCCAGGTTCCGAAGAGGGGGCTCCCCCTATCGGCATTCAGGTAGGCGATCCGGCGGGACAGGTCTGGGTACTGGAGGCTGGCGTCGACGATTTCCTCCAGGACGATCTGGACCCGCTGCAGGCAGTTGGAACCGTCGGCCGGATTGAGCTCCAGGAGCTCTTCAACCCGGTCGGCCACTTCGTCGACAATCCCTATCAGGAGGCTCTCCTTGTTGGGGAAATAGTTGTAGACAGTGGCCTTGGAGACCTCGGCCTGGCGGGCGATCTCCTCCATCATGGTCTCTTCATAGCCTTGCGCGGAAAAGAGCCTCCGCGACGCTTTCAGGATGCGTTTGCGGGATTCAATCTTGTTGAGCTCTCTTCTCGAATATGACATGATCGCATTATACACGAAAAAGGACGGGGTAAAGCAAGAATATTATTATACTTGACACTAAAATTAGATGCGAGTATAGTTATTAGCACAAAGGAAGACATCAAAACCGACCGATTCCCGGCAAACAGCTCAATCCAGTGATACGAAGATGATTCGGAAAGGCCAAGCAAGATGAAGGTTATCGCCTATGATGTCGGAACAACAGGCCTGAAGACATGCCTGTTCGAGATTTCCAAAGAGAAAAACGTCCGCTTCCTGGCCGGCGAGGTAGGTTCCTACTCACTCAAGGTCCTGGACAATGGCGGCGTCGAACAAGATCCCCAGGAATGGTGGTCCGTCATCTGCCAGACCACCCGTCAGCTGCTGGCCAACACAAAGACTGCCCCGGAGGAGATTCAGGGCATCTCTTTTTGCTCCCAGATGCAGACCGTAGTTCTTCTGGATGAAAAGGGCAGGCCCCTGCGCCCCTCCATGTCCTGTATGGACACCCGGGCTCACAAGCAGTTTGAAGAGGGCATGTGCCGGGGCCTGAAGGTTGAAGGCCTCAATTTGATGCGGGTGCTGCGTTACCTGCGCACGACCGGGGCCGTATCGGGCAGTGCCAAAGATCCCGGCTGGAAGTATCTCTGGGTCAAGGAAAACGAGCCGGAACTCTTTGCCCGCGTTTACAAATGGGTGGATGCCAAGCAGTACCTGACCTTCCGGGCATCGGGCACCCTGAAGACCACGCGGGATGACGCCAGCCTGACCTTCCTCTACAACGTAAAAAAGCGCCAATGGAGCAAGAGTCTCTGCAAGATGCTGGGCGTCAACATGGACCACCTGCCTGAACTCTGTGAGGCTACGGACCAGCTGGGCGGCTTGACGGCGGAGTCAGCCGCGGAGTTAGGCCTTCGGGAGGGAACACCCGTTATTGCGGGAGGCGGCGATGTCAGTCTCTGCCAGATTGGGTCGGGCTGCGTGGATGTGGGCGACGTGCATGTCTATTCCGGCACCTCGGGCTGGGTCTGCACCACGGTCGACAAACTCCACCTGGACCTGGAGAACCTGATCGGCAGTATCGTGGGGGCTGACCCGGAAACCTACAATTACGTGGCAGAAAGTGAGACAGCCGGCAAGTGCATGGAGTGGGTCAAGGAACGACTGGGCCACACCCCCGTGGCTGAATACAAGGACCTCTTTGAATACATCAAGGACACGCCCGCCGGCAGTAACGGCGTCGTTTTCTCCCCCTGGATGCACGGCAACCGCTGCCCCTTTGAAGATGCCCATGCCCGCGGTGTCCTCTTCAATGTCGATGTGGACAACCGCAGCAGTGATTTGATCAAGGCGGTCATCGAGGGGGTCTGCCTCCACATGCGCTGGATGCTGACAGCGACGGAAAAATGCTTTAAGACAGCGCCCGTGGTCCGTTTTACCGGAGGCAGCGCCCTGTCGCCCCAGGTCTGCCAGATCCTGGCGGATGTACTGGGCCGTCAGGTGGAGACCGTGGAGAACCCCAGGCATGTCGGGGCTATGGGAGCTGCCGCCCTCATGGCGGTCAGCTTCGGCCTCCTGGAGGATATCCGGCATGTCAAAGACGCCATCAGCGTCAGCGGGCATTATTACCCCAAGCCCGAGCATACGGCGGTCTACGATAAGATTTATCCTGTATTCAAGAACCTTTACAAAGACAACAAGAAATCCTTCGCGGCCCTGAACGGCTAAACTTCAAGGAGACACACCATGGAAGAACTGGAAAAAAACAGCGGGGCCTACCAGGTTTACGGCTACCGCTATGTCGTACTGGCCTCCTATCTTCTGATCACGGCCATGATCCAGCTGCTTTGGGCCACCTTCTTCTCCATTACGACCGCGGCCTGGCAGTTCTACGGTTTCAAGGACGCCGCTGAGGGAGAGTCAGCCATCAGCCTTCTGTCCATTATCTTCATGGCCGGCATGATCATCCTGTCCATTCCCTCCATGGCGGCTTTCGAGAAATTCGGCTTCAAGAAAGCCGTCGGTTTCGGAGCCGGCCTCATGGGGGTCTGCGGACTCCTGCGCGGCATCCTGGGCGACAACTACACGGTGGTTCTGGTCATGACGGTCGGTTTCGCCATTGCCCAGCCCTTCATCCTCAACGCGCCCGGCCTGGTGGCCGGCAAGTGGTTCCCCGAAAACGAGCGGGCCACAGCCAACGGGGTGGGGCTTCTGGCCAACTACCTGGGCATGGGCATCGGCCTGCTCCTGACCCCCCTGCTCCTGGACGGCGGCATGGGCATCCGGACCATCCTGCTGATCTACGGTATCGCCGCCCTGTCAGGCGCCATCCTCTTTCTGGTCCTGGCCAAAGAAAAACCGCCTACGCCCCCCTGTGCCGAGGAGGACGCCCATCGGGCCAGTTTCGGCGAGGGCTTCCGGATCGCCTTGAAGCGCAAGAATTTCCTCATTACCCTGGTGGTTTTCTTCTTCATGCTGGGTGTCTTCAACACCTTCTTCACCATGATTGAGCCCATCATCAGCTCCATGACCGGCGGCAAGGTGGATCCCACCGGGGCGGGCATTGTCGGTGTGGGCATCCTGATTGCCGGTATCGCCGGCAGCCTGATCATCGCCGCTTTTTCAGACAGGGACAAGCGCCATCGCCGCCTGCCCTACATGATCATCTGCAACATCGCGGGGGTTGTGGGTTTTGCCCTCTTCATGCTTCTCAATGGCTTCCCCGGCATGCTGGCGGCCGGCCTCCTCTATGGGTTTTTCACCATCGGCAGCGCCCCGGTGGTCCTGACCTTCGCGGCGGAAGCGGCCTACCCGGCCTCGGAGGGAACCAGTGAAGGCTTCCTCATGTTCGCGGGCAACGTGGGCGGGGTGGTTCTGCTTGGGATCTCCTCTCTCTTCGGTGCCAACCACCTGAACATCATGATTCTCATGACCGCCATCAGCGCTCTTTGCATCGGCCTCATGTTCCTGGCCAAAGAAACCAAGCTGGATAAATAAGGATTTGGATCCAAGGGAGGAAACGCAAGCATGAAAGCCCATTACAGTATTTCCAGGTGGCCCGACGTCGACGATATCGCGGCCAGGATGGACCGGCTGGTCAATGACAGGCTCTATTCCATCAAGCCGGAGGCCATGGCCCGCTACATGGATTATTTTCACACCAAATGCAGGCGGTCCAAGGAGATCATCACGGAGGCCAGGGAGTACATCCCCGGCGGCGTCCAGCACAACCTGGCCTTCAATTATCCCTTCCCCCTGGCCATTGACCGGGCCGAGGGTCCCTACCTTTACGATGTCGACGGCAACCGCTACGTGGATTACCTTCAGGCGGGCGGCCCCACTCTCCTGGGCAGCAACTACAAACCGGTCACCGACCAGGTCATCCAGGTTATCCGGGAGCATGGAGCGGTGACGGGCCTCTTTCACGAGTATGAGCTCAAGCTGTCCAAGATCATCAACCAGTGCATGCCCTGGATTGAGCAGTACCGCTGCTTCGCAAGCGGAACCGAGGCGGATATGGCGGCCATCCGGGTGGCCCGGACCTTCACGGACAAGCCCAAAATCATCAAGATGGGCGGCGCCTACCATGGCTGGAGCGATCAGCTGGTCTATTCGCTCCATATCCCCCAGACCAAAACCTTCGAGGCCCACGGCATTCCCAGGGAATGCTCGGCCCATACCACTGAGTGCTACCCGGGTGATATTGAGTCCCTGCGCCAGGCCCTCCTGGCCAACGAGAAGGAAGGCGGGACGGCCGCGGTCATCCTGGAACCCATCGGCCCTGAAAGCGGCACCCGCATGATGCCTTTCGATTATTGCGCCAAAGCCCGGGAGCTCTGCGACGAATTCGGCGCCCTCCTGATCTTTGACGAGGTGGTCTCGGCCTTCCGTGTGGGCCCGGGCGGGGCGGCCGGTTACTTCGGGGTCATCCCCGATCTGACGGTCCTGGGCAAGATTGTTTCAGGGGGCTTCCCCATGGCGGGAGGCGTCGGCGGCCGCGCCGACATCATGAGCTGTATGGCGGCCGGCGTCAAAGCCGGCAAGAAGCGGGCTTATGTGGGCGGAACCCTGACAGCCAATCCCCTTTCCTGCGCGGCCGGCTATTTCGCCATCAAGGAAATCATCGAGCAGGATGCCGCCTTGAAGGCAGGCCAAAACGGGGACAGGCTCTGCGCGGGAATCCAGGCCCTGATCGACCGGCACGGCCTGCCCTTTGTCACCTGGAATACCGGCTCCATTGTTCACTTTGAGGTTTCGGGCGTCATGTACCTGTCAGTCGCGGACCCCGACATTTTCAGGAAGATCCCTGAACGCCAGCACAGCATCGAGGCCTTCGGGGCGGCCCTGACCGCCAACGGAGTCATCACTCTGGCCGGCAGCCGTATCTACACCAGCATGGCCGACAACGAGGAGACCATCGCCGAAACCCTGGAGGCCTTTGATGAGGTCTTCTCCAATATTGAAAAATAAGCAGGAGCGCAAATCATGATCAGAAAACTTGAAGTGGAAAATATGGCTCACGCATTCCCGGAGGTGGCCTTCAGCGAGGACTACGTCATCGGGACCTTCCAGATGCGGATCAAAACCAGTAATGTGGAACGGCTGGCTCTGGCTATCGCCGCCGAGCAGACAACCGGGACCTGGATCAAGGTTGGGGCGGATTCGCTGGAAAAGCAGAAGCGCTTCGGCGCCCAGGTGGTCGCCATCTATGAAGTGCCTGACGCGGGCGCGGATTACGTGGAAGACCTGCCGCCCCTTTACATCCTCCAGATCGCCTTCCCCATGGACAATTTCGGGTCCAGCCTCTCCATGATGCTGACCACCATCTTCGGGAATATCTCCGCCTCCGGCATGCTCAAGTGGATCGACGTGGCTTTCCCCAAGCGTTATGTGGACAAGTTCCCAGGCCCCAAATACGGGGTGGAGGGCCTGCGGGAGCTGCTGGGTGTTCCCGACCGCCCCCTGCTCAATGCCATGATCAAGCCCAACCTGGGCTGGACGCCCGAGGAAGGGGCTGAGATCTTCTACCAGGCGGCCAAGGGCGGCGTCGATATCATCAAAGATGACGAACTCCTGCCGGCGGATGAAGCCTTCTGCCCCCTGGAGGAGCGGGTGACCCGTTTCATGGCCATGGAGAAGCGGGCCTATGAGGAGACGGGGGAGCACACCCTCTACGCGGTCAACATCACCGACCGCATGGAGAAGATCCGCGACAATGCCATGCGGGCCATTGACTGCGGCGCCAACTGCCTCATGCTCAATGTCTACACGGCAGGCCACGGTGTCCTGCAGATGCTGGCCCAGGATCCGGAGATCCAGGTTCCCATCCTGGCCCATGTGGATTTTGTCGGCGCCTACGCCGGTTCCACCTACACAGGTATCTCGGCGCCCCTGGTCATCGGCAAGCTGACCCGCCTGGCCGGAGGGGATTTCCAGATCAACGGCCACCCCTGGGGCAAATTCCCCATTCCCTACAAGACCTTCTACCGCAGCTTCAAGTTCTTCACCCAGCCCTGGTGGCACATCAAGCCCATGATGTACGCCTGTTCCGGGGGGACCACCCAGCTGGTCGTAAAGAACATGATCGATGCCCTGGGAACGGACATCATCCTGGCCGCGGGCGGCGGCGTGCACGGCCATCCCGACGGGAGTCTGGCAGGAGCCAGGTCCATGCGGCAGGCCATTGATGCCGCAGTCGAGGGCATCAGCCTGCTTGAATACGCCAAGAGCCACAAGGAACTGATGCGGATGGCAGAGATGCTGGATCCGGACGTTTTGAAGAACTTCGATCTCATGAAGTGATGAAGAGTTACGATCGCATCCTCTTTTTGGACTTCGACGGGACTATCACTTCCGAGGAAACCCTGGAGGGCGCCATGCGCCTCTGTATCGATCCCGCCCTTTATGCTGAAAAGGAGGCGGAGATGAGGGAGGGCAAGCGCAGCCTGGCCGATACCCTCCATCTGGCCTTCGGCCTGATTGCCTGCGAGAGGCTGGAAGCCATCAAGGCCTATGTCCGGGGGGTTCCCATCCGGCCGGGCTTTGAAGCCCTCCTGGACACCGCGGCCAGCCAGGGCATCCCGGTCGTGGTCATCTCCGGCGGTTTGAAGCCCTGTATTGACGAAAAACTGGCCCCTTACAGGGACCGCCTGCTTGATGTCTACAGTGTTGAAACGGACTGTGGAGGTGACCGGATCATCCTCCGGTCACCCTATGAAGCCGAGGGCGATCTCATGGAAAAGACCCGGGTCATGGCCCGCTATGATTACCGGAAGGCCATCTGCGCAGGAGACGGCTATACCGACCGGCGGATGGCCCTGGCTTCCCAGGTGGTCTTTGCCCGGGATAAGCTGGCCCTCCTCCTTGACAGCCAGGGCGTGCCCTACAGACCCTGGCAGGACTTCTACGATCTGGCGGCCTTTATCAGCAGCTCCAGGTAGGATTCACGGGTCAGGCTGCTGCGGCTGATCCCAAGCTGATCCAGGAGGGAAAGCAAGCCATCCCGGATGCCTTCCCTCTCTTTGTGTGTCACAGAGCCAGGGGCCACAACTTCAAGTTCGATAAAGGAACCCAGGCCTTCAACCCGGTCCAGGCAGAGAGTGATTTCCCCGAAGTTTCTTTGGCCCTTGTAGTGGCGGCGGCTTTTACTTACATCGAGAATGGGCTGGTAGCCCAAAGCCGTGAAAATCTCAGCCATCTTCTTTCCGTCTCCCACCGGGCTTTCGAGTTCCAGCCGGGTGTTGGAGAGGGGATCCTCCTTGGGACCCTTATAGGTAACCCAGGTCTCCTGCTTTCCGTCACTTGACAGCTCCCGAATGCGGAGGGCTTCATCCCTTGCCAGAAAATCCCGGTCAGGCGCTGAATAATAGATGTCCTTTTCCAGGGCCATTCCATCAAAATAAAAACCCAGACCAGCAAGTCTCTTTTCAAGGCCTTCTGCCATTCGGGCATCCAGGGCCGCTTTCAATTCGATCTCCAGCAAGGCAATTACCTCTCTCTCGGAATCCTGACAAAATCATAAGGCGGCGGGGAGGAGAAGGCAAACCCCTTCACCTTTTTATGTCAAGAGCCTATAATGTTCAGGTGTAAAAAAAGTTATAAGAGAGGGGCCTTGATCATGGCAAAATACGAAAGGTCACTGACCGGTCATTTCGACGGCTTCCTGGAGTATCTCCACGAAGACATAACAAGGGGCAGTATTTCAGCCTCTTACGAAGACGGCAGCCAAGTGAGCCGGGGGACCGTCCGCATCGCTACACGTGTTTACGAACGCTACAGCTATATGGGAGGCAACCGCGTCAGCCTGAACCTGACCCTGGTGGGCGAGGGCAATAATCTCTTTTTGTCGGCCATCACCTCAGGGGGCAGCCAGGCGGTCTTTTTCAAAATTAACACCTTGGGAGAAGGGGCCTTTCTGGACAAGCTGATCCAGGCAGTGGAGCACTATATCAAGCAGACCAGCTGACCTTCGCAATCTTCCCTGTTCACACTTTGTTTCTTGACCTTTTCGAGGAGACAAATGTAAAATAGTAAAATAAATTGAACTAAATGGTTGGGAGGCTAACCCATGACTAAGAACGTTTACAAATATCCGCTGGAAGAGGTGCGGGAGATCACGGATCTGCGCGACATGCTCCGCCAAAGTGAGGCCCTCTACGGCAGCCGGACGGCTTATCTGACAAAGGACCCCATCGCGGCGCGGGAAATCGCTCCCCGGTCCCAGGAGGCAGCCGAGCTGCGGATCGATCATAAGAGGCCCTATAAGCCTGTCACCTACGGGCAGTTTGCCAAGGATGTCCGGGACCTGGGGACCGGCCTCATGAAGCTGGGCGTCACGGCCCAAAGCCGTGTGGCCATCTACGCTGAGACCCGCTACGAGTGGTACGTGACCTATCTGGCAGTCGTCAGCGGCCTGGCTGTCGTGGTGCCTCTGGACAAGGAACAGCCGGCCAATGAAGTGGTCAACCTGGTCACCAGTTCGGAAGCCGACGTTCTCCTCTTTTCCAAGGGCAAGAAGGACGTAGTCGACAGCATCCGGGACCAGATCCCCGGCGTCAGGCACTATATCGGCTTCGACCTGCCGGAGCAAGGGGAATCCGACCTCTATTTCTGGGATATCCTGAAGGAGGGGGCAGAGGCCTACCAGGCCGGTGACCGGGCCTACGATGACCTGCCCATCGACCCTGAAGCCATGCAGATTCTGCTCTTCACCTCAGGGACTACCTCCAACCCCAAGGCGGTCATGCTCAGCCACAAGAATATCTGTAAGAATCTCATGGGCATGTGCTCCATGACCTACATCGGCCCTGACGATGTCTTCCTTTCTGTTTTGCCCATCCACCACACCTACGAGTGCACCTGCGGCTACCTGTGTCCTCTTTACCGCGGCTGTTCAGTCGCCATCTGCGAAGGACTCCGCTACATCGTGCCCAACATGCAGGAGGCCAAGCCCTCCATCGTCCTGGTGGTTCCCCTCATGATGGAAGCCTTCCACCGGGGCATCATGAAAAAGGTCAAGGGCGACCCCGAACTGGCCAAGAAATTCAAACTGGGTCTCAAACTGACCAAGGGCCTGCGCAAGGTGGGCATTGACCTGCGCCGCAAGATCTTCAGTTCCGTACACGAGAACTTCGGCGGCAATATCCGCCTCCTGATCGCCGGCGGCGCCGCTATCGCCCCCGAGCTTATGAGTGATATGCAGGACCTGGGCTTCGGCTGCATCCAGGGCTACGGCCTGACTGAGTGCGCGCCTATCCTGGCCCTCAACCGCACCCATTATTTCAACAACCGGTCGGCCGGCCTGGCCCTGCCCGGTGTTGACATCAAGATCCTGGATCCCGACGAGAACGGAATCGGGGAAATTGCCGGCCGCGGTGACAACGTCATGCTGGGCTACTACAAGAACGAGGCGGCGACCCGTGAGGTCATCGATGAGGACGGCTGGTTCCATACCGGCGACTACGGCTACCTGGATCCCAAGCAGTTCGTCATCATCACCGGCCGCAAGGCCAACCTGATCGTGACCAAGAACGGCAAGAACGTCTTCCCTGAGGAGATTGAATTCCTCCTGACCCAGCACCCCCTGATTGCCGAGGCAGTCGTGTCAGGCAAGGAGCGCAAAGACGGCGACAGCATCATCCATGCCGAAATCTTCCCCGACCGTGAGGCGGTCGACGAGGACCCCGACCTCAAGGGTCTGGCCCTGACGGATGACAAGGTCAAGGAAAAGATTGACCAGGTGGTCAAAGAGGTCAACAGCGGCCTGGTTGCCTACAAGACGGTGCGGTCAACCTCACTTCGCGACAGCGAATTCCCCAAGACAACGGCCAAGAAAATCATCCGCCACTAAAGGGCGGATGATCCGGCTAAAAAGCCCCCGGACTGCCGGGGGCTTTTTCATGGGTTTCAGATTTTGTAGGAATCCTTTAGCTGGACCGACCGGTTGAAGACCAGGCTGTCAGGGCCGGAGTCCTTGCAGTCGTGGATGAAGTAGCCCAGGCGCATGAACTGGTAGCCGATGTGGGAGATGTCGGAAGCCAGCCAGGGCTCGACCCTGGCGCCCTCAATCAGGGTCATTGACTGGGGGTTGAGGAGCTCATGGTAATCCCGCTCGTCGTCATCGGGTGATTCAACGGTGAAGAGATTGTCGTAGAGGCGGACTTTTGCCTTGACAGCGGTTTTCTCATCCAGCCAGTGGATAGTGCCCCGGACTCTCTGACCTTCACGGGCCGATCCGCCCCGGGTTTCGGGGTCGTATTCGGCCAGGACTTCGACGATCCTGCCCTCCTCATCCTTGACACAGCCGGTGCAGCGGATGATGTAGGCGCCCCGCAGGCGCACCTCATTGCCGGGGAAGAGGCGGTAGAACCTAGAGGGCGGATTCTCCTGGAAATCATCTCTTTCAATAAGGAGATGACGAGAGAACGTTATGTCATGCTTACCATACTCCTCCTGGCCCGGCAGATTCTCGACGGAGAAGGTCTCCTGGCGGTCTTCCGGGTAGTTGACGATGGTCAGGGGGATGGGATCCAGGACGGCCATGGCCCGGGGAGCCCGCTGATTGAGGTCCTCGCGCAGGCAGTGCTCCAGGAAACGGATATCAACCATGCTGGGCACCTTGGATACGCCGTTGCGCTCGCTGAAATCCCGGATGGCCCGAGGGGTGTAGCCGCGCCTTCTGAGGCCGCTGAGGGTTGGCAGGCGGGGGTCATCCCAGCCGTCAACCAGGCCTTCCTCGACCAGGGAACGCAGCTTGCGCTTGCTCATGACCGTGTAGTTGATGTCCAGGCGGGCAAACTCGATCTGGCGCGTTTTGACCGGGAGCGAACAGTTGTTGATGACCCAGTCGAAGAGCGGCCGGTGATCCTCAAACTCAAGCGAGCAAAGGGAGTGAGTGATGGCTTCCAGGGAATCGCTGATGGGGTGGGCGAAATCATACATGGGGTAGATGCACCACTGGTCGCCTGTTTGATGGTGTCGGGCATGCTGGATCCGGTAGATGACAGGATCGCGCATGTTCATATTGCCGGAACTCATATCTATTTTTGCGCGCAGGGTATAGCGGCCATCGGGGAATTCCCCGGCCCGCATACGGCGGAAGAGATCCAGTGATTCCTCAGGCGGCCGGCTGCGCCAGGGACTGTCGCTTCCGGGCGAAGTCAGAGTGCCCCTGGATTCGCGGACCTGTTCGGCCGTCTGCTCGCAGACAAAGGCCAGACCCTTCTGGATCAGTTCCTCTGCGTAGGAATAAATCTGTTCAAAGTAGTCGGAGGCATGGAAAAAACGGTCATCCCAGTCGTA
>JBBAEW010000009.1:0-48731 GCA_041655695.1 Saccharofermentanales bacterium
TCGCCGATCAGGCGGACATCCAGGCCGACATCCAGAAAGACCACCACCATGCCCGTATCCTGGCAGATGGGGATCCGCTCCTCCCTGGCGATCCGGTAGTTGTCCAGCAGCTCCCTGAGAACGGAGCGGGCGTTATCCCCGTCTTCCTTTTCCAGGGCTGCCTCCATGGCGGCCAGGACATCGGCCGGCATTTCACAGGCTCCCGGCTCGCACATCCCCTCAACGGCATCTCGCAAATCATCCACTTGAAAGTCTCTCAGGGTCATGGGCTGCCTCCTGTCTTTCTCTGTACCTACACAATACTGAACATTGTGCTGACATGCAATAAAAAAATCCACAATGGTCCGAAAAACACTCCTGCACCACAAGAAGGCACACAAGGGAGGCCTGATAGCGTATGATAAAGACAAGCGGATCCGCCTCTCTTTCTGCAGGCGGACTGCCTTCAAAAAGGCTACGGGAGGTAGATATGTACGTTGACGCCATTGTCGGAGGGAAAGGTTCAGGGAAAACGCCGCGCATGCTGGAGGAAATGGCAGGCAAGGCGGCGGATAAGAACGCCAATATCATTTTTATCGAGTACGGATTCGGCGACCATCTGGTCCCCCACGCAGTCCGCCGCATTGATATCAAGGAATACCCTGTCCAGGACTTCGGTCAGCTCCTGGCTTTTCTGGCCGGCATGAACGCCAAAGACTACGATATCACCCACGTTTATATCGACTGCATCTTTCAGATCGCGGGCAGGCAAAAACCATCCGAGCTGATCGCCTTTCTGAACCGTCTGGAGGAACTGGGCAAGCAGGCCGATTGCCGCTTCACCGTGGCTCTCAGCTATGAGGCCGGCAAAGAGCCCGCCGGCATCCGCCCTTTCGCCCGCGGCTGAGTTTCCTTTTCAGCCAGAGGAATCGGAACATTTGTACCGTTCATTAAGCATCTTTTGTTATACTCTCTTTGTGTATCAGCAAGTCCGATCAGCATGGAGGTTACTGTTTTATGATCAAGGAATTTAAGGAATTCATCGCCAATGGCTCTGTCATGGATGCCGCCATCGGCTTCGTTTTAGGTCTTGCCTTCAAGGCCATCGTTGACAGCGTTGTCAACGATATCCTTATGCCCATCATCGGCTTTCTGACAGCCGGGATTGATTTCTCCTATCTGAAGATCGTCCTGAAACAGGGAGTTGAGGGAGTGTCTGAGGAAGTTGCCATCACTTACGGCCAGCTGATCCAATCCCTGATCACCTTCCTGATCGTCGCTTTCTTCCTTTTCCTGGTCATGAAAGCGGTCAACAAGATGCGCAGGAAAAAAACCGAGGAAACGGCCGAAGCTCCGGAGGCAGAGCCGCAAGAGTCAGAGCTTTCGCTTCTGCAGGATATCCGGCAACTGCTTTCGGACAAGAATAAATAAATTGTGACTGCCCTGCGTGCCGCTTGCGGCGCACCTGGCTGTGGTTCCAAAAAGGGCCACTCCCATCCCCAAGGAGGATCTGACCATGTTTTGTACCAACTGCGGAGCCCAAAACGCTGACGAAGCGGCATTCTGCACGACCTGCGGCAATCCCTTGAAGGCCAATGAAGTCCCGGCGGCTTCGGAAGCCCCCCAGGCGGCAGCGCCCCCTGTGCCAGAAACACCCCAACCTATACCGCCTCCGGCTCCGGCGGCTTACACACCACCACCCCAACAGACCTACGCGCCGCCCCCGGCCCCGGTCCAGCAGCAGACTTACGCGCAGCCGCCTCAGGCCTACGCGCCCCAGCAGGCCCCCTATCAGCCGCAGGCTCCTTACGGCTATCCGCCCCAGGCTCCCAAGAAGAAAAAGACCGGCCTGATGATCGGTATCGGCGCGGGTGTCTTGGTCCTCATCATCGTCCTTGCCCTGGTCCTGACCCTGGGCGGAGGCGGCAAGGGCGGCATCGCCGGCAAATGGACGGTTGTTGATACGGAAGGATGGAGCGACTACGACGAGGGGATGATCTTCAATTTCAAGGGCGGCACCCTGACCTATGAAGCTCCCAAGGGGACACCCGATGAGCACAAGGGTATGTATGAGCTCATGAATCTGCTGAAGACCAAGTACAAGACTTCCGGCGACAAACTGACCCTGACGGTCAGTTTCTTCGGCCAGAAGGAAGAGACAGTGATGCGTTACGAGATTTCCGGCGACACCCTTACGCTCTACGACGGTTCGGATGTGACCGTTCTCAAACGGACCAAATAAAGTCCTCTGACAGGACTTCATCAAAAAAGGCACTGGCTGCAGCCGGTGCCTTTTCTTATCCCAGGGCCTCCCTAACGGGCAGGGGGAATTTCCTCTGTCATCAAGACGAACTGAAGGCTTGATACTTCCCGGTTGAGGCTGGAAACGAAGGAAACAGGGACAAAGCCCTCATTGCTGAACTCCGCCAGTTTTTCCTCTATGGCTTCCTCGAAGAGAGTGCGCAGATCGCCCGTTTCATCGCTCATGAGCGCGGCACCGGCAGAAAGCTGGTTGAGACCGCCGGCAAAGCGAACCATGCCTTGGCTGTAATACTGGTCGAGGCCATCCTTGAGGGAAGTGACACCCTGGACATAGTCACTGGTTCCGGGCGCCAGGCCGGGTGACCCCTCCGTACCTTCAAGGCCCCGGACCAGGCCGCCGACCCCTTCATCGATGTAGCGGGTCAAACCGCCATGGAACTCCTGATAACCCTGCTGAAGCTGGTTGAGGCCGTCAATGAGCTCACCGAACTGACTGAACATGGGGCCTACCATTGAGATCAGCCCCATGATCTGCTCCGCCTGAACCAGAAGAGAATCCAGGCTTTCAAGCATGGCAGCGGTATCCATGTCCAGATCAACCATACCGTCCAAAAGCTCAAACAAACTGTCCAGAACCTGACTGATAAGGCCCAGATCATTGGAAAGCCGGGTCAGAGCAGCCAATTGCTCATAGACGTCGTCGGGCAGAGGCAGGGGAAGTCCATAGTCCCCCTCCAGATAATCCTTCCAACCCTGAGCTGTATCCGGGAAGTCGGCCTGCTCGGGCAGATCCAGGTCCCGTATCAAGGCGATCAGCTCCTGCATGATGACCCGGACCTGTTCAAGTTCCTGCTCATAGCCGCTCATAACCTGGAGGGCCGAGCGCAGCAATTCCAGAAACTCGATGATACCTTCCAGCCTTTCCAGATCCTCCGGTCCGAACTCAGGAATGTCAATTCCCTCAAAAACATCTGCGTCCGGGAGTTGGTCGGTGACCATAGTCAACCCGTCCAGTATCTCCTGGGAACCTGATTTGAGCCTCTGGCCCTCGCTAAGGAGGGTCCGGGCGCCAGCCCGCAGAAGCTGGACTCCCTGGTCCAGGTCCTGGCCGCCGTCGGCCAATTGGCCGGCTCCCGATTTGATTTCCTTGAAAGCCTGCATGAGATCCCTGTATCCGGCCTTGAGCTGGGCGGCTCCCTTGGCGAACTCCGCAATCCCCTCCGAGAGCTGATCCAGCGGTTCCAGTTCATCATCCATGGACGACAGATCCAGGTCAAAAGACAGAAGGACGCCGGCCAGAGTTATCTGGCCCATGGCAAAGTCCTGGACCTCCATGACCAGGCGGATAACCGTTTCCTGGCCGGGCAATACGATGTAATTGAGCTGGTGCTCCGTCCCGGCCGTCGAGACCAGGAAGCCTTCGCTGGCGGCCTCAATAAGGGCCCGTTCCGGGTCGACCGGAATACTGATCTGCAAGGCGTAATGGTTGAAGAAGGATGGATCCATGGCGGGGTTGCGGCTGATGGCAAGCTCCATTTCCAAATGGCCTGCCGCTCCTGACAAACTCCGGGGAGACTGCTTCTCCCCGTCCAGCCTGTAGGTGATATCGAAGAGCCAGGGAAGATCCCTTGACTTCATGTTGCCCTGGTAATAATAGGGCCCCAGAACATCCTGGAGGGTCACCTGATCCCCTTCCATTTGAGGCGCCGTGCTGCCGGTCAGCTGAATGACACTCGAATAGTCCCCGTGGTCCGTCAGAGTCATGGTCCTCTTGGGATGAAAATGGTTGACCACGTAAATTTGGGAGACCTCCCCGGAAGCGGTCAGTTTAGCGTAGACAACCTCTCTTTTGCTGGTATCCCCGTTGGTAAAGATAACCAGATCCTTGGTCCTGTCTGCCTGGACCAGGCCGGGCATGACCGAGAGGAAAAGGGCCAGGAGCAGGAAGCCGGTGATACTTCTGGCCCAGGCCTTACGGCCGGAACGTTTTCTCTTTTTTATACGGATCGCATTCATTGCGTACCTCTTTGCCGGGCGCTTATCTTTCGCGCCCTCTCTGACTGAGACCTCCCTGGAAGATTGCCGCCTGTAGGAATGGGGATCCGGGAGGAATTGAACCTTCATGGTGGTCTTCTCGATGAAGCGGTCGAAGAGCCTGAGCAGATTGGGCAGAAGAAAGAGAACCATGACCAGGGAGGTCAGGGCTCCGCGCCCCAGAACGCCGCCCAGCTCGGAGACGACCGAAATACTGGATACAAAGGAAAGGACAAAGCCCGCCGAGGCCAGAATCAGGGCAGGCGGGATGATGGAACCGGCCACAGTCTGAACAGTCCGCATGGCGGCCTCCTTGCGGTTGAGAAGGCGGCGGTGGTCCATGTAGTGCTGAGCCATGAGGATACCGTAGTCTACTGTAGCCCCCAGCTGGACCGTACTGATGACCAGGTAGCCGATGAAGTTGAGAGGGGTGCCCGTCAAATAGGGGATGGCCAGGTTGATCCAGACCGAGAGTTCAATGGTCAGGACCAGCAGGGCCGGAAGGGCCAGAGACCGGAAGGTCAGCATGATGACCAGGGCGATGGCTAGGATGGCCAGGCCGTTGACAATGGACAGATCCTGATTGATGGTCGTCTTCATGTCAAGGAGGACGAAATTGGCCCCGGCCAGGTGGGTCTCCTGATCCGGGTAAGCCTGGTCGGCCATGGCCCGGATTGTCTCCGCCAGCTCGTAGGTTTCGGGGCTTTCCGCCGGCGACTCCGCGATCAGGATCATGCGGCTGTAATGGTCCGAAATGAGAGCGGAGATAAGCCGGTCAGGCAGAAGATCGGGCGGGATTCCATTACCCACCTGAGTCACATAGCCCACGACCGATTTCATTTGGGGCAAATCCAGAAGATCCTCGGCAAGCTGCTCTTCTGCCGCCCACTCCCCCTTGGGGACCAGGAGTACCATCTGCATGTTCTCTCCGAAACGGGCGTCCAGGGCCTCGGCGTCCCGGGCCTCCCGCGAGTCCTGGGGATAAGTTTGCGCTCCGTAGAGAAAGTGGTTGGAGCGCTGGCCAATATAGGCGGGAACAATGACCAGAGCCGCCGCGATCATGAGGGGGATCCCGATCTTGGCAACAAGACGGCTGAAACCTTTAAAGGAGGGCAGGAAACTCCTGTGGGTGGTTTTGTCAATCAGCTTGTATGTGTATACAGCCAGAACCGGCAGGAGAATGAAGACACTGAAGAGACTGAAAAGGACGCCCTTGGCCAGGACGATGCCCAGGTCGGGCCCTATGCGGAAGCGCATGAAGATCAGCATGAGAAAACCGAAGAAGGTGGTCAAAGCCGAAGAGAGAATGGGAGCGAAACTCTTGACGATAGCCATTTTCATGGCTTCGGCGATGGGGTAGCCCTCTTCCCTGTAATCACTGAAGCGGTGGAGGAGGAAGATGGCGTAATCCATGGAGACGGCCAGCTGCAGAATGGATCCGACCGCCTGGGTAATAAAGGACACGTCCTTGAAGATCACATTGGTCCCCATGTTGAGCAGAACACCGACGAAGATGACGATCAGGAAGAGGGCCG
This sequence comes from Saccharofermentanales bacterium, assembly GCA_041655695.1. Lineage (GTDB taxonomy): Bacteria > Bacillota > Clostridia > Saccharofermentanales > DTU023 > UBA4923. Next base: position 5,811 of record JBBAEW010000009.1, read on the forward strand.
GCTCGAACCAGGATTTGGTGGCTGCCAGAAGGATGATCAGGGCGATGGGAACTGCAATTAAAGTGATCCGGGTAATCTCCAGTGTGATGGCCCGTTGCATGTGGGCCGTCTCCACTACCTGACCCCGGACCGCACCATCCGGGCCCGCCAGCTCCTGCAGCCGGGTCAGAACATCCTGGGCCTTGGCATCTTCATCGACTGTGATGTGGTAGAGGGCCATCCCCTCCTTGTAAAAGCCTTCAACCACCTTCTGATCGTGAAGGTCCAGGGGTTTGGCCAGATCCAGCTGGTCATCCAGCCAGAGGACTTCCTTGACAAAGGGCAGGGCTGCCAGATTGGCCTTGGCCGCCAAGGCTTCCGAGATGGTCAGATCCGGAATGCCGATCTCAGCGTTGGGAATGTCCTGCTGGTATTCACCCATCATGGTCTCGATAGCGACCGTGGAAGCCACATCCTTGGGAACATAGGAGAAGAGATCGAAATTGGTTTGAACCTTTGTAGCCAGATAACCGCTGACCAGGGACAGCACAATAAAGAGGGCCAGGATCAGGCCCCTGTATCGGATAATGAGTGATGCCAGTTTGTTCATAGGTTCCTTGCTGTTCAAAGGCTGTCTTGGCGCGCATTTGGGCTTAGCCTGTCCAGTATAGGGAGGCCCTTATTTCATAAGCAAGTAACGGAATGGCTACATGTGTCGTTTAATCGACACATGTCGAATTATTGTCAAGATTATGTTACGATTGTCACAAGAAAACACAAAAATTCGAATTCTAAAAAGGAGCTGCAAGCATGCCTGCTCATGACGGACCCCTCCCCGCGAGAAAACAGAAACTGCCGGTCTCCCCGCCTCCCAAGCTCATGATCCGGCCCCTGGGCGGAGACAGGCGCAGCCGGCGGACGGCCCTGGCTCTTCAACAGAGCCTGGTTGAGCTCCTCCTGGAGAAACCCCTGCGGGAGATCACCATTTCAGAACTGACCCAGGCAGCCGACATCAGCCGGACAACCTTCTACCTCCATTACCAGAACATTGATGACCTCTTCATCCAGATGGAAAACAACATCTACCTGCAGCTTGCGGAACTGATTCATTTGAGCATGGCAGATGAGCACAGTGTCCTTTACGTGGAGCCGGATGAAGCGGGCAACCCTACCCTGCCCGTCCTGACGGAGGTCTTCCATTTCATCCGCAGCAACCCCCAGCTCAGCCTGGTCCTGCTAAAGAACCCTGACAGTACTTTCTTTGACAAGATCTGGTCCACCGGCCACGATGTCCTCATTGAGCGCATGGCTCTCCTGGAATCGGAGACTGACGTCAGCCGCATCGAGTACTACTACATTTTCGTCATCAACGGCCTGCGCGGCCTGATTGAACACTGGATTGCCAGCAATATGAGGGAACCGGTCAAACAGATCGTGGAGATCGCCACCAGCTTCGTCCTGCGCAACATGGGCTTCCTGCTCTGGGGCGACGACCCTCAAAACCACAAAGAATCCTGACCTTAGAGGAGGCAGTATATATGAACACATCTGACAGGGAGCTGGACCTGATCCGGCGCGATTTACAGGCCGCTTGTGAGGAATTGATCGCAGAAGCCCGCTACACAAGGCCAGGCGACCTTTTCGTCCTTGGCTGCAGCACCAGTGAGATCCTGGGCCGGACCATCGGCCAGGCTTCAAACCTGGAGATGGGCCAGCTGGTCATCGATAGCCTTCTGCCCCTGATCCGCCGCCATCAGCTCCACCTGGCCGTCCAGAGTTGTGAACACATCAACCGGGCCCTGGTCCTTGAGCGTCAGATCATGCTGGACCGGGACCTGGAGGAAGTCAGTGTCATCCCGGCCCTCCATGCGGGCGGCGCCTGTTCCATGGCCGCCTATGCAGCCTTTGACGACCCTGTCATGGTCGAACACATCGAGGCCTCTCTGGGTATGGATATTGGGGACACGGAAATCGGCATGCACGTCCGTTTCGTTCAGCGGCCCGTCAGATTAGCTGTCAGCCTGATCGGCCAGGCCAGACTGACAGCTCTTATGTACCGGCCCAAACTGGTGGGCGGCCAAAGGGCTCAGTACAGCAAATAAGAAAAACCGCAAGGGAACCGGATCCGATCCCTTGCGGTTTTTGGAGCCTGCGGACAGATTTGAACTCCCGACCTGCCGCTTACAAGGCGGCTGCTCTACCAGCTGAGCTACGCAGGCGTGGCAGAAGCTATCCTAACCGATGCCTTCTTTTCTGTCAATATTGAGGCCTGAGAGGCCTGGTGCGCAATTCTCAGCCACTTAGGCTAAAATAGGAGAGATCAAAAAAAGAGGGGGTCCGCATGGGGACGTTCACCGAAAAGATTAAAGAGGTTTTAGCAGCGGTCCTGCCGGTTACCCTCTTCGTTATTGTCCTGCACTTCGCGCTAACCCCGCTGACCGGACAGCAAATGGGCCAGTTTCTCCTGGGAGCCTTTCTGGTCATTATTGGCCTTGCGGTCTTTCTGGTCGGGGTCGATCTGGGGGCAACCCCTATCGGCCGGCTGGGCGGCCGCTTTCTGGTCAATACAGGCAAGCTGCCCCTTCTTCTTGCCGGCGGCCTCTTTTTAGGCTTTCTTATCTCCATCGCCGAACCCGATCTGCAAATCCTGGCCGCCCAGGTTCAGGAGCTGACCTCCTTCTCCATCACCAAATGGCAGATGGTCATCGTTGTCTCTGTCGGCGTCGGCCTTCTGGTCATGGTGGGTTTCTGGCGCATCATCAAGCAGATCCGCCTGCGCTATGTTCTCTGGGTCACCTACGGCGTCATCCTGATTTTGAGCATCATCAACCGGCCCCTCTTTCACGACTTTGCCTTTGACGCTTCAGGTGCTACAACCGGGGCGATCACTACCCCCTTTATCCTGGCTCTGGCAGCTGGTGTCGCCCAGGTCACCGCCTCCCGCCGCGAAGACGCGCGGGATCAGTTCGGCCTGGTGGGCATGGCTTCCGCAGGAGCCATCCTGGCGGTTCTTGCCCAGGGCGCCCTGCAGAAATCCTTTGACGCGGCGCCGCCGCCTGGAGCGGGCTGGCAGCCCCCCGCAAGCTTCTTTGAGCCCTTCCGGCTGGCAGCCGGAGTTTCCTTCCGGGACTCCCTGCTCAGCCTGGCCCCCCTGGTCATCATCTTTTTCCTCCTGCACGTCACCGTCCTGACCCTCCGCGGCAGGGAGAAAAGCCGGGTCTATACGGGACTCTTCTTCTGCTACCTGGGTCTGGTCCTTTTCATGGTGGGGGTAATGGGCGGCTTCATGTCCACCGGCCACCTGATCGGTAACGAACTGGTCCTCAGGGGCAAGCCCCTGATCACCATTATGGCCGGCTTCTTTTTGGGCATGGCCACCGTCATCGCTGAACCGGCCGTCCACGTCCTGACTCTTTCGGTCGAGGAAGAGACAGACGGCATTATCCCCCGGAAGGTCGTCCTGGCTTTTCTGGCAGTCGGGGTCGCCTTTTCCGTTGCTCTGGCCGTCCTGCGCATTTACACCCCAGGGCTTGAGCTTTGGCATATCCTGCTGCCTGGCTACATCCTGATCATGATCATGAGCTACTTCACGCCCGATCTTTTCCTGGGCATCGCCTTCGATGCGGGAGGCGTCGCCTCCGGCCCCATGACTGCCACCTTTATCCTGGCCTTCACGCAAGGTATCGCCGAGGGCGTTCCGACAGCCGATCTGCTGCTGGACGGCTTCGGTGTCGTGGCCCTTGTCGCCATGGCGCCCCTGATCACCTTGCAGATTCTGGGCCTGATCTCGGTCTGGCGCGGCAGGCGTCAACAAAAGCAAACCAGTCTTGTCACCCCGGAGCTTCAGAGTCCCGGGATTGAAGAGGAGGATTAACATGTCGGATCGTGATTTACAGCCAGAGCAGCCTGTCTCTTTGCTGACGGTCATTTCAAATCCCGGCAAAGCCGATGCCATGGCCCGCTTCGCCCTTCAGCAGGGGGCCCGGAGGGCCTGCCACTTCTTTGCTCATGGGACAGTTCCCGGCCACCTGCTCTCCCTGCTTGGCCTGTCTGGCGTCCGCCGCGAGATGATCACGCTGACGGTCCCCCAGGAAGAAGATTCCGCCCTCATGGACAGTCTTTGCGAGCACTTCCAGATCGGCAGGGAATTGCACGGCATCGCCTTCCTTCACAGACCGGACACCGGGGCGGTCAACTCCCCTGACTTTTACCTGATCGCCGTCATCGTCAATGAAGGAGAAGGTGAATACGTGGTGGAAAGCGCCCGCCGCTGCCACCCTGTTGGCGCCAGCATTCTCAAGGCCATGGGGACAGCAGACCACAGCCGCCGGACATTCGATTTCGAAATCGTCCCCCAGAAGGAGATTGTCCTCATCGTCACCCCTGCCAGCCACATCGAGGCCATCTACAGCGCTCTCTACCATGAGCTCCACTCCGACCAACCCGGGCGCGGAATCCTTTTTGCCCTGGCCCTGGAACGGGTGGCCGGCCTCCTGGATATGGCACCTGACTGTGAGAACGGAGACCAGGAAGAGGTTGCGGCAATGCCCCGGGAAGCGGATGCCCAAAAATGGGTTGCCCTCTTCACTGTCAGTGACCGGGGAAAGACTGCCGCCATCATGGACACCGTCGAGCGCTCTGGGGGGACGGGTGCCACCGTTCTTCACTGCCGTCAGACGGACGACGCGTCAGGCGGCTGGATCGACCGCCTGGCCCACCTGGAGAAGGAGATTACCCTGATCATTACCGAGGCCGACAGGGCCCGGACCATCCAGGCTGAATTGACCGCTCAGGCAAGGGAGACCGGGGAGAAACTGGATATAACCCAGCTTGACGTCAGCCATTTCGTCAAGTTGTCCGACCTCAGGGACTAGCCGTTACGTAGTATTGAAGAACGGCTCTGGCCAGAGCCTGGCCAATGGCCTGACGGCCTTGGGCCGAGTTTAAGACCTGCCGGTCGCCTTCGTTTGACAGATAACCCGCCACCAGGGAAGCCGATACGAAATTCGTCAGCCTTAAGACCGCCATATCTTTCTGAGCACCTGCTTCTGACCCGTCCTCGGGTAAGAGCCGGGGCTCCGCGGCGGCCAGGGAGGTCTTGAGGAGCGAGGCCAGTCTGGCTCTTCCCTGGCTGTCGATCAGGGTGTAATTGGGGGCCAGGGCCTGGGCGTCCTGACCGTCGGCATAGCCGTTATTAACGTTCTCAACGAAGGCGGCTGACATGTAATAGGCCTGAGAGCCGTGTTTGCCGGGATCGTTGACGTCAAAGGCCAGGGAAATATTGATGAAGAGGATATCGGTAAACTGGGATTCGATATCGTAAAGCAGACGGAGCTGGGGCGGTGTCCCGATGGAACCGAAGAGGCCGCGCCCGCCTGAAGAAGGACTGTTCTGGTTGATCCGGATGATATCGCCCATGAGAAGCCTGAGATTGTCCGGCAGATCCCGGCTGTAACCGTTGGCCACCGCGGCGTCACCATAGCGGATCAGAGCGATATCGGCGGCCTTGGCCACGGTCCGGAAGAGAGAGAATTCCTCATCAGTGGTCCGGGTCATGATAACGGTGGCCCCAAGCGACGCCAATGCCTTTTCTGCTTCCATGGCAATATCCAGGACCAGGGTCTTCTCCATGACGACTTCTCTGCCCGTCTCCCAGACAGAACCCGTATCCGCGCCCCCGTGAGGGGCATCCAGAATAACCGTAATCCCTTTGAGCGGCTGCGGTGCCGCCTCCTGTCCCAGATAGGCGTCCAGATCCGGGGCATGGAGAACCGGCAGGGCCAGGGATTCCGGCCACAGGCGCAAAGAGGTGCCTCCGGCCGCGAGGGTATCCGGATCATTGCCGGAAACCGGCAGCTCCTTCAACTCCACGGGCAGGGGATCCGTCTCCAGGGGCGGCCCGGGATCTTCTCCGGGGTCGGTATCACCCGTCAGCTCTGAGGTCCCCGAAGGCTGTGCCGTGGCCGTACTGTCCACCTGAAAGCGCTTGGCGCCCCGGATAGGTTTGGGCAGGACACCGAATGCGGAAAGCAGGAGCAGGAGGCTGCTGGCCAGCACCATGACGAGAACGAAGCGGCTGCCCTTTCCTCTTGGCATAAATCAGTCTTCCCCAACCTTGCGGTCAAGTTTCTCAATCACCGCCTTGAGATCGGCGGCATAGGCGCTGATCTCCTCCTGATCCTGGCCTTCGATCATGACCCGGATCAGGGGCTCCGTCCCCGACTTGCGGATCAGGACCCGGCCCCCGCTGCCCAGTTTGTCCTCGGTCAGGCGAACGGCCTCCAGGAGTTCCGGGTGGCCGGTGATCAGGGCCGCCTGGCCGCTTTCCACACGGACATTGACCAGAACCTGGGGATAGAGGTCGATGATGCGGCGGGCTTCACTCAGGGGAACAGAAGGTCCCTGATTGAGCAGAGCCCGGATAAAACGCAGGGCAGTCAGCTGGCCGTCACCGGTCGTAGCGTCATCCAGGAGAATGACATGGCCGCTCTGCTCGCCGCCCAGCGACAGGTCCTCCTGCAGCATGTGCTCCAGGACATAGCGGTCTCCTACCGCCGTCCGTACCAGGGTAAAACCTTCCCTTTCGGCCATCTTTTCCAGGCCGAAATTGCTCATGACCGTGGCCACGATGGTTTTTTTCGCCAGTTTCCCGGCCCGGTCCATGTCGCGGGCCAAAAGGGCCATCATGACGTCCCCGTCGCAGATGACTCCCTGGTCGTCAATGGCGATCAGGCGGTCGGCGTCCCCGTCAAAGGCAAGACCCAGATGGGCACCTGTCTCTACCACCTGGGCGGCAAGTTTCTCCGCGTAGGTAGATCCGCAGCCGCGGTTGATATTCAAACCGTCGGGTTCATTGCCCACGGTCATGACCTGGGCTCCCAGGTCGCGGAAGAGCCCGGGCGCCGTATGGTAGCTTGCCCCATTGGCGCAGTCCACAAGCAGGCGCATGCCCGTAAGGTCGACACCGGCCAGGTCCAGCAGGTGATTCTTGTAAACTTCCGGGCCCTGATCATAGCGCTTGAGGCGGCCTACCCTGTCTCCCACCGGACGGTCAATCCCGCAAAAGCCGCTCTGGATCAGGGCTTCAATGGCATCCTCGGTTTCGTCCGGGAGTTTGAAGCCTCCGGATGAAAAAAACTTGATGCCGTTAAACTCATAGGAATTGTGGGAAGCGGAGATCATGGCTCCCGCGTCCGCCCCCAGATAACAGGTCAGGAAAGCCACGCCCGGGGTGGCGATAACGCCGGCATCGATCACATCGGCCCCCGCCGAGGTGATGCCCGCGATCAGGGCGGAGCCCAGCATGCCGCAGGAGACCCGGGTATCAGAGCCAATGATGAAGGTCGGCTTATGGTGGGTTTCTTCCGTCAGGACGATGGCCCCGGCCCGGCCCAGCGCGAAGGCCAGGTCCGGCGTCAGGTCCTGGTTGGCCACGCCGCGAACGCCATCGGTTCCAAATAGTCTGCTCATGGTCTTCCTCCTCTTCTTTTCCTTCATACAAAAAGCGGACGGCTGTCACCTGGCAGGGCAGGAAGACAGGGGTGTCCGCTTAGTCCAGTTCGTAGATATTGACGGTCACCGCCGCTGGAAAGAGCAGCTCGGTCTTTGTGTACATGAGTGTATTGGTGTCCACCTTGACGGCCAGCTGAACCGGGCCAGGCCGGCTGACTTCACTGACGTCAATGTAGGCAGCCAGGCTGGAAGGCGTAATGCCGGCCAGAACCTGTTCCCTGCCCCGCAAGGTGATCTGCACATTGGCGATGGGGTAGCCCTGGACGCCGAAACCGTTGGCTGCCGCCTTGTCGACGCCGAAGTGAGCCAGGGGGATGGTAAAGGTCTTGGTTGTGACCGGATCGACCGTTACCTGGACGAAAAGCCATATGAAGCAGGCCAGGATGAAGGCGACAACGGCCAGGCCGATCCGCTGTCTGCGGGACAGGAGCGAACCCGTCATCCGGCGGCTGCTGCGATCAGACACGCGCTTTCTGACCTTGCCGGCTTCCGGTTCAGGATAGGCGGCCTCCCCCTCCTCTTCTGCTTTCTCCGTCCGGAAATCGTGGCTGGAGACGATCTGGTTGTTTTCGGACGGATCCTGGCGGAAAGCCCGGCGTTTGCGAAGCCAATTGCGGAGACGGACCCGCAGGCGCCGGTCCTCCTCATCTGCCTGGATCCCCAGCAGGCGGTGGAGCTGGGTCCGCAGGGCATCGCTGTTGCCCAGAACATGGAGGACCCCTCTGACGGCGATACTGATGGTTCCCCGCTCTTCCGAGACAACGATGGCGACGGCGTCGCCCATCTCACTGACACCGACCGCCGCCCGGTGCCGCAAGCCGAAATCCCTGCGCAGATGGTAATTGTCCGACAGAGGCACGTGGACCCGCGCGGCAGCGATCCGGCCATCACGGATCAGAACAGCTCCGTCGTGCAGGGGTGATCCCCCGTAGAAAATCTGGCGCAGGAGGGAGGAAGAAACAGCGGCGTCGATCCGGACCGCGTTTTCCTGCTCGTGAAACTCGCCCAGTCTGGTATCACGCTCTACGATGATCAGGGAGCCGGTCCGCGTCTCCGACATCCACTCACAGGCATTGACAATGGCCTCGATCATCTGATGGGAAGTTGACGCCCCCGAGAAGCCGTCCCAGTTAACCGATGACAGCCTGTTGCGTCCAACAGCTTCAAGGGTCCTCCGGAGTTCGGGTTGGAAAATAACAATGATGGCGATGGCCAGGATGGAGATGGTCCGGTTGAGCATGAAGCCAATGGTGCTGAGTCCCACCGCACTGGCCGCAAAAGCGAAGATGACGATGAGCAGAATGCCCCGCAGCAGCTGCCAGGCCCGGGAATCCCGAAGGAGCAGGAGAATGAAATAAAGAACCAGCGCTGTAATGGCAATATCGAAGAGAGCCACCACCATATCCAGCGGACCGCCGAGAAAAAGCAGGCCATCTGAAAGGCTGTACCTCAATTCACTGAAAAATTCACCGATTTTTGCAAATAGATTAGACGGCAAGTGCTGTCCTCCGCTTCTTACGCCTTATCCCAATCTTTTTTCCATCTTAGCATAAGCGAGGCGGATTATTCGTTTGACAAGGGAGGTCCGTCGCTGGTATCATTCCTTTTGTCGCCTCTTTGACGATGCCGATTAGTGTAACGGTAGCACACCTGACTCTGACTCAGTTTGTCCGGGTTCAAATCCTGGATCGGCAGCCAAACCCGGATCCTTTGGGGTCCGGGTTTTTTATTGGCCGCTTTGCTCTTCCAAAAAGGTGTCACGCCAGCCGGCCATAAAAGCGGGAAAAGGCATCTGCCGCACGTCTTCGATGTCGACCCGGATCAATGTCGGGGCCTCCCCTCCCTTATCCTGGAAGACCAGAGGCAGCTCCAGCTCTCTTATTCTGACCTCCCAGAAGGCCATGTCCCAAATACGGTGGGAAAAAACGGACCGCTTGAAGCCTTTGAAGTCAGCCTGGATTTGTGTCCGGCCTGTCAGTTCCTCCACGGCTTGCCTGATCCGGACCTCTTCCTCCGGCCCTGTCCTGCCCTCCAGCCAAATGAATTCATAGAGGCCTTCCAGGAGACCCTGGGGCCGCTTGCTGACAAAGACTGACCGTCCGTCGTGGATCAGCAGGTAGGTCAGATGGCTTACGGGGCGTTCCGGCGTCCGGGCTTTGACCGGGTAGTCCAGGACCGTGCCCGACAAAAAAGCCCGGCAGGCAGCCGACAGCGGACAGGCGCCGCAGTCAGGCCCGGCCGGCAGACAGCAAACCGCGCCAAGTTCCATCAAAGCCTCGGCAAAATCACCTGCCCGACCCTGGGGGAAAAGATCCTCAAGCTGTGAGCTCACGGCCCGCAAAGCCTTGGGGTCGCCCTGGACATGGGGCATGGCGTCCAGGCGGGCAAAGACCCGGACAACATTGCCGTCGACTGCCGCTTGAGGGAGATTGAAGGCAAAGGCGCGGACTGCCCCCGCCGTGTAGGGGCCGATGCCTGGAAGCTCCAGGAGCTGTTTTCTGTCCGAGGGCAAGAGGCCGCCATAGTCTTTGACCACCTGCCTGGCCAGGGCCAGGAGATTGCGGGCCCGCCGGTAATAACCCAGCCCCTCCCAGGCCTTGAGCACCAGGTCTTCACTGGCCCCGGCAAGTGCCGTGAAGTCAGGCCAGGCCTCCATGAAACGCAGATAGTAAGGGATGACCGCGGCAACCTGGGTCTGCTGGAGCATGAACTCCGAAACGATAACGCTGTAGGGATCCCGGCGAAGGCCGGGAGGTGCCTTGTCAGGGTCCCGCCAGGGCAGATCCCGTTTCTCCCGGTCAAACCAGGCCAGAAGGGCCTGGGTCCAATCAGCTGTCACGCCTGCAGCCCCCGCAGATAAGAGGCAGCGGCCCTGCCGGCCAGACAGCCGGAAGAAAAAGCCCAGAGCAGATTGAAGCCGCCCGTATCCCCGTCCACATCCAGAAGCTCTCCGCAGGCAAAGAGGCCTTGCTGTGTGCGGGACATGAGGGTGGCCGGGTCAAAGCCGGCCGCAGCGATCCCCCCCGCGGCCACATAGGCGAAGCGAAAACCGCGCGTCCCTGTCACTTCCATCTGACATGCCTTGAGTTTTCCGGCAAGGATACCGGCCGCCTCCTCTTTTGACAGATTCTCAAGTGAAGGGAGAGCGGCCAGAAGACCCCGGCCGATCTTGTCGGCTACCAGGCCCGCAAGCAGAAGCTGCCAGTCATCATGGCCAGTCCAGGAGGCTTCCAGGACCGATTGAATACGGCCCTTGGAAAACTCGGGCAGAAAATCCAAGGTCAGGGTGCCGGGCTTGCCCCCCTTGCCGGCAGAGCGCCCGACGGCAGCTCCCAGTTCCATGGCGGCGATACCTGAAAGACCATAGGGGGTAAAGAGATACTCACCCTGGCTTTCTGTCAGGGTGCCATCTGAAGCCCTGAAGGCGGCATGGCCCCGAAAACGGACCCCTTGCGCGTAGCGGGTGAGCGGGTGGGCTGCCAGGGTCAAGGGTACCTGAGAGGGCACGGCCTCATGCAGCCGATGGCCCAGGGATTCCAGCAGCCGGTAGCCGTCAGCCGTTCCGCCAAGGTCTGGTGAGGCGGGGCTGCCGCAGGCCGCAATCAGAGCCCGTGCCTGCCAGAGTGCCCCGTCACTGGCGGAGAGTTCGAAGCCTTCCGGCCCAGCCTTGATGGCCAGCACTCTTATGGGATAAAGGAGGCGGATATCCGCCCTGTCAAGAGCCCGAAGAAGAGACAGGGCCACCGACCGGGCCTGGAAGGAACGCGGGTAGACCCTGCCCTCCCTTTCCTCAACAGTCAGAAGGCCCAGCTGAGCGAAACGCTCCAGGATCAGGGGGGCCGGATAGTCACCGAGGACCGAGCGGACAAGACTCAGGTCATCACTCCGGTAACGGCCCTCCAGGGGGGACAGGTTGGCCAGGTTGCACCTGCCGTTGCCGCTGGCCAGAAGCTTGCGAAGCGGCTGCTCCTCTTTTTCCAGGAGGGTGATGGAGCCGGAAAAACCGGCTCTCCTGGCCTCCAGAGCCGCCATGACTCCGGACGCGCCGCCGCCCGCGATAATCAGATCCGATGTATGGTTCAAGGTCTCTGGTCCTTTCTTCAGCGGACCGTCAGGATGGCCGCCTCCTCCTGGAAGATAAGGAGAAAGTATTGATCACTCAGGGCCAGAAGACGGACAAGCGGCTGGTCCGTCTCAAGGCGTGACTGGATTTGCCCGCCGGATGTCTCTACCATCATAAGCCCCCTGTCATCCGCCGCAAGAAGAAAGTGACCGGACGGAGCCAGGGCGAAGCAATTGACACCTTCCTGAGTCTGCAGACGTTGAAAGAGGGTCTCCCGGCCCGCATCCCCCTCAAGAGTCAAAGAGAGGGTGCCTTTGCCCCCTTCCTTTGTCAGGAGCACCCCCTGACCCAGGCGGTTTTCTGCCTGAACCGGGTTCCCGGACGGCATTTCAACGGCTTTTGCCGTCCCCGTCCCATGATCGTACAAAAATCCTGCCTCCTGGCTGAAAAGGAGGGTCCGGCCGCCCGACAGATGCATCTGGTGGGGCAAGAGCCCCTCCGCAGGCAAGTTCAGCCGGTTGACCAGCTGACCGTCCAGGTCATAGGTCATGTAGCGGGTTATGGGCTCTCCCTGGGTCATATCCAGGAGGACCACGTCAAAGAGGGGGGTACCCGGAACAAAGGAGACCGACAGAGGCCACTGGAGAGAGTCAAAAGTCAGGACTGCCCGGTAGGTATTGAGGCGGGTATCCAGCAGAGAGGCCACGAAGCGGCCTTTGAGGGAAGGACCGAAGGTCAGCAGGTAAGGCTCCTGGTAGTCAGCCCCGTAAACCGTCTCGTTGAGGCTGGATTCATGGGCTGAAAGATCGGGGAAAAGGGCCAGATAACCGGAACCCCGCAATGGGGTCACCAGGAGACCCTGTCCCATGGGAAAGACCTGGGATTCCCGATAGGGGAAATCGATGAAGGACTGCTCCTGGCCTGAGGCGTCCAGGACAGCAATCCCCTCTTCCCCCACACGGACCAGGCTGCTGCCGACAAGGGCCAGCTGTGAGGGATCTGCTCCCCGCAAAGAAAAGGAGGGGCTTTGGACCAGCTGGACTCCGGGCAGAGAGCCGGCCTCGGGGCTCCTGGACATGAAGATAAGCAGAGCCATGGCGGCAAGAAGAAGGGTCCAGAAAGAAAGGAGGAGGACCAGCTGCCCCGGTAAGGTATCCCTGCTTTCCGACTTTCTTGCGGCCATTTGACTTGGCTGCGGCAGGAGTCCGCAGCTTGCCTCCTTGAACTTTTCCTTACTATAGCACGGGCCCTTTTGCCGAAAAAAGAGGGCCGCCGGGCGGCCCTCTCAAATAGTCCGGAGACCTTGAGTCTCTAGTACATACCACCGCCTGGGGGCATGGGCGGTTCAGGCTCAGGGATGGTTGCCACGACCGCTTCGGTCGTCAGCAGGATGGAGGCGATGGAGGCCGCGTTCTGGAGAGCCGACCGGGTAACCTTGGCCGGGTCAACAATACCGGCGCCGACCATGTCTGTGTACTGTTCGGTCAGAACGTCGAAGCCGATGCCCTTGCCCTTGGACTTGACATGCTCGCTGACCACGCTGCCGTCAAAGCCGCTGTTCAGAGCGATCTGGCGGACCGGCTCCTCAAGAGCGCGCAGGATGATGGTGACACCCGTCTTCTCATCGCCTTCCAGATCTTCCAGAAGCTTGGCAATGTCATCCAGGACATCGATGTAGGCGGTGCCGCCTCCGGCGACGATGCCTTCCTCAACGGCGGCGCGTGTCGCCGAGAGGGCGTCCTCGATGCGGAGCTTGCGCTCTTTCATCTCGACTTCAGTCGCGGCACCGACCTTGATAACGGCGACGCCGCCCGACAGCTTGGCCAAGCGCTCCTGGAGTTTCTCGCGGTCGAAATCAGAGGTGGTTTCCTCGATCTGGGCGCGGATGGCCGCAATCCTTCCGCTCAGGTCTTCCTCGGAACCCGCGCCGTCGACGATGACGGTGGTGTCCTTGTCAATCTTGACCTGACGGGCCTGGCCCAGGTCTGAAAGTTCGACGTCCTTGAGCTCCATGCCCAGGTCGGAGGAGATGACCTTGCCGCCTGTCAGGATGGCGATATCCTGCAGCATCTCTTTTCTGCGGTCACCGAAGCCGGGGGCCTTGACGGCCGCGCACTGGAAGGTACCGCGCAGCTTGTTGAGAATCAGGGTGGACAGGGCCTCGCCCTCAACGTCTTCAGCGATAATGAGCAGGCGCTTGCCGTTCTGGACGATCTTCTCCAGAAGGGGCAGCAGATCCTGGATATTGGAAACCTTTTTGTCGGTGATCAGAATATAGGGTTCGTCAAAGACAACTTCCATCTTGGTGGGGTCCGTCACCATGTAGGCAGAGACATAGCCGCGGTCAAACTGCATGCCCTCGACAATCTCCAGCTCGGTGCCCATGGTCTGTGATTCCTCAACAGTGATGACGCCGTCATTGGAAACCGACTCCATGGCATTGGCAATCTCCATGCCGATTTCTTCGTCATTGGCCGAAATGGCGGCGACGCGGGAAATGTCATTTTTACCGGCGACTTCCTTGCTGTTGCGCCCGATGGCGTCCACAGCCGTCTGGACGGCCTTGTCGATGCCGCGTTTGAGGATGATGGGGTTGGCGCCTGCCGCCACGTTGCGGAGGCCTTCGCGGATGATGGCCTGGGCCAGAAGGGTGGCAGTTGTGGTGCCGTCACCGGCCACGTCGTTGGTCTTGGTAGCCACTTCCTTGACCAGCTGGGCTCCCATGTTCTCGAAGCGGTCTTCCAGCTCGATCTCGCGGGCAATGGTAACGCCGTCATTGGTGACAACCGGTGCCCCGTAGGTCTTATCCAGGACAACATTGCGGCCCTTGGGGCCCAAAGTGATGCGGACCGTGTCCGCCAGTTTGTTGACGCCGATTTCCAGTGATTTACGGGCGTCTTCCGAATATTTCAAATCTTTAGCCATTTTTTGATACTCCTTCTCTTCCAGCTGAATCAGTCGACAATCGCCAGGATGTCGCTCTGCCGCAGGATGGTATATTCAACGTCGTCGATCTTGACTTCCGTCCCGGCATATTTGCTGATCAGGACCCGATCACCGACTTCAACTTCCATGATGACATCCTTGCCGTCGACCACTCCCCCCGGTCCAACAGCAACGATCTCTACGATCTGCGGTTTTTCTTTGGCAGATCCGGGAAGGACAATGCCCCCCCTGGTGGTCTCTTCTGCTTCCAGTCTTTTGATGACTACGCGGTCACCCAAGGGTTTAATGTTCATGCTCATACCTCCATGCAGTTTATTATTTACGGAAGTTGGCACTCGTTGTTTACGAGTGCCAGCTAAGTATCAATATAATCAGGCGAAAGTTTTTTGTCAACCGCCCTGCTTCAGAAAAGGGTATCCAAAAGTGAACGGAAGATGTCTTTCTCGGCAAGAAAGGCCAGGATGCGGGAGCCCTCCACGAAGGACCGGATCAGAGGGCTGGTGACACTGAAAGAGATCAGGACCATGACCAGCAGCCAGATGGTGAAAAGTCCCCAGAGAAGTCCCAGAAAGAGGCCCCCCGTCTTGTTGAGCCAGCCCACAACCGGAATCCCGTTAAGGACCGGGGTCAGAAGGCGGGCAAGCAGGCCCAGTACCAGGCGGACCAGAAGGAAGACGACGATCAGCACCAGGGCACCCAGAACCAGATTCCAGACCGAATGAACGGCCGAATCGACCAGCGAATTACCTGAAGTATCAGGACTTTGCAGGATCTTCCGGATCCAGTTGTCAGGCATGCCAAGTGTCTCAAGTACAGAGGAGATACCTCCTGCGGAGGTGCCCGCCCCTTCATGTACCAGGTCGGACATGTCCTGGAGTTTGCCGCTCAGGAGACCCAAACGAAAGAGCCAGCCGGAGATGGGCCGTACCATAAGAAACGCGATGGCGATGGAGACCAGGGAGCTGATGAAGCCGACCGCAGTCAGGAGCAGGCCGCGCCGATGACCCACCCAGACGAAAAGGGCGATAGCAATCAGGGCGGTAATATCAAATCTCATAATGAATCCTTAGCTTTCAAGGGAACGGATACTCCTTGCCGGCCCCTTGGGAACCGGCAAGGGCATTATCTCACAGTCCCCTCTCTTTTGCGACAGAGGGGAAGGCTCTCTAGGCGGCCTGTGTTAGAATCAGAGCCGGGGGATGCCATTATGCAGGATCAGTCTATACCGGTTCACAAGTTGATTTTGCTCTTCATCGCGGACCAGGCTCCGGGCATCCGGCGGTCGCGTCTGGGGGATGCGGCCCTGGCCTCCTTGTCCATGGATTATTTCGATCTGGCAAAAACCCTGGATGAACTGATTGAAGCCGGTCTCATAGAGCTGGAAACCGGCGGGGACCAGGAAATCGAGCGCTGCCGCCTGACCGATCAGGGCCGGTCGGCCCTGGCCATCCTGCAGGAACAGATTCCTCTTTCGACAAGGCGTTTCCTGACCACCTACCTGGACGACACCCACCTGCAGCGGGCCGCGGCTGACCAGATCACCGCCAGCTTCCAGCCGGCGGAAGAAGGCGGCAGCCGGCTGACCTGTTCCCTGCGGGAGGGCGACAGTGAAAGCCTGTCCCTGTCCCTGATCCTGCCCTCCGAAGCATTGGCCCGAAGGGCCGCCGCCCGATGGAGGGAGGATGCGCCGGCTGTCTTTTCAGCCCTGCTCCAGGCCCTCCTGGCTGAAGAGGACCAAAAAGAAAAACCCTGACTCCCAAGAGCCAGGGCTTCCCTCATCTGTTTTTCTCTTTTTTCCTACAGACTCAGCACCTGATCGTCAGGCAAAGCCTTCATGCGGGCCGCCAGATCCCGGCCATAGGCGCGGATTGCCTCATGGTCCTCCTCCGAAGGCAGGCCGCGGACCAGGAGCGGTTCCAAACGCTCTGCCTTATGGCTGCCCAGGAGGCCTTCCAGCTGCTTGACCATCTGGGAGCCCCAGCCGTAGGAGCCGGCAATGCCGATGTACTTGAGGGGCGGATTGATCCCGCCGATCAGCATGGTCATGGCGGCCAGGAGCGGATGAGCGCCGCCCAGGACAGCCGGGGAGGCCAGAACCAGGGCGCCAGCATAAACGGTTTCGGTCAGGACCATGCCCACCGGAACCCGTAAATCATGCCTGGAAGAGCCCAGGTCAACCAGTGAGACCTTGATTCCCTCATCGCTGATAGCCTTGGCCAGAGTCCGGACCATCCGGGCCGTGCTCCCATGCATGGAAACATAGGCGATCAGGACATCCCGTGTCGTCAGGTCGGACACCATGCGCTCGTACTCGGAAAGGATGACAGAAGGCTCAAACCAGACCGGCCCATGAGCCGAACAGATCAGGGCCGGATCCAGCTCCCTGGCCTTGTCCGTGTAACGTTTGACATGGGACCGGAAGGGCATCATGATCTCGGAGAAATAGGTCCTGGCCTGGGAAAGGCGGATATCCTCATCCGGCTTGCCGGGGACATCCGGTGAATAATGGCTGCCGAAGAGATCGGAGCTGAAAAGAACACGCTCCTCGGGCATCCAGAGAAAGGTATTGTCGGGCCAATGGGCAAAGGGAGTCGGGTAGGCTACCAGGGTCAGGTCACCCAGGTCAATCGAATCCCCCTCATTGACCAGAATCATCTGGTCCTTTGGAATGTGGAGAAGCACTTCCAGGAACTCTGCCACCTTGGGGATAGCCACTATCCGGGCCTGGGGATAGCGATCCAGCAGAATACGGGCCGCCCCTGAATGGTCCTGCTCCGCGTGCAGGGAGAAGATATAATCCAGGTGGTCCACCTCCATGGCCTGCAGGTTGTGAAGCAGCTGATCGGCGGTATCTTCCTGAACCGGGTCGATCAGGGCCGTCTTGTCGGAGCCCCTGACCAGAAAGCTGTTGTAGGTCGTGCCGTATGGCGTGGGCATCAGGCAATCAAAGTACTGCAGCTTGGGATCGATGGATCCCACTTGCGTCACTCGTTGGGTAATTTTTTGCACGGTCATGTCAACTCCTCATTTCAGGTGCCTTGGGGGGAAAGCCGCTTTCCCCGCAGAGATTTTTATAGGGTTCAGTCTTCCAGGGGAGAAAAATCTTCCTTGGGAACACCGCAGACCGGGCATACCCAGTCATCCGGCAGATCTTCAAAAGAAACGCCCGGCTCGATGCCCCCATCCGGATCGCCCAATTCAGGGTCGTAGACATAGCCGCAAACATCACAGATATACTTTTGCATAGTAACCTCTTTCCATCAGAAACGGTGGATGTTCAAATCCGGCTCGTTTCTGCCGGATTCTTGCTAGGCTATTATACACAAATCTGATTTGTGAGGGGCTCTCTCTAGAGAGAAAACTCGAAGGAGGATCCGTCCAGGAGTACCTGATCCCCTTCTTCCACCCCCGCGTCCAGCAGGGCGTCCTGGATCCCGCTCTCAATAATCCGTTTTTGGAAATGGCGGAAAGACTCGGTATCGCTGAAATTCGTTGAGAGCATGAGTTCACGGATAAAGGGCCCCTGGACCGAAATCAGGCCTTTTTCGCGGACCAGTTGGAAGTCATATTTTTTTTCGAAACGGTAGACTTTCATCTGCTCGATTTCTTCCAGTTCAGGGACCGGCAGATTGGCTACTTCAGCCGCCAGAGCCTGGATAAAGTCAGCCACCCCTTCGGTCGTCGCAGCTGACAGGGGGAAGACCCTGTATCCCTGGCCTTCGATCTTGGCTTTGAGGATCTCCACCTCTTCCCTGACGGCAATGTCGATCTTGTTGAGGACCACCCACATGGGCCTTTTCCCCAAAAGATTCTTGTAGCTGGCAAGCTCACGGTTGATGGCTTCGAAGCGGGTCATGGGATCTGTTCCGTCAAATGAGGAGGCATCTACAACCTGGATCAGGATGCGGGCACGCTCCACATGGCGGAGGAAATCATGTCCCATCCCGGCACCCTCAGAAGCCCCTTCGATGAGCCCGGGCACGTCAACCAGGACAAAGCGGCTGCCGCCTATATCGACCAGGCCTAGGACGGGCTGGAGGGTGGTAAAGGGGTAGGCGGCGATCTTGGGCCGGGCCGCGGAGACAACGGACAGAAGGGTCGATTTGCCGGCATTGGGGAAACCAACCAGGGCGGCATCGGCCAGGAGGCGGAGCTCCAGGTCCACCTTGAACTCTTCACCAGTCCGGCCGGCAGTCGCAAAGCGCGGAGCCTGGCGGACAGAGTTGGCAAAATTCATATTGCCCCGCCCTCCCGTACCGCCGCGGGCGGCGATGACCTGGTCTCCATCCTGGCGAAGGTCTGCGATCATCTCCCGGGTCCCGGCATGCAAAACCAGCGTGCCGGGCGGCACCTTGAGCACCAGGTCAGGGCCGGAAGCACCGGCCATCCTGCTGCCCCTGCCCGACTCTCCGTCCCGGGCAAAGAAATGGTGTTTGAAGCGGTAGTCCTGGAGGGTATTGAGATTGCGGTCGGCCTTGATGATAATGTCACCGCCCTTGCCGCCATTGCCGCCGTCAGGGCCCCCGTTGGGGACATATTTTTCACGCCGGAAAGAAACGGCGCCGTTGCCGCCGTTTCCTGACCGGATCTCAATGGTCACATGGTCGTAAAACATGTCCAGCGATAAAGAGCGGCTTGCGCCGCTCCCCTCTTATGCCTCGACCGGATAAACGCTGGCCTGTTTGCGTTTTCGCGAGATACGCTCATAGCGCACCTGGCCATCGATTTTGGCGAAGAGTGTATCGTCTTTCCCGATGCCTACATTGATACCGGGATGGATCTTGGTCCCGCGCTGGCGGAAGATGATGCTCCCGGCCGTGCAGAACTCGCCGTCCGATACTTTGGCACCCAGACGCTTGGACCTGGAGTCGCGTCCGTTGCGTGTGCTGCCCATTCCCATCTTATGGGCCAAAAGTTGAAGATTGACTTTAATCATGGTTTCCCCCTTGTTATCCTTTATAGGGTTCATCGACAACCGTTACAAACTTCTCACCGTAACTGTCGCCGATCTGTATGCACCCGATCCTTGCGGATTCCATCAGTGTCGCGGCTATGGCCGCCTTCTCCCTGTCATCCGGATAGACGATGGAACAGGCAATCCTGCCCGGTTCCAAGCTGTAATCCGCTTCCAGGCCGGCCAGTTCCCCCAGGCTTCCGATGACCGTCTGCGCGATGGCTGATACGCCGGCACAGATCAGGTCGGGCCAGGGTCTCCATCTTCGGGCGTGTCCCTCCATCCGGAAAGACTCGATTCTGCCCTGGCTGTCGAAGTGGAAACTTGCCCGGATCATTCCCTAGCCTTGGATGGATTTAATCAAGACCCGGGTGTAAGGCTGCCTGTGGCCCTGCTTGCGCCGATAGCCCTTTTTGGCCTTATACTTGACCACGACAATTTTCTTGCCGCGCCCCTGCTTGATAATTTCGCCTGTAACGGTCGCGCCTTCCAGTATCGGTGTCCCGACACGAAGCAGGCCGCTCTCAGAAACAGCCAGTACCTGGTCAAAGGTAACAAGGGATTCGGGTTCCCCCTCGATGGTCTCAATGAAGATCTCATCGCCTTCGGCGACGCGGTACTGTTTGCCGCCTGTTTTAATGATGGCGTAGCTCATATGCGGTCTCTCCTTTTTCAAGTCTCGCCCGACCGGGGTTGCTGCTTGTCGGCAACATTAAAAACCCCGCCGGAGCGGTCGCCGTGACATCATACGACAGGAAGGCCCGCCTGTCAAACCTTCAGGCCGGGCCCTCCCCGTCCTTTTCAGCCTCTTCCAATTCAAAATACCGGCTGTAAAGAGCGTCCAGTTGGGAGAGCATGGAAGCGTAGGCCCGGTAGGCCGCTTCCGTATGTTTTGCCGGGTCCGCAGTTTCAAAATGCTGACGCTCTTCCTCCAGGCCGGCAATCCTCTCCTCCAGGTCCGACAGAGCCTGGCGGCGGGCAGCTCTGGCCCGTCTCAGATCTGAAGCGCGCGCCGGGGGTCTGCCCTCGCGGGCCTCCTGGCCCCCCTGGCCCGCCTGCCTTTGATTCCAGACAGCAAAATCTCTGGCCCAGTCGTCAAAAGTGTCATAAGCCTCAACCGTCTCCCCAATGAAGCCCAGGAAGCGGTCGGCCACGGCAGCCATGAAATAGCGATCATGGCTGACGGTGATCACGGCCCCCTGGAATTCCTTCAAGGCTTCTTCCAGGAGCTGTCTGGCCTCAATATCCAGGTGGTTGGTCGGTTCGTCCAGAACCAGCAGATCCGGTTTTTCCTCCAGGAGTGAGCAAAGATGAAGCCGATGACGTTCCCCGCCTGACAGAGACCGCAGCTGCTTGACCATGGCCTCATCGCGAAAGCCGAAGCGGGCCAGCCGGCTCCTGATTTTTGTCTCCGTCGAGGGGAAGACTTCCGAAAGGTAGGCGTATACAGTCAGGGACTCGTCCGCAAAATCAACCCGCTGACCCATGGAGGCCAGGACCGGATCGCCGTAGAGGCGAATCTGCCCCTGATCAGCCTCCCTGCGCCCGGTCAGGATATCCAAAAGGGTGGTCTTGCCGCAGCCGTTGGGGCCGACCAGGGCAATCCTGTCTGAAGCCCGGACCGTCAGGGAGACCTCCCGGAAAAGCGGCCGGTCAAAGGCCATGTCAAGCCCTGAGGCTTCCAGCAGTGTTCGTTCCCGGTCCCTTTTGACCTCCGCGGGTAAAAAGGAAAAGGACATGCGCCGGGCCGGATTGACCTGGTCCTCCAGCTGGCTCATCTGGTCCTTGAGCTTGCCGACCACCTTTTCACGCGAATGGTAGGACTTCATCTTGCGGTGGGACAGCATGGTCTGGGTCACCTCTTCCTCACGGCGGATCCGCTCGGCAAGTCTTTCCCTGGTCTGACTCTGCAGAGCCTCCCGGGCAGCCTTCTGCTCCATGGCCTGGGAATAATTGCCCCGGTAAAGGTAGAGTTTCTTGTTCTCCAGCTCAAAGATTCTGCCGCAGATCCGGTCAAGCAGCCAGCGGTCGTGGGAGACCAGAATCAGGGCTGACTGACGGGCGGCCAGGTAAGCCTGCAGCCAATCCAGGCCGGCGAAATCCAGGTGATTGGTGGGTTCGTCCAGCAGGAGAAGGTCGCCGGGTTCCATGAGCAGCTTGCCAAGCTCAACCCTCATGAGCTCACCGCCTGATAAGGTCCCATAGGGCTGGTGCATCTGCTGTTCGGTCAGTCCCAGGCCGGCCAGGATCCTGGCCAACCGGGCCCTGTAATCGTATGCGCCTCCGCCTTCCAGCTGCTGCTGAAGAGCCGTGAATTCCTGTATCAGGCTGTCCAGATGCCGGCCCTCCGCTCCCGCCTCCATAGCGCGCTGAAGCTCATGCATACGCTCTTCCATACGAATAAAAGGGGGATGATCCAAAACGGCCAGAGCCTGCTGATCGGCTCTTGCGGGCCGCTGATCCAGCATGGAGACCAGAATGGAATCGGCCTTATGGATGCTGCCGCTGTCAGGTGCCAGAGTGCCCGAAAGCAGCTTGAGCAGGGTCGACTTGCCGCTGCCGTTGCGGCCGACCAGGCCGATCTTGTCGCCCGCGTCAACAGCAAAGGACAGATCCCGGAGAATCTCCCGCCCGAGAAAGGCTTTGCTTATTCCGTTGGCCTGGACAATACTCATGGACTGGCCTCTCCTATCAAGCCTTGGACATTCTAGCACGACCGCTTTTAGTCGTGCTAAACTGATGGCCATGAAGAGCCTTGATCAAAACACCCGGCCGGATCCCCCGGCCCGCTCCCTTTTGTCTTTCGACGATCCCGCCATCCGGGAGACGCCGCCTGAGGTTTACCAGGCCGTCATCGGCCAGGAGCCGCCCGACTACCGGGCCATCGGCTCCTTCATAGCCCCCGGCAGGCGGATCTTCTTTGTAGGAATCGGCGGTATCAGCATGTGCGGCCTGGCTGAACTGGCCCACCATGAGGGAGTCCTCTGCTTCGGCTCCGATGCCCACGCCAACAACCGGACAGCCTATTTGAAAGAATTGGGCATGGACCTGATCCACCGGCATGAAGCAGCCTCCATCGACCGCGCCCGGCCCGACCTGGTGGTCTATTCACGGGCTGTCTTCGATGACAATCCCGAGCGGCTGCGGGCGGCGGAACTGGGCATCCCCTGTATCGAGCGGGCAGTCTTCCTGGGAGCCATCAATCGCCTTTTCCCACGGGTCATCAATATCAGCGGGACCAACGGCAAATCCACCTGCACGGCCATGTGCGCCCTGGCTCTGATCCGGGCGGGCATGGATCCGACGGTGCATCTGGGGGCCCAGCTGATCGACTTCAAAACGACCGTGCGCCTGCCGCAAAAGAAGGGACGGGACCTCCTCCTCTCCGAAGCCTGTGAATTCAGACGCGGCTTTTTCCACTACCTGGGGACTGCGACCGTCATCCTCAACCTGGTCCATGACCATATCGACAGCTACCGGACCCACCAGGATCTGATCGACGCCTTTGCCCAGTACGCGGCCATTCAGCCCGAGGGTTCCCTGCTCATCCTGCCAGCCTACGACCCGCATATGACAAATATGCTGGACCGCCTGGAGGAGATCCGGCCCGGCCACAGGAGCCGGCTGCAGGAGATCTGGTTTGGAGCCCGGACCGACCGGACCCCGCCAGGACAGGAGCCGGACTACGCCTACGATCAGCTGACCTACGATGAGGAAGGCCGGCCCTGCTGCCAGGTCTTCAGGCATGGAGACTTTCTCATGGACCTCCGCCTCTCCATCCCGGGAGAATTCAACATCCAGAACGCCATGGGCGCCCTGACAGCCGCGGATCTGTGCGGTGCCGGCACCCAGGCCGTCAGGGAAGCCCTGGACGCTTTCCAGGGCGCAGAGGGGCGCTTTACCCGAGCCGGAACCTTCAAGGGAGCCCAGGTCATCGTCGATTACGCCCACCATCCGTCAGCCGTCCGCGTAACCATCGAGGCCGCCCGCCATCTGCCGGCCAAACGCCTTTGGGTCTGCTTCCAGCCTTTAACTCACAGCCGGGTCCGGGGCTTCATGGATGACTTCGTGGACGCCCTGCTGGATTCCAGCCTGGATGCCAGGCCCATCCTGCTGTCCGAGATATATGATGACAGGGAGAAAGACCGGTCTATCAGTTCCAGGGATATCAGCGACCGCATCAAGGCCCGGGGCGGCCAGGCGGAGTTCTTCCCGACCAATGAAGGGCTGGAGGCCCGCCTGAGGCAAGTGGTGGAACCCGGCGATCTGGTTCTGATCATGGGAGTCGATTTGCGCCAGGTGGGTGACCGCCTGACCGGCAGGGGCGACCCCATGAAATCGCCCTTATAGCAAAAACCCGCCGGCCGGCGGGTTTTTTCATTCGTCAAATCACAAGAAAGAGATCAGCTTCCGGCAGTCACTCCTTTTTGCCGTCATCGGCCGGCATGACAGCCTCTTCAGGTGTCAGGGAGACATCCTGGGCGCCCAGGCCGGGAAGGGGTTTGGGCTCAAGAGCCAGCTCCTGGTAAATGGCCTCGAACTCAGCCGACTCAATTTTCTCTTTCTCCAGAAGACGGTCAGCCACGGCGTTGAGGAGGGTCCGGTTGACCGTCAGGATTTCTTTGGCATCCGAATAGGCTTCCTCCAGGATGCGGGCGATCTCTTCGTCGATAGCTGCCTGGAGGGCTTCGCTGTGGTTTCTGACGTGGCCGTAGTCGCGGCCGATGAAGACTTCTTCCTCGTCCCCAGTCACCACATTGCCCAGCCTGCTGCTCATGCCGTACTTGGTCACCATGGCCCGCGCGATCCGGTTGACCTCCTTGAGGTCAGCTCCGGCGCCGGTGCTGATCTCGCCGAAGACAATATCTTCAGCGGCACGGCCGCCAAGAGCCATCTTGATCTCTGCAGTCAGCTGGCCCCTGGTTTTGAAATAGATATCCTCATTAGGTTTGAAAGCCGTATAACCGCCCGCTCCGCCGGCCGGAATGATGGAAACCCGCTCCACCCGGTCGGTGGTCGAGACTTCCCTCAGGACCACGGCATGGCCTGCCTCGTGGAAGGCCGTCAACTTCTTTTCCTCAGGGTTGATGACCCGGCTCTTCTTTTCCGGACCGATGGTGACCTTGAAGACGGCTTCCGAGATATCCGTGTAGCGGATCTTGTCGTCACGCCGCCTTGCGGCCAGGAGAGCTGCCTCATTGAGGAGGTTGGCCAGATCGGCGCCGGTGAAGCCGGGCGTGATCTTGGCGATTTCACCCAGATCAACATCCTCGGCCAGGGGCTTACCCTTGGCATGGACATGGAGGATCGCCTCCCGCCCCTTGAGATCGGGCCGCATAACAACAATACGGCGGTCAAAGCGGCCGGGCCGCAGGAGGGCGTTGTCCAGGATATCCGGCCGGTTGGTGGCGGCCAGGACAATGACCCCTTCGTTGGGGCCGAAGCCGTCCATCTCGACCAGGAGCTGGTTCAAAGTCTGCTCGCGCTCATCATGGCCTCCGCCCAAACCGGCTCCCCGGTGGCGGCCGACCGCGTCAATTTCATCGATAAAGACAATGCAGGGGGCCTTCTTCTTGGCCTCCAGGAAGAGGTTGCGGACGCGGGAAGCGCCGACACCGACAAACATCTCCACAAAATCCGAACCGCTGATGGAGAAGAAGGGGACCTGGGCCTCCCCTGCTACAGCCCGCGCCAGGAGGGTCTTGCCTGTTCCAGGCGGGCCGACCAGGAGGATGCCCTTGGGAATCTTGGCTCCCAGGGCAGTAAAACGCTTGGGATTCTTAAGAAAATCGACAACCTCGGCCAGCTCGTCTTTTTCTTCTTCCGCCCCGGCCACATCTTCAAAGGTGACCCGAATCTGATTGGGGTCCGCCAGGGAGGCCCGGCTCTTGCCGAAGGACATGGCCGTCCGGCCGTCTCCGTCACGCCTGGCATAGGAAATAAAGACAAAAGCTCCCAGGGAGACCATCATCAAAAGCATGATGATGCCGTTGAGGATGCTCCCGAAGTCGGTTGGCCTGCTGTAATCGAAGGATTCAATCTGACCGTCCGCTTCGGCCTGACGCAAAAGAGCCAGGTAGCTGTCGATGGAATCCGTCGGGATATCCTTCTTGACACTGGCGGGGCTGCCCGCCTGGACGGCGCTCTCGGTCATTTTCAAGTTGAGGGTGGCCCCGTCAATCGAAACCGATTCCACGGAACCGCTCTGGATCATCTGCTCAACATCAAAGAGAGTTGAATCCTTGGACCGGTCGGAGCGTGACATCATAAAAGTGACCGCCAGGATCACGATCATGAGTATCACATAGAAGGAGAAGCCTCCGAATTTTTTTTGTTGCGGTGCGTTCATAGCTGCTTAACGATTCCTGTATTCATTATTGTGCCCTGCGGGTCTTCCGGTCAGTCGGCCAGGACGACAACATCGGGCAGGTTTCTGTAATAACCGTCCAGATCCAGGCCGTAGCCGACGATGAATTCGTTGGGTATCTCCATGCCCACATAATGGACATCGATATCAATCTGGCGGCGGGAAGGCTTGTCAAAGGCGGTGACAATCTTCAGGCTGGCCGGGTTACGGGTTGACAGAAGGCTCATCAGGTGGTTGAGGGTAATACCCGTGTCCACGATATCCTCAATGATGAGAACGTGGCGGCCGCTGATATTGCGGTCCAGGTCCTTGTTGATCTTGACAACGCCTGTACTCTTCTCCCCGGCGTAGCTGGAAACAGACATGAAGTCAATCTGGCAGGGAAGATCGATATTGCGGATCAGGTCGGCCATAAACATGAAGGACCCCTTGAGCACGCAGATAAGGTAGAGCTCTTCTCCCTTGTAATCCTCGGAAATCTGTTTACCCAGACGTTCAACAAACGAATCGATTTGTTGGCGCGTTACCAGGGTGTGATCAATTCTCTTCTCTTCAAAGGCCATCTGCATTCCCCCTATCCCAGGTACCGAACGGATTGGCAGACCGCCGGCAAGGCCGGAAAATCCGCGGGGAGGACAACACCTCCCCACGATCCATAAAGCATTCTATCACAGGCCGGCGCCCATCAGTACCATAGGCGACAGCCTCCGGCCGCCTAAAAAGCCCACTCCCCGTTCAGGAGAACAGGATGGGCGGACCCGTCTTTTTTGTAGCCGGTAATGGAAAGTTCCGGCCCGCCCACCATGAAGTCGATGTGAATCATGGACTTGTTGGAACCCAGGGCTTTGCGCTCTTCTTCCGTCATCTTTTCCCCTCCCCGGACGGCCTCTGCGTAGGCATTGCCCAGGGCGAAATGACAGGAGGCGTTCTCATCGAAGAGGGTGGACTTGAAGAGGAGGCCCGACTTTGAAACGGGCGATGAGTCAGCTACAATGGCCGCCTCTCCCAGACGGCGGGCGCCCTCGTCGACATCAAGCAGGCTTTGGATGACTTCGCCGTTCTTCTGGGCGTAATAGTCCACCACCTTGCCCTCCTTGAAGGTCAAACCGAATCCTTCAACGATCTTGCCCATGACCGAGAGCGGCATGGTTGACCGGACCTCCCCGTCGACCTTGAAGGCATGGGGGGTGGTGAAGAGCTCTTCGGTAGGGATATTGGCCATGTAGGTGATGCCGTCCGGTGTCGTGGACGAACCGCCGATCCACTTATGCCCCTCTGCCAGATAACAGACAAGGTCGGTGCCGGGGCCCTTGTAGTGAAGATATTCAAAATCGTGGCGGTCCAGCCACTCCTCCCTGCCCTTCAATGACCGGTCATGGGCCTGCCAGGCTGCAACCGGATCATCCGCGTCGATTCTGCAGATCTGCAGAAGGACCTCCCAGAGCCGCCGCATGGCTTCATCCGGATCCAGCTGGGGGAAAACTTCCCTGGCCCAGCGTTCGGAGGGGCAGGCGGCAACCGTCCACTTGATGTCCCCGGCGTCCATATAGTGATCCAGGTGCTCCGTGGCTTTGAGCTGGGCCTTCTGAGCCGTCTGCAGGCGGTCCTGGCTGATGTGGGCCATGAGGTCCAGCGAGGGGCTGGATACGTGGATCTGATGGTATTTGGCCTTGAGCCGCTCCTCCAGATAATCTGCCCTGAAGGTCGGGAAGTATTCCAGGGCCTGGTCTCCTGCCTCTTCGTAAAAGGCCAGCCCCATCTCCTTATCGCGGATGTCTGTGATGACA
This sequence comes from Saccharofermentanales bacterium, assembly GCA_041655695.1. Classification (GTDB taxonomy): domain Bacteria; phylum Bacillota; class Clostridia; order Saccharofermentanales; family DTU023; genus UBA4923. Next base: position 33,419 of record JBBAEW010000009.1, read on the forward strand.
TCCAAAGCGCCCGCCTTCCAGCAGGACCGGACTATCTCACGGGCAAGGGCCAGGGATTCCGTATCGCAATGGACCGAAACGCAATCTCCCGGCTGGACAGAAATCCCGACTCCCGTCAGAACTGCGGCGTACTTTTTCAATGTTTCCTGATTCATCTTCTGCTCCTTGATTCAGATCTTTTCTCCCGCCGCAAAGCGGAGGCGGCCCATGGAGATTTCGGCCCGGCCTCCTCCTGGCAGCGAGAGAGCTGCTTCTCTCTTATCTTGAGACACCGCCTCTTTGAGGAGTGCCATAAGCTCTTCGATATGGACCCGGCTCAGGCTGTGCGCCTGATCCATCTCTTCTCTTCCCCCTTTGATATTCCCGCCCAGGTATTTTTGCAGGACCCGCGCCTGGACAGCCGAAGGCAGACCGGCAAGCTCCGGCACGGCCAGACTGCCGTCGGGCAGGAGGGCACTTTGGAGCCAGAGCCTGGCCTGATCCTCCAGGGCCGCGTCGTCACGCCCGGCCAAGGATCCAAGCCCTGCAAGAAGCGGGGCGGGGTCATAGCCCAGGATCTCTTCCCAAAGGGGCAGGAGCCTGCGGCGAATGCGGTTTCTCAAAAAGACCTCCGAACGGTTGGAGGCGTCCTCCCGCCAGGGCAGATCCAGACTGGCGGCTGCCTCCTCGATCTCCCCTCTTCGGATATCCAGGAAGGGCCGGACATAGGGGCCGTCCTCGTAGCGGATGCCGACCAGGCCCCCAAGGCCTGCTCCCCGCCCCATATGAAGCAGGATGCTCTCGGCCCGGTCGTCCAGGTGATGGGCCAGGGCGATCCGGAAGCCCGCCGGATGAATTTTGGGGTTCAGTCTTTTTGCCGCGGCTTCTTCAAAGGCCCGGCGCCGCGCCATCCGGCCGGCTGCTTCCAGGCCCATGCCCTCCTCCTGCGCGAGAAGAGGGACGTCCACCTGGACCGTCTCCAGAGGAATGGACCGGGCCCGGCAGTATTCTTCCACCAGAGCCTGATCCAGATCAGCCTCCTGCCGGCGGATCCGGTGGTTGACATGACAGGCAGCCAGGTCGAAGGAATCAGTCTTTTGAATATACTGCAAAAAGGCCAGGAGGAGCATGGAATCCACGCCGCCCGACACTCCTGCCACAATCAGGCTGCCCGGGGGCAGAAGATCTTCACGCTGGCAGCTTGCCGCAGCCTTCTGGAAAAGGCGAAAAGCCGTCGGCGGAATCTTCATGGCCGGTCGCGCGGAGGCGGATCCGTTTGGCCGCGGTAGTCTTTCTCTGTGAAGGTCAGGGTTCGGGGGTTCCAGTCCAGGGTCACGGTCATCCGCTCACCCTGCCTGTTCTTTTCGATGATCAGGTCGATCTCACTGCTTTCCTGCATGTAGGCCGCTTCTTCTTCCTGGCGGTTAGGGTCATGAAGGAACATGACTACGTCGGCGTCCTGCTCGATGGCCCCGGATTCGCGAAGGTCGGCCAGCCTGGGCCGGCGGCCGGCCCGGTCCACCTCACGGCTGAGCTGTGAAAGAGCCAGAACGGGAACCTCCAGGTCGCGGGCCATGATCTTGAGCATACGGGAAATCTCAGCGATCTGCTGCTGACGGTTCTCTGCCCGGGAACGGCTGGAAGCCGTACCCATCAGCTGCAGGTAGTCGACCACGACCAGGTCCAGCTTCTGCTTTTGCAGCTGCAGCTGGCGGCAGCGGGCGTGAATTTCAACAACATTGATGGAAGACCGGTCATCGATGTAAATGGGGACGCCGTAAAGCTGGCCCAATCCGTCCCCGATAATCTTCCAGGCTTCCTTATCCTTGGCGTCCAGGGTCTCCAGCTGATGGAAGGACAGCTGGGTCTTGGAGGAGAGCAGGCGGGTGGCTACCTCTTCCTTGCTCATTTCCAGGGAGAAGATGGCGACCACGGCATCCCGAAGGAAGGCTGCGTTGTGGGCAATATTAAGTGACAGGGCGGATTTACCGACACCGGGCCGTGAGGCCAGTACGTAGAGACCGCCCTTGCGCAGGCCTCCCAGGACACGGTTGAGGCTGGGATAGCCGATCTGAATGGGCTGGGGGCGGCCGCCGGCCGCGATCTCCATGAGCTCATTGACCCGGGCTCCCAGTACGTCGCCCAGAGAAACAAGGCCTGAGCTCTCGCCCTCTTCCCGGATATGCATGATCCGCTGGGCGGCCAGTTCAATCAGCTGTTCGGCCTCGTGTTCCGAGCCGAAACAAAGATCGATGACGCCGTCCAGAGAATGGATCATCCGCCGCTTGACCGACAGGTCGCGGACCAGTTCGATATAGACCGGGTAGTTGGAGGCGAAGGGGACGGATCCTGGCAGGGAGGCCACGTATTCGCGGCCGCCGGCCCGGCTGATATTGCCGCTGGCGATCAATTGGTTGGTCACCGTAAGGATGTCACAGGGCTTCTGGTTTTGGTTGAGGGCGGCGATAGCCTCGAAGATCAGCTGGTGCCTGGGCTCGTAAAAATCTTCCTTGCGCACTCCCGCCATCATGGCGGCCAGGGATTCCAGGCGCATCATGGCGCAGCCCAGAACCGATTGTTCGGCGCTCTCATTGTGGGGGAGCGTTCTCCCTCTCAGCCGGTCAGAAACCGGCTCCAGGCCGGATGAAGAAGCGGGGTCCATGTCGGTGCTTAGGGGGCGGCCTTTACGTCCAGCGTAAAGGTGACGGAGACATCGGAGTGGAGGCGGACGGTGATTTCATGGCTGCCCACGGTCTTGATGGGCTCGCTCAGGGTCACATCCCGCTTGTCGATCTCATAACCGTTTTCGGCCAGGATATCCGCGATGTTCTGGTTGGTGACCGTCCCGTAGAGACGGCCGGCTGTCCCCGCCTTGGTCTCATAGACGAACTGGCGGCCCTGGACAGCCTCTGCGATTTCCCTTGCCTGGGCCAGTCTTTCCTCTTCGTCTTTGGCCCTGGCCTCTTTCTTCATGGCCACGACATTCAGATTATCTTTAGTGACCTCAACGGCCAGATTGCGGCGGAACAGATAATTGCGGGCGTATCCGGGCTTGACTTCGATGACATCACCGGCCCGGGCCAACCCTTTGACACTTTCAAGAAGCAGTACTTTCATGAGCCCTCTCCATTCAAGGTATATGTGGGAAACATTTTAGCATATCCAGCCCGGCCGGGGCCTGAACCCCACGGCCCTAGAAGTAAAAGGCCCTCCGCCGGTCGGGCGGGGGCCTTCTTGTCAATGGCTGGAATCCGGTCTTTCTTACTCAGGTTTGTAAGGGAGCAGAGCCACCTGCCTGGACCGCAGGATAGCGGTTGTCAGGGCGCGCTGGTGGCGCGCGCAGGTGCCGGTCATGCGGCGGGGGAGAATCTTGTAGTTCTCAGCCAGATACCGCTGCAGGGTGTTGATATCCTTGTAGTCAATCACATCGACGTGGTCGGCGCAAAAGACACAGTACTTCTTGCGGCCATAGCGCTTCTGGCCCTGGAAACTTCCGCGTTTTTTATAATCTGCCATGCTGTTCTTATCTCCTTCGGCATCAATTCATTAAAAATCAAAAGGGAGCGCCGTATCGTCGTCGTCAGGCGCAACCAGAAAGTCATCACCGCCGCTGGCGATGGGGGTGGAGGCGATATAATCCCTGTGGCCCTCATCTACGTCGACCTGGCGGTCACCGCGGCGCGATTCACAGAACTCGACTTCGTCCACGATGACTTCGGTTGTGTAGCGCTTCTGACCTGCCTGGTCCTCCCAGCTCCGGGGTTGGATGGAGCCGACCAGAAGGATGCGGTCACCCTTGAAAAAGTATTTGCTGATAAACTCGGCCTGCTGACGCCAGGCTACACAGGGGATGAAGTCCGCCGTATTCTGCCTGGTTCCGTCTGTCGCCCGCGTCCGGCGGTCACAGGCCACCGTGAAGTTGCACACAGAGATCCCGCTTTGGGTGGTCCGGATCTCCGGATCGCGTACCAGCCGTCCCATCAGGATTGCTTTATTCATTCTTCAGTCCTTTCCGGCTCCTCCGAAACTTCCTCAGTCTCCTCCGGAGTTGCCTCTTCGACGGACTCTGCCTCCTGGGCTTCCTGATCCTGGGCCGCTTCCTCTTCAGGCTGGACCTCCTGGACGGTCTCCTCAGTTTCGGCCTCATCCGCCGCATCCTGGGCTTCTTCCTTTGCCTCTGCTCCCTCATCCTCGAAAGCGCGGCGCGAAACAGGCATGAAGCTGCCTTCGGCCACAACGATCAGGTAACGGAGAACATAATCGGCAATGCGCATGAGCCGCTCGATCTCGCGCGGAGCATCGGGCTCGGCATTAAAGTGCACAAGCACATAATAGCCTTCACGCAGGTCCTGGATTTCATAGGCCAGCCGGCGCCGGCCCCACTCGGTCACCCCGACAATCTCCGCCGAGGCCTCCACAATGCTTGCGACACGTTCCATCTGAGCGCGCAGCTCATCGGTGGGCAAGGTGCCATTAAGGACATAAAGTAATTCGTATTTCTTAGCCATGGGTCGTATTCAATTCCTCCTCCCGGACTAATGGCTCTGTCATTGCAACAGAGCGAGGACGTATGCCCGCTTCTGCGAGCGAATGACAATGTAGCATGATGCCGCACTCCCGTCAAGCACAAGGGGCGCAAGCCCCCCTCTTCCCTGTTCCTATCAAGCATAAGCCCAAAGAGGGGGCGGGGGTTTCGGTCAGATCAAAACCAGGCGGTCATGGACTGCCTGCATGGCAGCGCCCAGATCATCCCGGACCCGCCGGTAGGCGTGCAGGGGCTGGCCGTAGGGGTCGCTGATATCGCGGCCATCCAGGAAATCAGCCATGGCGTAAATCTTTTCCCCGGCCTGGGGAAAATAATGGAGCATGAGGGCTTTCTGCTGGGCCGTCATGGTGACGATCAGATCAGCCTCCTCCACCAAGCGGGTCCGGATCTGGCGGGATTTTCGGACTTCCTCCTCAATCCCCCACTCGCCCAAAGCTTCCAGGGCTGCATCCGGCATTGTCTGACCGGCGATGACAGCCAGTCCGGCCGATGAAGCCTGGGCTCCCGACTGCCCGAAACGGTCATTGAAAATGGCCTGGGCCATGGGGCTGCGACAGGTGTTGCCCTGGCAGACAAAGAGGACCCGGCGGCTGGCCTCCTCTGCCTGGGAGGCCTTGATCAGCCGGTCCATATAGGCGGAGGCCTCCTGGCCCTCAAAACCCTCGGCCAGAATAGTCCGGACACCCGTCCGGTCCAAGGTCCGCAAGGCATCAAAGAGACCGTGCATGGCCCGGTCAAGGTCCGATCCGCCTTCGTAGGTATAGACATGGACACCCGGCAGGCGGTCGCGGATGGACTGCCAGCTCTCCTCGCTGAGAAAGAGGCCTGCGGACTCCCCTGCCTGATCCAGGCGGGTCAAAAAGGCTTCCTCCAGGGTCTCTGTCCCCTGGGGCAGGACGATCATGACTCGGGCGCCGGGGGCGTAGTGGCGGTACTTCATTCCGGGCGAAGCAGGTTTTTGAGTCTCATCGCCCAGGGGGGCTTCCTGCCAGTCCGCCACCTCAATGCCTGTCTTTTCCATAATCTGGCGGGCCGTGATTTTACCGGGCCGCAAAATCCGGGGAGGCTGGGAGGTCAAATCGAGCACAGTGGACTCCAGGCCCACCTCACAGGGGCCGTCATCAATGATGTAGGGAATCCGGCCGGCAAAATCATCCAGGACGTGGCGGGCCCGCGTGGGACTTGGACGGCCTGAAAGGTTGGCAGAGGGGGCGACGATAGGAACCCCGGCGACCTGGAGCAGGGCCCGGGCAGCTTCCTGGGAGGGGAAACGGACGGCCACCGTGTCAAGGCCGGCTGTTATAAGATCCGCCACCGTATCCCGCCGGGGCATGACATAGGTCAGAGGGCCGGGCGAGAAGGCCTGGTAAAGGGGCCAGAAGGAAGGGGGGACAGAGGAGACCACCTGATCCAGCCAGTCGGCGGACAGCAGGTGGACGATCAGGGGATTATCCGAGGGCCGCCCCTTGAGGCGGAAGATTTCTGACACAGCCTGGGGCTGAAAGGCTGAAGCACCCAAGCCATAAACCGTTTCCGTGGGAAAGGCCACAATAGCTCCCGAAACCAAAGCCTGACCAGGGACCTGCAGTTCCTTGGGGTCAGCCGGCCGGGAGACGAGGATGACCTGGGTATTCATCAGGCTTGCAGGGCCGCTTCATGATCCGCGATCTGAAGGGCTTCAATAATCTCATCCAGTTCACCGGCCAAGATCCGGTCCAGCTTGTAGAGAGTCAGGCCGATCCGGTGGTCTGTCACCCGGGACTGGGGGAAATTGTAGGTGCGGATCCGCTCGCTGCGGTCCCCTGTCCCCACCTGGCTCTTGCGTTCACTGGCGATGGCATCGGCCTGTTCGCGCTGGGCTCGGTCAAGGAGGATGGCCCGCAAGTGGGCCATGGCCTTGTCCTTGTTTTTGAACTGGGAACGCTGGTCCTGACAGGTCACGACCACCCCCGTCGGCAGATGGGTGATGCGGATGGCCGAACTGGTCTTGTTGACGTGCTGGCCGCCGGCCCCGGACGCCCGGTAGGTGTCAATCTGCAAATCCTTGGGGTCGATCTCAAAGTCCACTTCATCGACCTCAGGCAGAACGGCCACGGTCACGGCAGATGTGTGGATGCGGCCGCCGGCCTCCGTCACGGGGACCCGCTGAACCCGGTGGGCACCGCTCTCGTACTTCAAACGGCTGTAGGCTCCCTTGCCCTCGATCATGAAGACGATCTCCTTGAAGCCGCCAATCTCTGTCTCATTCATATCCACGATCTCGACCGGCCAGCCGCGGGCCTCGGCATAGGCGCCGTACATGCGGTAGAGGTCCGCCGCGAACAAGGCAGCCTCTTCCCCGCCGGTGCCGGCCCGGATCTCAACGATGACATTGCGCTCATCATTTTCATCCCGGGGCTCGATGGCCTCCCGGATAGCGGCTTCCAGCTCTTCTTCCCTGGCCTCCAGGCTGGCTACTTCTTCACGGGCCAGCTCGCGGAGCTCCGGATCGTCTGTCTCCCGGAAGAGTTCGCGGTTTTCGTCCAGTTCGGACCGGATCGCACGCAGCCGACGGATCAGCTGAACCAGGGGTGTAAGATCGGCATGTTCCTTGGCCAGGCGGACATAGGCCTTCTGGTCACGCATGAGCTGTGTATCGGAAAGCAGGTCGGTCAGCTCGTCGTAACGGGCTTCACTGGCGGTCAGTTTTGAGTATTGATCAATATCCATTATTCATTCTCACATTTCAGGCCTATTTTACATGAGATTCCGGCATGAAGACCAGAACCCGCTCATGGCCCAGATAGTCCCTGACCCTGGCGCCGGCCCGCCAGGCATGAAAGATCTGCGACACTTCCTCTGCCTGCCCGGCCCCTACTTCCAGAACAAGGGCTCCGCCTTCCGAAAGATGAGATTTGCCTTCCCCGGCCAGCCGTCGGTAAAAATCCAGGCCGTCGGATCCGCCGTCCAGAGCCAGGCGGGGGTCATGAGAAGCTACTTCCGGCATCAGAGAGTCAATCTGGTCTGAAGGAATATAAGGGGGGTTGGCCGTCACCAGGTCATAAAGACCCTCGGCAGGCCAGATATCCGCCGGAACAAAGCTGACGGAGATACCGGGCAGGAGAGCTGCCGCGTTGGCCCTGGCTATGTCCAGGGCTTCCTCCGACAGATCCGCCAGAGTCAGGTCAATAGCCTGGCCCGCCTGGGTGAGCCCGTACCCCAGGCTGATCCCCAAGGCACCCGTTCCCGTAAAGGTATCAAGGATACGAAGAGGGGGCTTACCTGAACCCCGCCACTCCGCAGCCCACTTGAGCGCGGCCTCGACCGCATGCTCTGTTTCAGGCCTGGGAGATAAGGTGGCTTCATTGACACGAAAGCGTAAGCCGTAAAACAAGGTGAAACCTGCGATCTTTGTCAGAGGCAGGTGCTGCAGGCGAAGCTTCAGGGCCTCTTCCAAAGCCTCCAGCCTATCAGCTTCAAGGTCACAGCCCGGATGAGCCAGCTGGTCAGTCAGCCCCAAACCGCCGACAGCCTCAATCAGGGCCCGGGCCTCGCGGCCGGGATCCTCAAAACCTCCGGCCTCTAATGCTGCCAGAGCTTTTTGGTAGAAACAGCCCACGGTCATGGGCTTACCAGTTGTCATCGTCCGGATTGTCCGGGATTACCGCTTTCATGGCTTCGATGGCCACTTCCAGAATGGGTTCATCGGGCTCTGCCGTTGTCAGCCGCTGCAAGGCCAGGCCCGGCCTGGAAAGCGCGCGGGTCAAGCGGTTATCGCGTGAGCCAGCAAAACGTATCACCTCGTAGGCCAGGCCCGCCACCAGAGGCAGAAGAGCCAGGCGGAGCAAGAGATTCAGCCAGGTGGAATAGCGCCCTACGATTGAGAAAATGAGGATGGACAGGATCATGACCAAAAAGAGGAAGGAGGTCCCGCAGCGCGGATGAAGTCGGCTCTGCTCCTTGGCATTGTCCACGGTCAGGGGAAGGCCGGCTTCGTAGCAGGCTATGGTTTTGTGTTCTGCCCCGTGATACATCCAGACCCGCTTGATCTCGGAAGAGCGCGAGGTCAGCCAGAGATATAAAAGGAAAAGAAGGATGCGGGTGACCCCTTCCAGGATGGAAAGGGCAAAGACCGCAGCTCCGCGGACCTCTCCCAGGCCAAAGCCTGTCAGCCGCCGGATCAGGTCGGTCAGGGCGCTGGGCAGCAAGATGAAGAGGATGACGGACAGGCCCAGGGAGATAAAAAGAGTAATTCCCAGAATCAGGTTGGGATGCCGGTCGGAAAAGCGATCCAGAGCGGACTTCTCTTGCCCTTCCTCCTCCTGCGCCACAGCCTGGTCGGCGGAGAAGGTCAGAGCTCCGATGCCGGTCTTCATCTGGGTAACCAGGCGGACAACGCCGCGGACAAGCGGCAGATTGATCTTTCCGGCCTGGCCGCGGTCCTTGACGGTCACACTGATCTCCCCGTCAGGCTGGCGAAGGGCAATGGCCTGCTTTTGCGGGCCCAGCATCAAAAGACCCTCGATGAGGGCCTGACCGCCGATTGTGGTCCGCTTGCAGTCATTACTGTCCTGCTTGTTGGCTTTTTTTCTCTCTTCCTGGTTCATCTTGAAAAAAAGGGGAGCTTCACAGCCCCCCTGCACGGTTTACTGATGTTGTCCCATGCGTTTGCGGAACTTGTCGACCCGGCCTCCGGTATCGACCAATTTCTGGCGACCCGTGTAGAAGGGATGGCACTTGGAGCAGATATCAACGTTGAGCTGTTCCTTGACCGCCCCCGTCTCGAAGGTTTCTCCACAAGCGCAGCGTACGACGCTCTTTCCGTATTTAGGATGGATTCCGTCTTTCATCTTAATCACCTCTCATGGCAACCGCGCGGGCAGCTTCTTGCCCCCGTATGCGATTCCAGAACTTGCGGCCCTTGAAGCCACCTGACGATTCTACAACGCTGCCTGAACACTGTCAAGTACGGGCTGGTTCTGTTACCGGTCCAGATAAATGACAAAGTAAGCTGGACAGTGAGACAAAAAGATCGTCCAGCTTAATCTGGCAAAGGGACTGTCCCGTTTAATCTGGCAAGAGCAGCCGTCCTCCCCCTCGCAACATTTATACTATCCCAAGAGAAGAACCAAGCTCAGGGCAAGCCTTCCCTCAAGGAGGTTACCATGAGTCACTATTCCCACCTGACCCTGGAAGACAGGGTCCAAATCAAAGTGAAACTGGAGGCCGCCTGCTCTTTTCGGAAGATCGCAAAGGACCTAGGCAAATCCCCGACCACCATCTCGCAGGAGATAAGAAAGCATCGGAGGCGGATTGAGAAGAATGCCTTCAATACCCTCTACAACCCTTGCAAGCACCGACGCAACTGCCCGGCCCGCCTCCTGTGCGGCAAGCTCTACTGCAAGAAGCCATCATGTGCCTCTTGCAAAGAAGGCTGCTCCTGTCTTTGTCCGCACTTTGAGGAGGAGCCTTGCCCGCTCCTTCAAAAGGCCCCCTATGTTTGCAATGGCTGCAAGCAAAAGCGCCGTTGTGGGCTGACCTCTTACGAATACATGCCCACAGTCGCCCACAAGCAGTACCTGGAACTCCTGTCCGAATCCCGCCAGGGAAGATCCTATTCGCCTGAAGAGATCGCCTCCATCCGTGAGATCGTCAAAGCGGACTTAAAGCGCGGACTATCCCCTTACACCATCTGGACCAACCACCAAAACGAGCTGGAACGATAGGCTCACCTTGATGTCTGGTCTGTATTTTTCGTTTTGTCCGTTCGAGGGAATAGGTCAATAGCGTTTTTTATGGGTGTTTCCGTTCGCGGGAACAGTTCTACTGTTTTTATCCGTTCGCGGAAACAAGTCGATACATGGGGTTTATGTCCTGTCATCTCCGGTGGCAAAGGAACTAACTATTGATAAAATGCACCGCTCAAATTAAATCGTTAAAAGATGCACCGCTTTTGCACACCCCTAATTTGCATTGGCTAATTCGGTGTCCACGGGATTTGGCTATTGTATATTCACCACAAATTCTTTTGACATTGCTATGCAGTTGCCACGCTTTAGCAGGAACGCTTGAACATAATGAGTGCCTTGATACTCTGTACCTTCATGCCGTTTTGTTGTGTTGACTTCTGTTTCAAAGCCTCCGCGTAAACTATTAGCCATTAGTGCCTCATCGCCGGTGTTAACCACTTGCCATTTTACGGTATACCCGCCATTGAGCAATTTGGGTGACACGATGAGATTAAAGTCAATCCCACAATTTTTCGGTATGGGGGCACCGTTGTTTTTATAAGGATATGAGTTCCCGTTTATGGTAATAGTTGCTTTGATGCCGAGAATCTGATGTTTCGGCAGCTTGAATGGCGGCCTTTGCCTATGTGGTACGCTAAGAGCATTTTTGATGACGGGATTGCTATACGCAGTATCCGGCAAATTTGAATCATGTTTAATCGGGGTTATATCTGAAACCGCTCTGCCTATCACCCTTTCACCTATCGATTTTTCGAGATTGGTATAGTCGTCAATAATAGTCGGCGCGACCGTAACGATATCGTTCTTTGCCCTCCTCAACCAACTATAAAAAGCCTTTGCTTTTGCTGGCTCGCTATTCCACTTGTCCGCAAAATTCTCCTGCGGATTGCTTGGGTTCGGTATGTAGTATTTTTCGCCATCGACTTTAATAAAAGCGTCCATAGTTTCAAGAACCTTTTTAGCGGCATCATAAACTCCAATTTCCCCATTATAGGCCTTGGCTGCGAGCGTGGTTATGATGATAGATATTGGTTTGTCGTCAGGACTGGACTCAAACATCTTATCCCGATGCCGCTTTAGAATCTGAATAGCACGCTGTAAGGGTAATTTGATCATATTGTTTTTGGTTTTAACAGGCTCAACCCCTGAGGCTTCAAAGAGAGCTGCTTTTCTTATCATTTCTGAGGTTGCCTTGCGTTTTTCAAACCAGTCAGAATATCCTTTTGGGTTGCTGAAAGTAAACGAATATGTACCTGTATCTGCTTTATTTGTTACAAGTATCGCACCAGTTGTAATCTTGTCTGGGACAGCTGGCGTGATATCCATATGAAATTGTGCTTCATCCGAATATTCGATTCGCCAACAGCGCTTCTTTTCTTCCAGCATCGAAGAGTAGCGCTTGGAATCACGGAGAATATCACCTATCTTATTTTTAAGATCTTTTGGAGCAATATTGGGTAAATCCGTTACCTCACAAACAAGGTCTAAGTCGTATTCATCTTCGTCGCTAAGTGGACGAACTACCGTACCTAACCTAAAAGAACCTTGAGTATAAACACTGACTGAGCAATCGCAGTGATTATTGATATACTCGCCTAGAGCCGTATAGCTTGTTACCGCTCTATCAAAAAGTGTGTCTGAAATATCCAATTCCTCAGCAATCCGCAGAAAAAGGTCGTTTAACTGGTTATTGTTCATAAGCACCTCCAATTGATAGAGCATAAACAAAGCCTTTTTCTGGTTGCTCGTCGTAAATAATGAGTTTATTATCGGTTTTCGGCATATAGTCCATTCCGAAGCGAACTGCCAAAGAGGCGGGCATCACTGGAAATACATGAACATCTTTGTCCTTGCCGTGCTTTTGTTTTATCATTTCCATAACTTCTCTCGACTTAGAAACGAAAGCATCCATTATCGTCGGATTCTTTACAAAAGCCCTGTTGGGAGAGTCAATGGTAACAGAATAAATCACCACATCTTTTCCTAAAACCTTTGTTACCCTGTCCATATTAACGGCACTGCTCAGAGAAAAAACAAGAGCAACTTGGGCTGAAGGTGATATCTCTTCAGAAACTCCTAGACAAAATTCAACTTGATCGGTAGACTCGTCCCACCGCCATTTATCGCTTTCACGCCTATGGCATTGGAAGACAGCAACGTTGTATTTGTCGTTGAGTAGCCGCCCGGCAAGCATTAACAGCGGTTGCGGCGCTAAAGCAAAAAAAGCTATACTCGCTCCTTCAGAGACAACATCAAGTATTCGTGTCTTAATTGCCCGACGCAGATTCTTCTCATTACTGGTATAGAAATCCGCTTCGTTGTCCTCAACAAGATTACCTTGTTGGCCTAAATCAATTGGTGAGATATCCGAAGGATATCTTCCGGTAAGAGCCAGTGCGTTTCGAGCATCTCCATCGTTGACTGAACAGTGTGTCCCTGCAATACTGGACGTATAGTAGACCATGTGGCTGTGTAATTCTGCACCGATACTTGTCAATGTAAAAATTCTTTGCTCATGCTTGCGCTTCATTTTAAACAGAATCTCTGGTGTGTATCTCTGCTCATTCCTATCAATCGTTACGTGACATTGTGGGCAAGCCAACATCAAATTTTCTACGCTGTTTTTAAACTCCTCACTATCAGGACAGTAGCGTGCGCCACCGGGATTCACTGCATAGATATGAGCTTTTTCAGCATAATTATCACTGTTTCCAGTAACGTCATGCCGATAAAGCACTTTGTTGCACCCCTCAAACTCACAACGACCTGCGGCAATTCCCCAAAGAAGCCTCTCAACTGTGGCTTTAATATTTCTGACTTCCCCCATACAAGATCCTCCCTTATTCCACGCCCAAAGCTTTAAACACAGCTTCTTGCGGGGTGCTATAAAATATTAAGCTAAACGCGCCAATGAGGTCTGACGGAACTGTTCCGAGTTCAGCGGCTGATGTTATAGGTATCAGTACCTTCTTCGCTCCAGCATCGAGGCAGACTTGCAGGACACTCGCCAGCTCTTCGACTTTGAGGATTGTGCCGCTGATGCTGATTTCTCCCAAGACAGCAAGGCTAGAAAGGGTTGGTTTGCCCAAGGCACAGGACGCGAGTGCAATAACAGACGGCAATGTCAGATATTTCGTCATTCCAATGCCGTTCAGGTCTAGGTAGTTGACAATATAATCCTTTGTAGTTGTGCTGAGCTGCCCACTAATCTGATTGCCACTCACCTTCAGGTAGTTGAATGCGGTATTTGTGGCTTCTTTTGCGTCACGATCAGATCCAAGCCCTGTGCGCTCAAATTTACCGTTACCGGGCAGCATTTGCGTTTCAAGTCGGTACACACCGATCATCCCGGTCTTGCCCTGCGAAATGGTATATACATTGCCGGGGTTGGTCGTCCCTTCGGGGATTATCTTTCCGCCGCCCTGTTCCGGTACCGAAACATAACGTTCCTCAAAGGACTCGTTGTCTATATAAGAAAAGTTCACATCATAAAATTCCATACCACCGATTTTCTTTAACTGTTCTTTTACACGGCGGCGCATTTCAAGAGCGAATGTCAGTATTTCCTCAATCTCATCTTTGGTGAACTCGCCGTTTGGATAAAGCAGTTTGGCAAAGCCGGACACGATTTTGCGAACTGCAATTACATCACGTTGGTTGAGGTTTGTACCAAATCGGAAGTATCTATCACATACATCGCCAAAGGGCTCTTTTCTCATTTCACGCATAAACTCAGCGAGGTAATCGGTGATAAAACCATAGTCGTTGGTGAAAGATTCGGGACGGTATTTTGGAATTTCCCAGCCGGGGATATAACAATGCATACGGTCAAGGAAAGCTGTATCATACGCCATGGCTTCTGGGAATGGGTCAAAGAGGTGCGAAGTTTTCAAAAGCACGTCTACGCTCTGGTTGATGTTACCCACAAATACCATTGAAGCGGAAGCCGCCTTTTCTTCCTTGCCTCTGGCAAAAGATCCGGAAGCCATATAATCCTTCATGATTTGTACGCCGTCTTTGTCTTTAAAAGTAATGCCTGCCACTTCGTCGAAAGCCACACAATCCCAAAGCCCGACAAGACCGACTTGCTTGCTCGCCATATTGTAGAAGAGGTTGGCAACCGTAGTCTGCCCGCCGGACACGAGGATGGAGTTTGGTGATATTTCTTTATAAAGGTGCGACTTGCCTGTGCTGCGGGGTCCAAGTTCGCACAGGTTGAAGTTATTTTCAATCAGCGGAAGCATACGGGCGAGTTGCAGCCACTTCTCACGATTGGTGAAGCGGTCGGCTTCCATACCCGTGGAGCGGAGCAAAACAGTAATCCACTCATCCTTAGTAAAGGAACGACGACCGTTCTTGATTTCATCCATATCGATGTGCGGCATCTGAATCGGTGTCACCTTTACAATGCGAATTGGAGTGGACTTTTTGTCTTCCTCGATGTACTCATATTCAAGACCGATAATGCACCAGATTCCACCGCAAAGCAGGCGGTCATATTTTGATACATAGTCTGAAGATATGGGAATATTTCGAACCCCAAGGTTTGAAAAATCAGCCTCGTAGCGGTCGAGTTTGATATTCAGGCTGACTGTAATGCGGTCGATGACCGTGTAACTACCGCGTTCACGGAGCGACGACAGCACTTTTTGCGCTTCGTCAGGGCGCACAAAGTTTTCCGAAAGGATTCGCTTGACGTTCGCAACGCCGGTTTCGATAATTTGAGGGTCGTCGGAAGAGCAGTACTGCCCAAGCAAAAACTCCAAGACATAGACAGGCACATTCGCACCTTCTTTGATAGCCTTGGTTAGGTCTTTACGGACAATTTTACCATCGAAATGCTCTCGCAGTTTTCGATTGATGACTTCATTTGCATCATCCACTTCCGGTGTATACCCAGTTGATTCTAAATCCATTGCAGAATCCTCCTTGTGCTACAGATCAAAGCCGAAATCATCGGCAAACGCTATGTCAATGCGGAACTCGACCTCTTCAGGAGCGTCGGTGTCATTTGCAATGACAAGGCGGTATAATTTGTTTTTGTTGTACTGCATCTGCT
>JBBAEW010000010.1:0-45257 GCA_041655695.1 Saccharofermentanales bacterium
GACCGGGATCGTAGTCTCCTGCCAGAATGAACGCTCCCAGCTCTCCAACAAGGAAACGGCCATGCGCATGCTCAAATCCCGCCTCTACCATCTGGCCCGCCAACGCCAGCTGGACCGGATTGAGGATCTGAAGGGTGAAGTCTTCGATATCGCCTGGGGCAGCCAGATCCGCTCCTACGTTTTCTGCCCCTACACCATGGTCAAGGATCACCGGACGGGCTTTGAAACCGGCGATGTCGACGGGGTCATGGACGGGGATCTGGATGAATTCATCAATGCCTGGCTGGTGGAGGATGCCCAGAACCGGGAGACAGCCAAGGAAATCGAACTCAAGCAAGGGGAAGGCCGGTGACGGATTCAGCACTTGAAAATACCTGCCGCCGCCTGGGGCTTTTTGGCGGAACCTTCGACCCCTTTCATATGGGCCACCGGGCCATGGTCCAAAGGGCCTGCCGGGAGCTTGCCCTTGACCGCCTTCTGGTCATGCCTGTAGGCCGCCCGCCCCACAAGGACAGACGGATCAGCTTTGCGGCCTACCGCTATGAAATGGCCTGCAGAGGCAGCTGCGACCTGGATCAGGTGACTGTCTCGGATCAGGAGATCCGGACACCGGGCCTGGACTATACCTACCATACGGTCCTGGAGCTCAAAGAACTCTACCGTCCGGAGGAACTCTTTCTGATCGCCGGCTCAGATGTCCTCCTGTCCCTGGACCGCTGGTACCGGCCGGAGGATCTCCTGCAGGAGGTGACCCTGGCGGTCGGTGTCCGCGGAGGTGACGACAGTCAGGCCGTCCTGCAGGAAGTCCTGGCGGTTGAAAAACACTTTGGTTGCCGGGTCCGCCTCCTGGACCTGCCGCCTCTGGAGCTCTCCTCCAGCCTTTTGAGGGATCGCCTGGACGGGGGCGAGGCTGTGGATGATCTATGTCCGCCAGCGGTTGTCTCTTTTTTGGACCAGTTCAAACCTTATGCCTTCAAGGCCGTCTTTGATCTCTTAAGCCCCCTTGAATGGGACCGCCTCCTGGCTCTGGAGGAAGCCGCCTGGCCTTTCTCGTCCCAGGCCAGAAGACTGCATGCCGCTTCAGTTGCCCAGTATGCGGCCCGCCTGGCACAAGTCTACGGCCAGCCTGTCTTAAAGGCGGCGGCTGCGGGTCTCCTGCACGATCTGGCCAAGGAACTGCCCCGGGACCGCCAGCTTCAAGCGGCAGCCTCCTGCCAGGCTATTCCGGGTTTGGGAGGAGACGAATTGACGGATGACCTGTTGCACGGGCCGGCTTCGGCTCTTCTGGCACTGGAGCTTTGGGGGGAGGAGGACGAGGAGCTGCTGGAGGCCATCGCCTGGCATCCGACTGCCCACCCCCGTCTGTCAGTTCTGGGTCAGATTCTTTATCTGGCTGACAAAATCTCCTACGACCG
Source organism: Saccharofermentanales bacterium (assembly GCA_041655695.1). Classification (GTDB taxonomy): domain Bacteria; phylum Bacillota; class Clostridia; order Saccharofermentanales; family DTU023; genus UBA4923. The sequence goes on from JBBAEW010000010.1 coordinate 1,416, forward strand.
GACTTTCATGAACCTGGCACCTATCCGGGAAGCCGCTGAAGGCGGCAGGCTGGCCCTGGCCATGAAGCTCTGCCTGGAGGAAGTCTTCAAGGCGCTGGAGGGTGAGGGTAAGCAAGCCAGTCCCATCAGTCTTGAGGCCCATACCTATTTTGCGGGACAGGCCTGAGCGAGGCCTGGCGTGCTATAGTAAAACCAATTCAAGGGCCGGTCCGCTCCGGCGGAGGCCCCAAAGAGGAGGAAGGATTGAACCGGAAAACAGGTGATCAAACAGGGGCCAATCCGGATCTGGAACTTTCCGGCCAGGCGGCCGAGAAAGAGAAACTGGACCGGATCGCGGCCATGACTCAGGCTGCTGTCGCGGCCATCGAGGATAAAAAGGGGCAGGATGCACAAGTCCTGCAGGTAACGGAGAAAACGACACTGGCGGATGTTTTCATTCTGGCCAGCGGAACGTCCTCCATCCATGTCAAGACCCTGGCAGAGGCGGTCGAGGAAAGGCTGGAAGAACTCTTCGGCCTGCGGCCTGACCATATTGAAGGCCTGGAGAACCGCAGCTGGGTTCTGCTTGACTATGGCGACCTGATTGTCCATCTGATGCAGCCGGAGGACCGTATGCACTACCAGCTGGAAAATCTCTGGCGGGTTGATTTGAACCGAAAGCAGCTCGATTAGGGCTTGAAGTCCGGCAAAAAAGCGGACATTTGAAGGCCTCGTCCGAGGCCTGATCTCCTTTGATCCCTGTCCCTGTGCGACCATGGATCCTCCGGCAGACGGGGATCCTGCCGGGGAGGAGGGAGGGGCCTGTGAGACGTAAGAGCACAAGCGGCCGTCCCAAGGGGGCGCCGCTTGGTTTTTTCCTGATCCTGATCGGCCTGTCGGCACTCATTCTTGCTCTGGTTGCCCGCAGGCCATCCGGCAAGGCGCTGGTCCTGACCCCGGCAAGCCTTCAGGAGACTGCTGGCCAGGAGGAGCCGTCTGTCGAGCCGGAGCCTCTCTTCCCAGTACATGTGGACGGAGCTGTGCAAAGACCGGGCGTTTACTATTTCAGCCGGGGATCCCTTGTAGGGGACGCCATCGAAAAGGCGGGCGGCCGGACGCCGGAGGCTGACCTTGCCCCCTTGAATCTGGCCATGCTTGTCCAGGCCCATATGAAGATCTACGTGCCCTCTGCCGGTCAGGAGAATTTGCCCTTCAGCATGGACGATTGGCAGGAGCCGCCTGGCGGCCTGGTCGATCTGAACCGGGCCGGTTCCAAGGAACTGGAAAGTCTTCCGGGTATCGGCCAGGCAACCGCCCGGGCCATCATCGAATACCGGGAGGCTAAAGGCCCTTTTGGATGCATTGAAGACCTCATGCAGGTCCCCGGCATCAAGGAAGGCCGCTTTGAAAAACTTAAAGAGAGGATTACGGTCAGCCGGCCCTGAAAGGGCAGGCCTGGGTCGGCTTCTGTTTGACATTTGACCTCTTAACCAGTAAAATCCATAGGGCATCGGGGTGTGGCTCAGGTGGTAGAGCGCTTGGTTCGGGACCAAGAGGCCGCAAGTTCAAGTCTTGTCACTCCGACCAGATAGCCTCCGGACCGCTGTGGCCGGGGGCTATCGATTTTTTCGGCCTTATACCTTCCAGTAGCCTGTGGTATAATATACGGGACTGCGGTATAAATTCACAGAATGGTGGGATCAGATGAGTTTGTGTGATGAGGTTTTCCGCGCCAATTGCCGCGCTATTCTCAGCCAGGGCTTCAGGGACGATCATCTGGAAGTGCGCCCGCGCTGGGAAGACGGTACGGCTGCCCACACCATCAAACAGTTTGGAATCGTCAACCGCTATGACCTGGACAAGGAATTTCCCCTGCTGACCCTCCGCAAAATCAATTACCGGGCCGCCATCGACGAGATCCTCTGGATTTGGCAGAAGAAATCCAACCGGGTCTGTGACCTGTGCTCGGGAATCTGGGATCAGTGGTGCATGCCTGACGGGACCATCGGCAAGGCCTACGGCTATCAGCTGGCCCAGAAGCACACCTACCCCGAGGGCCAGTTTGACCAGGTGGACCGGGTTCTCTACGAGCTCCGCCATAATCCCGGCTCCCGCCGCATGATGACCAATCTTTACAACTTCTCCGATTTGAGCGATATGGCTCTCTACCCTTGTGCCTACAGTATGACCTTCAACGTAACGGGCTCTTATCTCAACGGAATTCTCAACCAGCGTTCCAATGACATGCTGGTTGCCAATAACTGGAATGTCCTCCAGTACGCGGTGCTCCTGACCATGATGGCCCAGGTGTCCGGCTACAAGGCCGGTCAGCTGGTTCATGTCATCGCGGATGCCCATATTTACGACCGGCATATTCCTCTGGTCGAGGAATTGATTGAAAGACCTGGCTTTCCGGCCCCCCGCCTGCTGGTGGATCCGGAGGTTACCGATTTTTATGACTTCACCGTAGACAGCTTCACGGTGGAGGGCTATGAATCCGGGCCCGCCGTCCGGGGAATTCCGGTTGCCGTTTGAGAAGAGGGGAGGGACAGCATGATCGCCATCGTGGCCTGTGACAGTGCCTGGGGAATCGGCTGCAATGGCTGCCTGCAGCAGCCCGTCTCTTCGGATCTGAGGCGCTTTCGGGCACTGACCCTGGGCAAGGTGGTCATCTACGGGCGAAAGACCATGGATACCTTCCCCGGAGGCCGCCCCTTGCCGGGCCGGACCAATCTGGTCCTTCGGACCCGGGATGAAGACTCATCGCCCAACTGCGACTATTTTTCCAGCCTGGATGAGCTCCTGGCCCGTATCCGGACCATGAAGCAGGCGGGCTATCAGGACAGCGACTTCATTGTCATCGGCGGCGGGACAGTCTACGAGCAGCTGCTTCCATACTGCGATACTGTTATGGTTACCCAGTTTGAATCCATGTATGAGGCGGATGTCTGGTTCCCCAATCTGGATTGCTCCCCCGACTGGTTTCTTGACACCTGCGGCCACTGGCTGGAGGAGGACGGTGTCCGCTTCCGCTATCTGACCTACAGGCGAAACGATATCGCCTGAAGATACAAAAACACTTTGACAGGGTGATGGCCCGGGAGGGATCGGAGATGGCAGAGCAGGGCAATCAAATCCAATCCGTGGAACTGCGGCCCTTCTATTTGAAGGACATCAAACGGCTGAGCCGCGTTGTCGCCGAGGTCTTTCCCAACCGCACGCTGAGCGAGTGGAAGGAAGTCATGGGCGACAAGCGTGACCGGGGCGAAACCCTCCACTTCCTCATGGCTGACGGCCAGGAAGCCGGGGGCGTCAATGTGACGGCTCCCTTCGGTTCACCCACCTGGAGAATCATGCGCATCCACACCACCAGGCCCTTAAACGACTCCCAGAAGGAGGAACTGGTCCGTCAGCTTGTTGAGGAGGATGACCAGATCTACCGGATTGACACCATGTATACCTTCCTGACGGAGGAGGACCGCCGTCTATACGGCCGCTTGACGGGCATCGACTGGCCCGTGGAGCGGGCCACCTACTTCGCTCCCATGGTGGCCCGAAGAGAGATCGCCTTTATCCCCTGGGAATTTGGCTTTCTGGCAGCCGTGACGACACCGGACCGCCAGCGTATCTCCGCCATCGAATTTGTCCGCGCGGGCGGTGAAGGCCTGAGCGTAGAGGTCAGACAGGCAGCCTATTACCAGGGCTTTCTCAGCCATGACGGCAGTATCAGGACTCCTGAAAACTTCGGCCAGGCCAAGGAGAGCCCCGTTCTGGAAAAGGCCAGGGCTGAACTGCGCCACTATCTGAACGGCGGCCACGAGATCTCCCTGCCCTATGAATTCCCCAAGGGAACAGCCTTTCAGATGGAAGTCTGGAAGGAAACCTTGAAAATACCCTACGGGGCCGTCAAGACCTATGCCGAAATCGCCAGCATCATCCAGCCCGACAAGGACAAGGCCGGCCAGATGGCGCGCGCGGTTGGCCGTGCCCTGGCTGTCAACCCGCTCCCCATCATCATCCCCTGCCACCGTGTCATCGGGTCCAACCGGAGCCTGACAGGCTTTGGCGGCGGGGTCGACATCAAGGATCACCTGCTTCAGCTGGAGATGTGGAGTCTGGCCAGGCCCTCCTGAAAGCGTGGATTTCAGGGACAATCCTTCCTTGACATCATGTAAAGCGCTTGCTAAACTCTAAAAGGTGTTTTCGGGAAGCTATGGTGGAATTAGCTCAGCCGGTTAGAGTGCCAGGTTGTGGCCCTGGAGGTCACGAGTTCGAATCTCGTATTCCACCCCATCATCCCTAAACAAAATGGGGTGTAGCCAAGCGGTAAGGCACGGGACTTTGACTCCCGCATTCGCAGGTTCAAATCCTGCCATCCCAGCCAAACGATCCACTAGCTCAGTCGGTAGAGCATCTGACTTTTAATCAGGGGGTCTGGGGTTCGAATCCCCAGTGGATCACCAGTTGAGCCTTGAGACAGCACTGTCTCAAGGCCTTGCTGTATTTGGACAGAATGCCGGTGTTATGATAGTCAGGCGGGACAATCCGGTAAGAGGGAGGATGGCCTGATGGATAAGAGAGCAATGGAAGGGGCCCAAGGCTCCGGCAGGATTCCCCTGCAGGGGGAGCGCCTTTCCCTGAGACCCCTTGAGGTCCGGGATCTGGAAGCGGTTGCCCCCTATTTCGCCAATACGGCCGAACTTTACTATTACCTGCCCGATCTCCTCCTGCCCCGGACGGCAGCCCAGCTTCAGAGTCTCATGGATGACTGGAACGACGGCAAGAGGAATTTTGTCTTTGCCTGCCGGGCAGGTGAAGAGACTATGGGCCTGGTCAGCCTGTCCGATCTGGACGCGGCCGCCGGCAGCGCGGAAGCGGGGATCGTTATCACTGAGCCCGCCTGGCGCGGGCAGGGGCTTGCCCGGGAAGCCCTGACCCTTCTTCTGGACTATGCTTTCGGTGATCTGCGCCTTCATCGGATCTTTGCCCGGGTAGCTGTGGAGAATCACAAGTCGCTGGCTCTCTTCGAGAATCTGGGATTTGTCCGGGAAGGCCGTATGCGGCAGGCCATGCGCAGGGGAGACCGCTACATTGACCTGATCTTCCTGGGCCTGTTGGAAGAAGAATACAGGCAAGGTCCAACTACCTGAGCAGGCCCGGCTTCATGCTAAGATTGAAGCTGAAAAAAGATGCTTGATAAGAGAGGAATCGAAGGAGAAGGATGATCCGGTCCACCGTGACAGCCCATCTGGCCGAAACCGATCGTTCGGAATTGACGCTACAGATCAATGACCGTGATATCGGTGTTTTGGCGGCGCAGGAACAGCGCCATTATGTCATGTCCGGCAACCGCCGGGTCCAGATGATCGCCGGCCTCCATACCAATCCCGCCGACCACGCCTCCGTGGTGGCCGCACGGGCTCTCCTTCGCAACTGGCTGGTTTCTTTCCGGGAATTGCAGATCAACGGCCTCAACCGCTTCCCCCTGATTGCGGAACGCAACCGCCTGAACGCCCGCTTCCTCCTGCTCATGGATTCCGATTATGTGCTGGTCTGGTGCAAGCCCCAATTCGGTGTCTACCTGCACCGGGGCCATCACCTCTACAGACAGCAGCCGACTTACAGGCCCGACCAACCAAGCCTGGCACACTTCGGCCGCAGTCTGGACTTCTACGCTTTCAGAGCACGGGAGGGTGATGACCTTCTGATCATTGACCCGGCTTTCATTGATCTCTTTGATGCCGTGGACCTTGAGGATCTCCTGGTGGATATCCATCAGATCAACGTCAGCATGACCGAACTGACCCGCCTGGCCCAATCCTACGGACGCAAGGCGGATACCACCTGGTTTTCCGCCCAGATCCAGAGGTTGGAAGCGGATCTGGAGATGCTGAGTGCGGAATCCAGGGAACGGGTATCCGGCCGCCGGTCCGGCCAGCGCCAGGAGACCCGGTGGTTGGACCAGCTCCGCCTGTCCAAGGTCGTCCCCCTGCTGGACGGCAATGTTCGGGTCAATCCCGAGGGCCTGGTCGTGGCAGGGCATACACGGCCCATGCAGGCCCTGACCGCTTACGAACCCAAGGCACCGGTCTTTCAGTCCGTCTGGCAGCAAGGCCAGGACACCTCATTGGCCGGACCCATCCGGCGGGGCCGCTCCGGGCCCGAGGAGACCAGGGGAGGCCTGGGACCGGCTGCTACCCAGGGGGGAAGAAAAGGCCTCCTGGACCGGGCCAAGCGCTGGAATACAAATGCCATCCGGGATTCCCTGCTGGGGATCCACCGCAGGATGACCCATCTGGTTCCTGGTTCAAGGGGCCTGTCCGTCCTGGCCTACATCGCTCTTTGGCTTGTCATCCTGGTCCTTCTGGTTTCGGCTGTCTATGCCCTGAAGGGGGACGGCAAGGATAAGAACGGAGATCCTGACCGGCCCAAAGTCACCGGCTCGGACCCCGCAGTCTCCACACCCAAGACTGAATTTGAGATTGATCTGGTGGTCAAGGCCAGCAGCCTGCGGGTGGTCTCAAGCCCGGGCGGGGACGAACTGGTCGCCTCTCTGACGCGGGGTGACAAGGTGACCCAGCTGACCGGCGCCAAGGATGGGTGGGTCTTGATCCGCCTGGCTGACGGCCGGTCCGGTTATGTTCCCGAAAGTCTTCTTCTGGCATCGGATGACGGCTCCTAGATGATTTACAAAAGCGGGAGCCTGTTGTATCATGTCTTAGGTTTCCGGCCTTACGCGGGTGTAGTTTAGTGGTAGAACATCAGCCTTCCAAGCTGATCGTGAGAGTTCGATTCTCTTCACCCGCTCCATTTCCCGGAAACCTACACGGGCATATAGCTCAGCTGGATAGAGCAACAGCCTTCTAAGCTGTGGGTCGCAGGTTCGAGTCCTGCTATGCTCGCCAGACAGGGGCCATCTGCCGGGTTCTCCAGGGGGGAATCCGCAGATGGTTTTTCATTGGAAGGGGACGCTTGACGCCTTTTTCAATCCGTGTGAGAATCGACCATGAAGGGAGTCTTTATGAGCCAGGCCTACGATAACACCAGCATTTCCCAGTTAAAAGGCCCGGACCGGGTCAGACTCCGCCCTGGGGTAATTTTCGGTTCGGATGACCTGCGCGGCTGCCAGCAATCTTTCTTTGAAATCCTGTCCAACTCCATCGATGAAGCCCGGGAAGGCCACGGCCATGTGATTACGGTCAAGCGTTTTGCCGATCATTCCATCGAGGTGACCGACCGGGGCCGGGGTATCCCACTGGACTTCAACCCCAATGAAAACCGCTTCAACTGGGAACTGGTCTATTGCGAGCTTTACGCTGGCGGCAAATACAAGACCAACCTGGGGGAGAACTACGAATACAGCCTGGGCCTGAACGGCCTGGGGGCCTGCGCTACCCAGTACGCGTCCAGCTGGTTCGATGTGGCGGTGACACGGGATGGCTTTCTTTACCAGCTTCATTTCGAGAAGGGCCACAATATTGGCGGCCTGACCAAAACACCGGTCAAGACCCGGGAGACCGGAACCATCCAGCGCTGGCTGCCCGATGACCAGGTCTTTACGGACATCGCCATTCCTGCCGACTACTTCCAATCCACCCTCAAGCAGCAGGCTGTCATCAACAAGGGGGTGGCCTTCGAGTTCATCGACGAACTGGAGGGAACCTCTGACCGCTTCGAGTATCCGGAGGGCATCCGGGGCCTGGTTGAGGAACTCAATGTGGATGGGACGACCTCGGCCCTCTTCTTCAGCGGAGAGGGGGTCGGCCGTGACCGGGAGGACCGGCAGGACTACACGGTCAAGTGCGATGTGGCCCTGGCCTTCAACAATCAGGTCCGGGATATCCGCTACTACCATAACTCCTCCTGGCTGGAATACGGGGGGTCGCCCGACCGGGCAGTCCGTTCGTCCTTTGTGGCGGCCTTCGACAACTTCCTCAAGAATGAAGGCAAGTACAAGGCCAATGAGGGGAAAATAACCTTCGGCGACATCGAGGAGAGCCTGATTCTGGTCACCTCCTCTTTCTCAACCGTGACCAGCTATGAGAACCAGACCAAACGGTCCATCAACAACCGCTTTATCCAGCGCTTCATGGCGGAGCTCATCCGCAGCCGTCTGGATATCTGGTTCATCGAGCACCGTGATCAGGCCCTGCGGGCGGCCGACCAGATCCTCCTTAACCGCCGGAGCCGGGAAAAGGCGGAAAAAACCCGCATAGCCGTCAAGCGCGATCTCATGCAGCAGATTGACGTATCCAACAGGGTCAAGCTCTTTGTCGACTGCCGGACCCAGGATGTTGGGCGGCGCGAACTCTACATTGTTGAGGGCAACTCGGCTCTGGGTTCGGTCAAGATGGCCCGGGACGCTGAATTTCAGGCGGTCATCCCTGTCAGGGGCAAGATCCTCAACTGCCTCAAGGCTGATTACAACGCCATTTTCAAGAACGATATCATCATGGATCTGATCAAGATCCTGGGCTGCGGCGTGGATATTCCGAAGAAGTTCAGCAAGGATGTTCCTCCCTTTGATATCAACCGCCTGCGCTGGAACAAGGTCATCATCTGCACGGACGCAGACGTGGACGGCTTCCAGATCCGCACCCTCATTCTGGCCATGTTTTACCGGCTGACGCCTCAGCTTCTCACGCAGGAGAAGATCTTCATCGCCGAATCGCCCCTCTATGAGATCAGCCACCGGGCCAAACGGCTGGAAAACACTTATTTCGCCTATTCCGATCTGGAAAAGAATGAGATCCTCTCCACCCTCGAGGAGGGCAGCATTCATATTCAGCGCTCCAAGGGCCTGGGCGAGAATGAGCCGGGCATGATGTGGAAGACCACCATGAACCCGGAAACCAGAAGGCTGATCGCGGTCATGCCTGAGGATGAGGAGACCATGCAGGCATCTTTTGAGCTTCTTTTGGGTGATGATATCCCGGGCAGACGCCAGCATATCGAGGAACACGGTCATCTCTACATGGAAATGCTGGATGTCGGTTGATGGACAAGGGAGCGGGAAAAGAGATGGACAAAGCAGCCAGGGACGGTCGCAAGGCTGAGGCAGCCATGCCCCGGGCCATCGAAAAACCAATCAGTGATACCCTTTTTGAGAACTACATGCCTTACGCCATGAGCGTCATTGTTTCGCGGGCAATTCCCCAGATCGACGGCTTCAAACCAGCCCACCGCAAGCTGCTCTATACCATGTACAAGATGAACCTGCAGGGGGGGACAAGGGCCAAATCCGCGGATGTGGTCGGCCAGACCATGAAGCTCAACCCACACGGGGATCAGGCCATCTATGAAACCCTGGTCCGCCTGACGCGCGGCAACGGCACCCTGCTCCACGCCTGGATTGACTCCAAGGGCAATTTCGGCAGTGTTTCCTCGCGCGATATGCAATATGCGGCCTCACGCTATACGGAAGTCCGCCTGGATTCCCTGTCGGAGACCCTCTTCAGCGGCCTGGAAAAAGAGGCGGTTGATTTCGTCGACAACTACTCGGGAACCATGAAGGAACCCCTCCTCTTTCCGGCCATGTTCCCCACCATTCTGGTCAACAACAATCAGGGAATCGCTGTCGGTATGGCCAGCAATATCTGCTCCTTCAACCTCAAGGAGGTCTGCGATACGACCATTGCCCTGATCCGGGACAAGGAGGCGGACCTGCTGGAGACTCTGCCTGCGCCGGACTTTTCGACCGGGGCCTACCTGATCTACGAACCGACGGAAATGCGCCAGATCTACCAGACGGGCAGGGGCTCCTTCCAGCTTCGCGCGACGGCGGATGTCAACCGCAAGGAGCACCGGATCGAGTTCCGGGAGATCCCTTATACAACCACCATCGAAACCATCATCGATGACATCGCCGACGGCATCAAAAAGAACAAACTGCGTGACATCGTCTCGGTCCGGGATGAAACAGACCTCAACGGCCTTTGCATCTCGGTTGATTACAAGCCGTCAGCGGACCCTGACGTCATTCTGCATCAACTCTTTGCTGCCACATCCCTGCAAAACGCCTTTTCCTGCAACTTCAATGTCCTGATCGACAACAAGCCGCGGGTCCTGGGCGTCCGTCAGCTCCTCCTGGAATGGATTGACTGGAGGGGCGGCTGTATCCGCCGGGAAGCCGAATTCGACGCAGCCAGAAAACGGTCGGCCTTGCACCTTCTCAGGGGATTGGAGCGCATCCTTCTGGATATTGATAAGGCCATCGCGGTCATCCGGCTGACAGAAACTGAAAAAGAAGTGGTTCCGCGCCTGATGGCGGCCTTTGATATCGACGAGAAGCAGGCAGAGCATGTAGCGGAAATCCGCCTGCGCCACCTCAACCGCGAGTACATCCTCAAACGGGTCAAGGATATCCAGACGCTGGAAAGCGAGATTGATGAACTGGAAAAACTTGCTGCCAGCAAGGCCAGGATCCGTGAAAAGATTGTCCGTCAGTTGAAGGACATCTCCAAGCGCTACGGCCAGGACCGCAGAACGCGCCTGATCGCGCCCGAAGAGATTGAGATTCCCGAGGATGAGGAGCTGATCCCTGCTTACAATACCCGTATCTACCTGACTGAAGAGGGCTACTTCAAGAAGCTGCCGGCCACTTCGCTGCGCGGCAATTTCGAAATCAAGGTCAAGGAAGGGGATCGGCTGATCCAGGAAATGGACTCCAACAACCACGCCGAAATTCTCTTCTTCACAGACAAGGCGCAAGTCTACAAGATGATGGCCTGGGAGATCGAAGACCACCGGCCCTCACTTCTGGGCGAGTATGCGCCCAATCTCCTGGATCTGGATGAAGGGGAGCGGGTGGTCTTCATCCACTCGACCGACGAAGGCTTTGAGGGTGAATTTCTCCTGACCTTTGAAAACGGCAAGGGGGTCCGGATCGAAGCCCTTCACTATCAGACCAAACAGAGGCGCAAGAAGCTGATCAATGCCTACGATGATTCGTCGCCCCTGGTCGGCATTGCCTATCTGCCGCCCGGCAGCGACCTTTCCTTTGCGGTCCGCTCCAAAAAGAACAAGCTCCTCTTCTTCAAGGCCGCACAGATCGTCCAGAAGGCAACACGGACCGCTCAGGGGGCTGCCATCCTGCGGGCCAAAAATGATTACCTGACCGCTTTTTATGCCGAGGATGATCTGACCTTTGTCGGGGACCCCGAGTACTACCGTGTTCTGAAATTGCCGACCGCGGGCCGCTATATCAAGGAAGAGACTCTTGAGAGCAGACAGCTGACCATGGATGGCGATCCCGGAGGAGCATGAACAGCCCCCTCCTGGAAGTAACCGGCCGGCGCCGCCCTCCCAGGAAGGCGGCCTTGTGGCTGATACTTGCCCTTTTGCTGGTTCTGCTTATAGGCCTCATTCTCTTCCTCGCCCTCAGACCCCGCCTGCCCTATGATTTGTCCGATTACCAGAAGGCTCTTGATGCAGGGGACCAGGAGGCTCTTGTCCGGATCTATGACAGCCTGCGCCTCAAGCGGCTTGACTTCGCGGCCTCCAGGCAAACCAGGCGGATCCAGGAGCTGGATCTGCAGGCGGCTTCCCTTATCGCCCGGATCGAAGAGGAGGCGGAGGTACGGAGCCGGCAGATTCTCCAGAAGGCCCGGGACGGCCAAAACCTGACCCAGGAGGATCTTTCGGAACTGGAAGGCCTGGCTCCCCTGGCCGGTCACAAGATACGGCTGGCCGCCCTGGAGACCCTGGGCTCTTACCTGGAAGGCCATCTGGAAGAAGACCTCTTCTTCCATTTCGCCGGGGAGATGACCAAAGTCCCTTTTCTGCTTCGTGAATTCAAGGCCCTGAATGAGGCACCCGGGGCAGTGACCCGGATCAGAGGCGAATTGGCCAAGGCCAGCGCTGCTGGCCTGGAAGGAAATACCTACGGCCAGATCCAGATGGTTGGGGATCTTCTGGCGGACCCGGAACTTGCCGCTCTTGAGCCCCTGGCAGATTACCTGACCCTCCGTCTGGATCTGCATTGGCAGGCTTATTATGAAGATGAAATTCTTGAAATCCGCCAGGAAATGGCCCATCAAAGGACCTACGATGCCTGGCTGCGGATCCGCCGCCTGCTGACTTACTATCCGGATGATGCGGAGCTTCTGGCTTTTCAGGCTGTCTGCCTGGAGAAAAATCCCCCAAGCGTCATCACCTGGTGGGATCCGGTAGATCATCTGGCGGTCAAGCCGCTGATCGCGGACTCTGAACGTGCCTTTGACGGGGACAGATATCAGGCGGCGGCTGACCGGGAGCTGGTCCTGACCCTTGAATTTGAAAGGGCTCTGGAGGAGCTTTACGCGGGCGGCTATGTCCTGGTGGACAGCCGGTCCTTTGCCGGTCAGGACGGCCGTTTGCGGGGTATTCCCTGCCCCGCGGGCAAGAAGCCCCTGGTCCTTGTCCTGGAAGACTTCTATGGCTCACTGCCCCGGGCGGAGAGCGGGGTGGCCTGGCGGCTTGACCTCAACAAGGAGGGTCAGGTTGTGGGGGTGCTGCTGGATAAAGATGGCAGCCAGCGCGCCGACCGGTCTTATACGGCAATCGGGATTCTGGAAGCCTTTATCGAAGAACATCCCGACTTCTCCTTCAACGGCGCCACCGGAGTCATCGCCCTGGTCGGGGAGAAGGGCCTTTTCGGATACCCTGTGGCCGATTTGCAGGATCTGGCCTACAGCCGGGAGGCAGAAGATATGGGTTCGGAAAGGCCCCCCCTGCCTGCCAGCGATTTTACCTACAACCGCTCCCGGGTCAGAGCCCTGGTCCAGGCACTGGAATCACGCAACTGGGTGCTGGCCAGCGGCACCTTCGGCCGCCTTTCCCTGCCTTTTTCCTCCGAGGAGGCCATCAGCCGGGACCTGGCCTTGACCCGCCAATGGGTAGAGCCATATACGGGTTCGCTGACCGCTCTTTACTGCCCCTTCGGAGACCACCTGGAAGCCCAACAAAAAAAGGCCCGCCTCTATACTGATGCCGGCTATACCCTGCAGAGCGGTTATGAAGCGTGGGCCTATTGGAATGCCGGCCAGGGCTATGTCTATGTCTCCCGGACCCTCATGTCAGGGGCGGCGCTCAGGCAGACGGGTCTCAAACGTTTCTTCGATGCCCGCAAGGTGCTTGCCGGGCCGCTCCGGCCTTAAGTGCAGGCGGTCAGTCCTGGAAAAATTCCCGGTAAAGGGCTGACACCGCGCGGACCATCTCGTAGCTCCGCATCATGAAGAGCATGCTGATCTCAAAATAATCCAGCATAACCATCTCAACACTGATCTGTTCCTGGGCAAGTGCTGTCGCGGCCCGTGCCATGACGCCAATGGTGTCCCGGATGCCTTCGCCTACCAGCATGACGATGGCCAGCCCCCGGACGACCGTGATCTGCTCGAAGGCCAGTTCCTGGTTGAGCCGGTGACGGAGGACCAGTTCCTGTTCAAGAGAGAAGTACTCCTCCTTGACCACGATGCTGACCGAATCAATGCCGGTGGGGACATGGTGGACGTTGATGCCCAACTCTGTGAAGATGTTGAGGATCTTGCCCAGGATACCCATTTCCTGGTTGATGAGGACGCGGCGGAGGTTGATGGTGACAAAGCGGTCACTGGCCGCGATGCCCGTCACGATACGGCCGATATGGGTCCGCTCGGACACAATCCGGGTGCCTTGGGCGGCCGGATCATTGGAGTTGCAGATGCGGATGGGGATTCTCTTGCGGATGACCGGCTCCAGAGCTTCGGGATGAATGATGGAAAAACCGATGTAGGCCAGCTCCCGGATCTCCCTGTAACTGATCTCGTCCAGGGAGACCGCGTCATGGATCAGGTCGGGGTTGACCGCCTGGATGCTGTCCCGGTCGGTCCAATTCTCATAGAGGCGGGCGTCCAGGGCGGCTGCCAGGATGGATCCCGTGATATCGGATCCGCCCCGGGAGAAGGTGATGGTGCGGCCGTCACGGCGGGCCCCGTAAAAACCGGGAAAGATGATGAGGGCCTTCTCCAGAACCAGGGGTGCCAGATTGTCATAGGTCTCCGGAAGAATCTCGGTCACTCCGTTCTGATGGGTCAAAAGAAGGCCGGCTTCACGCGGATCGACGAAGCGGGCCGGCTGGCCGGTCGAATTCAGATAGGAGGCGATCAGGCGGGCAACAGACCGTTCACCGAAGGCCAGAACCTCTGCCCGGCTGGCCGGCTCCTGGGCATCCACACGGGAGGCCGCCAGGTCAAGTTCGCCTGTCAATTCCTCAGCCAGCTGCTCCGGCAGCCCCAGGCCGCGGCAGATGTCGGTCATGCGCTCGGCCACGGCGTCCCGGTATTCGCGGCCGTCCGACTGAGCCTCGCGCTGGCGGACCAGCTCGATCAGGAGGTCGGTAATCTTCCGGTCGGGGATCACGTCGGACCGGATACCGGGCGCGGAGACAACCATGACTCTGCGCTCAGGGTCGTCCAGCATGATGGCACAGGCCCGCTTGATCCGCTGGGCATCCGCCAGCGAAGAACCTCCGAATTTACAAACGATCATGTGGGGAACCTCCGCAAGCCGGCAGCCTGGAATAATCATCGCGCAGGGACTGCCAAAAAGTCTTGCCTCCTAAACGGATCAGGATCCATTCCAGGGGTCTTTTGAGCCGGACCGTCCAGATTTCCTTCGGGGAGCGCCGGTCGGTCAGGATGGCGGCTATGCCGGCCCTGCGGGCTGACCATACGTCAGTCAGCAGCTGGTCTCCGATCATGAGGGTGCGGCAGGCATCATAGCCCTTCTGATCCAGGGCACGCAGGATTTCACGGGTCTTGGGCTTGCCGGCCTTGGCGATAAAGGAAACACCAAGGGAGTCCGCAAAGGTGCGGGCACGCTCAGCCGGTGCGTTGGAGGCGACCAGGGGGGTCAGACCGGCTTCCTGAATGCAGGCGATGATGTTTTCCGCTTCCTGGTCGCAGACACGGCTCCCATGGCAGGCCAGGGTGTTGTCTATATCAACCAGGGCCACCTGGTAGCCACGGCTGACCAGCAGGGGATAGTCGATCCTGGCAGGGGACGCCACAATCAGGTCAGGAAAGAAGCGCGAGCGGATCCGCCGGCTGACAGGGCCGCCCTTATCCCGGACAGGGCTTGTATCATTTCTTGGACCGCTCGACATGGTAACCTCGCAAAGACATTCTCCGGCAGCATTGGCCGCGTCAATTAATAACCATACCCCAACCGGCGGCCGGGCTCAACCGGAGCCCTGCTCAAGCGGTTCAGTTGCGGCAGACCGGCCTTTCCCGTAAAATAGCATCAATCGTCAATTGTCGCAAAGGCGACGGAGGTTCATATGATCAGTGCGGGTGATTTTCGGAATGGTTCGGGATTTGTGCTGGACGGCCAACCCTGTCAGGTAATTGAGTTTCAGCACGTCAAGCCGGGCAAGGGGTCCGCTTTTGTCCGCGTCAAATTCAAAAACCTTCAGACGGGCAGTGTGGTTCAGCGCAGCTTCAACCCTTCCGACAAATATGAGACGGTCCAGCTGGAAAACCGGGATATGTCCTATATCTATCAGGATGGCGACCTCTATTATTTTATGGATCAGGCCTCCTACGATCAAATTCCAATCAGCAGCGACAAGCTGCAGCATGCCCTGCCCTGGCTCAAGGAAGGGATGACCGTACGGATTCTCTCCTGGGAAGGCCAGATACTGCAAGTGGACATGCCCAATACGGTTGAGCTGGAAATCATCGAGTGTGAGCCGGCAGTCCGGGGGGATACGGCGCAAAGCGCCACCAAAAACGCTACCCTGGAGACCGGCGCCGTGATCCGGGTCCCTCTCTTTGTCAATCAAAATGAGGTGGTCCGTATTGACACGCGCACCGGGGAGTATATGGAACGCGCCTGACCATGGAAGGCGAAGGGCGGCAATTCTCCATCAAGGGGGAGCGGGCCATGTCCCAGGGCTTCATCGCCCAGTACGCGGCCGAGGCAGCTCTCCATACCCGGGGTGTCAGCGGACTGAATACGGGGATCGTGTCCGGTTTGAAGGACGCCATCGGGCTGACTTCCGAGGCGCGGGGAGTCCGCGTCTCCTTCCGGGGGGAGGAGACGGATGATGTTGTTATCACCGTCTATCTGGATGTCCATTTCGGTCACAGCATGCCGGAGGTTGCCTGGTCGGTCCAGGAGCGGGTCAAGCGCGATGTGGAGCGCTTTACGGGGCTCAATGTTGACGCCGTCAACGTCCATGTGGTACGGGTGACGGAAGGGGAAGGCCTTTCCCCGGATGAGACCGCCAGGGGCGCGGGGCAGGAGGAGTATCTATGAGTCGCTGGGCAAGGACCGCACTTATCGTTTTTTCGTTTTTATTATCAGTTGTTTGCCTGGTCGGCCTTCTCATGATCATCAGCACCGACATCCTGACGGGAATGATCACGGTTATCCTGGATCTGGCCCAGAAGCAGCCGGCCAAGACCATCACCCTGGTCGTCGGTCTGGTGGGCTTCCTTGTCTCTGTCATGGTTCTGATCATCGCGGTCATGTCGGGCCGCCTGCGGAAGACCCGCATTCGGACCAATGAGATCGGCCACATTGAGATCGGGGTGGAGGCCATTGAGAACATAGCCCTCAACGCGGCCAAGATCTCCCAGTCAGGGGTCAAAGCCGCCAAGGCGCGCGTGTCACCCGCCAAGGGGGGCAAGCTGTCGGTGGGGATGATTATCCAGGCCTACTCGGATGTTGAGATCCCCATGATGATGGCCCGCGTCCAGGAACGCGTCAAGAAAGACGTGGAGAAATATACAGGAATCGAGATCGAAAATGTTCAGATCCGGGTAAGCCGGGTCGAGGCTGTAGCCCCCCGGGTGGAGCGTTAGCCCATGCGCACACCGGATCAGCCCGACCAAACGTCGAAAGGGCCGGAAGGCCCGTCTTTTCCTCCCGGCTTGACAGGGGCTCTGATCATGTTTGTCCTGGGCCTGATCTGGGTTCTTCTTGGCTTCTGGAAACTGCTCTTCATTATGGTCCTGACAGCCATCGGTTATTATGTCGGTTACCGTTATCTGCGGGATCGGGACGCCCTGCGGAAATTAATTGACAAGATTCTGCCGCCCGGCAGGTTTCGCTAGGAATAAGGACAGACTATGAGTCGGCATACCGCCCGTGAGAAAGCACTGAAATTTCTCTATCAGATTGAGATCCGCCCCGACAGGACCCAGGAGCAGAAGGAAGGTTTCTTCCGGCTGGAGCCCCTGAGCGACGCTTCCGACCGGGATTATTTTGACCGCCTGACTGAAGGGGTCCGGGCCCACCGCCAGACCATCGATCAGGTCATCGGGAAATACCTGAGGGGCTGGACCATGGACCGTCAGCTTCTGATTGACCTGACCATCATGAGGATCGCTGTCTTTGAGCTTCTCATGGACACGGAGGTCCCGGCGGACATCGCCATCTCCGAGGCCGTCGTCTTTGCCAACCAGTATGGAACCGACCAGTCACGTGCTTTTATCAATGCGGTCCTGGGGAGCATCGACAAGAATGAAGAGCGGATTTTGGCCGCAGACAGTCCGGCAGAGGACGGCTAGGACATGAACCCCGTCTTCAGCGTGACGGAGCTCAACCGCGCCGTTAACGACCGCCTCTCCCAGGACCCGGTCCTGGGCAAGGTCCGTGTCAGGGGCGAGGTTTCGGGTCTGAAGACTTATCCGTCCGGCCACAGCTACTTCACGCTCAAAGACGACACGGCCTCTGTATCCTGTGTCCTCTTCCGGCAGCCGGCCGGCCAGTCATCGGTCAAACTGACTGAAGGCATGCAGGTTCTTCTTTTCGCGCGCACCAACCTCTTCGACAAGAACGGCCGCTTCCAGCTGATCGTGGACGGAGTCCAGGAAGAAGGGCTGGGAGACCTCTACCGCCGCTACCTTGATCTCAAGGCCAGACTCTCAGAGCAGGGGCTTTTTGATCAGGAGAGAAAGCTGCCCCTGCCCTTTATCCCGGACCGGATCGTAGCTATTACGTCTGAAGCCGGCGCCGTTATCCGGGATATCATTCATGTACTCCGCAGGCGCTTCCCCGGCATCCGCCTGATCCTGATACCGGTGCCGGTCCAGGGGGCAGGCGCCGAGCATGAGATAGCGGCCGCCATACAGCTGGCCAACCAGCTGTCTCTGGGGGATGTCATCATTGTTGGCCGGGGCGGCGGTTCACTGGAGGATCTCCAGCCCTTCAACGAAGAGGTGACAGCCCTTGCCATTGCGGCTTCCCGGATTCCCGTCATCTCTGCCGTGGGTCACGAAACGGACTATACCATCGCTGATTTCGCAGCTGATCTGCGGGCGCCGACGCCTTCTGCCGCGGCGGAATTGGCCGTTCCCGTCAAGGACGATCTGCTCTTACGCGCAGAGCAATTAGGAGCCGCCTGTGAGCTGGCCATGGTCCGCAGGCTGGAACTGGCCGCCAGCCGGCTTTCGGCTCTGGCGACAAGACCCGTCCTGGTTCGGCCGACTGCTTTCCTGGACGGCCATCAGGCCAGGATCCAGCTTTTCAGCCACAGACTTCTTTCCGCCTGGAAAGAGGCTCAGATCCAGGCACAAAGAAGAGTGGAGGACAGGCGGGCTGCCATGGAGGCAGCCCTGGTCAAAGTGTTTTCGGACCGGACCCTGGCCCTTGCCAGGACGGCCCAAACCCTGGAGGCCTTGTCGCCTCTGGCTGTTCTGTCCCGCGGCTACAGTCTGGTAACAGACCCGGAGGGCCGCAGCATCAGCCGGGCCAGGGATCTGGCAAAGGGTGACGCCCTGGAGCTGGTCTTTCAGGATGGCCGTGTAGGCGGGCAGGTTACCCGCCCTCTGGTTCATGCAGATTCACAAGAGGAGGGTAAAACCAATGGATAAAGATAGGACGGATAAGGTACCGGAATTGACGTATGAGGCGGCTGTCAGCCGGCTTGAGGAGATCGTGACGCTTCTGGAAAGGGGAGAAGCCCCCCTGGATGAGTCCATGGACTTGTTTCGGGAGGGGGTCCGCCTGTCTTCTTTCTGCTCAGGGAAACTCAAGGAGATGAAGGAAGAGATGGTCAAACTGGTTGATGCGGACGGCAGTGTGGCGCCCATCGATCAGGAGTCCTGAAGGGCAGGGCTATGAAGAGGGACAAGGAGAAAGACCTGGAGGGCCTCCAGAATTTTGAGCTCCTTTTGGACCAGGTAATGACACCGCCTGCCGGCGGCCCTTATCCCGTCTGGGAGGCAGCCCGCTACAGTCTCTTGGGGCAGGGTAAACGCCTTCGGCCGAAGCTTCTCTTTGCCGCCTGCCAGCTCTTCGGCCCCCCACCTGCACAGGCTCCGGTCTTTGCCTGTGCTCTGGAGATGGTTCACACCTATTCACTCATCCACGATGATCTGCCTGCCATGGACAACGATGACTTCCGCAGGGGCCGCCCCTCCTGTCATAAAGTCTTTGGAGAGGCGACCGCCATTCTTGCGGGCGACCTGCTTTTGAACGGAGCTTATGAGCTCATGGCGGAAAGCCTGGTCAGTCAGCCTGATCCGGGTCCTTTGGCAGCCATGGAAGTTCTGGCCCGTGCGGCTGGCGGCCACGGCATGATTCTGGGCCAGGACCGGGATCTGGCACAGGAAGGCCTGGAGACCGCCAGCCTGGAGCAGATCCAGAAGACTGCCCAATGGAAGACGGCCGGTCTGATTCAGGCAGCCCTGCTTATGGGCGGACACCTGTCGGGAGCCCGGGAGCAGGCTCTGGAGGTTCTGGCTCTTTGCGGCCTTGCCGCGGGTATTGCTTTTCAGATCAGAGATGATATCCTTGACTGCGCGTCCAACCGTGCTACACTTGGCAAGACGCCTCACAAAGATCAAGCGGCAGGCAAAAAGACCTTTGTCAGCCTGGCAGGCCTGGAAGGTGCCGGCCGTCTGCTGGAAGAGAAAACACAGGAAGCTTCCCTGGCCATCCGGAACCTGAGCCAAATGGGCTGCATGACAGAATCTTTGGAAGAGTTGATAAGGCTTCTGGTCGAAAGGAACTACTGACTTGTCCCACTACCCACTGCTTTCCTCACTCAAGGGGACAGCTGATATACAAGCGCTGACAGATGACCAAAAGGCAGCTCTGGCCGAGGAACTGCGCGCTTATATTATTGAAACCATTTCAGAGAATGGCGGCCATCTGGCTCCCAACCTGGGCGTCATCGAGCTGACCATTGCCCTGCTCGCGACCGGCCGTTATCCCCAGGATTCCATTGTCTTTGATGTCGGCCACCAATGCTATGCCTGGAAAATCCTGACCGGCAGAAGCGATCTTTTCCCCAGTATCCGTCTCAAGGACGGCCTGTCCGGCTTCCCCAAGCGGGAGGAGAGCGTCTATGACTCATTTAATACGGGCCACAGCAGTACGTCCATCTCCGCGGCCCTGGGCCTGGCAAGGGCCAAGCGGATCCGGGGCAATCTCAGCAAGACCATTGCCCTGATCGGCGATGGGGCCATTGGCGGCGGGATGGCTTTTGAAGCCCTGTCGGACGCCGGCCAGAGCGGGGAGAACCTCCTGGTCATTCTGAATGACAACCATATGAGCATCGACCAGGCCGTGGGGGGCCTGGCCCGCCATCTGGAATCCCTGCGCACCAGCCAGCGCTATATCCGCCTTAAGACACGCTGGGAGAACCGTCTTGACAAAATACCACTTGTGGGCGGCCCCCTGATCCGGGTCATAGCCCGCACCAAGCGCCGCTGGCGTTCCTGGCGGCGGGATTCCGGTGTCCTCTTCGAGCAGCTGGGCTTTCGTTATTACGGGCCGGTTGACGGCCACAACATAGGGGAAATGGAGCGTCATCTGCGGGCCCTTCGCCTGGTGCGCGGCCCCGTTCTGCTCCACGTGGTGACGGTCAAGGGCAAAGGCTACAGCTTCGCGGAGGATGAACCGGAGATCTTTCACGGCACCCAGCCCTTTGATACCCATAACGGTCTGGCTTCCAAGGGCAGGGATCCCGTGGATACCTTTTCAGGGGTTATGGGCAAGGCCCTGGTTAAGCTGGCCCGGGAGGACGAAACCATTGTTGCCATTACGGCAGCCATGGCCCAGGGAACCGGCCTGATCCCCTTCAGCCGTGAATTTCCCCAGCGCTTCTTCGATGTCGGAATTGCCGAGCAGCACGCCCTGACCCTGGCAGCCGGTATGGCAGCAGGCGGCCTGCGCCCCCTGGTCGCCATTTACAGCACCTTTCTCCAACGGGCTGCCGATCAGCTTCTTCACGACATCTGCCTGCAGAACCTGCCCCTTGTGATTGCGGTTGACCGGGCCGGCCTGGTGGGCGGGGACGGGGAGACCCACCAGGGGATCTACGATCTTTCCCTGGCCTTGTCCATGCCCAATCTGACTGTCATGGCACCGGCCAATGCCTCTGATCTAAGGGTCATCCTCAGGGGGGCCAAAGACCTCCAGGGACCGCTCCTGATCCGTTACCCCAATGACCGGGCCTCCAATGAACCGGTCTCCCGGGAATCCTCCGGTGAGACTCTGACAGATCTGTTCAAGCTGAGGTCTCTGACTGAAGGCAGTGATCTGACGGTTCTGG
This sequence comes from Saccharofermentanales bacterium, assembly GCA_041655695.1. Lineage (GTDB taxonomy): Bacteria > Bacillota > Clostridia > Saccharofermentanales > DTU023 > UBA4923. The sequence goes on from JBBAEW010000010.1 coordinate 22,918, forward strand.
CTCTGGGACCAATGGTCTGGGAAGCCCGCAAGGCTGTCATGAATTTTGTGGAAAAGGAAGAGGACCGGTCTGTTCACCTCCTGTCCTGCGTGACGGCTGCTCCTTTTGATTATGAAAGCTTGTGGCAATCTATACAAAAATCCGGCCGCCTGCTGATCATCGAAGATGGTATTGAAAACAGCGGATTTGGTGCTTTTATAGGGGCTGCCTGCGCTTGCAAAATGCCTGGAATAATGATAAATTATGCAGGAGTCAGCAAGCCCCTGGCCGGTCAGGCCAGCAGGCAGGAATTACTGGACCAGGAGGGGCTCCTGGCGCCGGAGCTTGAAGAAAGCATGCGGCGGATTCTGGCTGAATCGGAAGAGAGGACGGCCGGTCTCCCCGGCAGGCAGGAAGGTTGAAAACGTGCGGATTGCGCTTTATCCCAATGCTGATCGAGATCCCGGATTCGGCGTCACCCGCCGTTTGATCGCCCTCATTGACAAATACAACTCCCAGGCCGTCATCGAAGAAGGCCTGGCCTCAGGCCTTCAAGAGAAGGGACTGGAGATTGGCTCCTATGAGGGCTGCCAGATCATGATCTGCCTGGGCGGCGACGGGACCTTCCTGGCCGCAGTCCATCATCCAAGCGCCAGAGGCTTGCCCAAGATCGGAGTCAACCTGGGCAGTGTGGGCTTCCTCCAGGAGATCGATACGGACAGAATGGAAGAGGCGCTGGCTCTCTTGGTTGAGGGACGCTATGAAATCGAGGAGCGGGCTTTGCTGCATTCGGCCTGCTTTGACAAGGGCGGGCATCTGCTGGACGAGGATGAAGCCTTCAATGATGTGGTGATCGGCCATGGAAGCAGGGCCAAATCAATTGTCCTTGGTCTGGAGGTCGACGGCATCCGGGTTCAGGATATCCCGGGCGACGGCGTCATTGTATCGACGCCTTCCGGCTCTACGGCTTATTCCCTGTCCGCCGGGGGACCCATCGTCCACCCGTCGGCGGAAGTTATCCTCATCACGCCCATCTGCGCCCATACGCTCTTCAACCGCTCCTATGTCATAGGATCCGACGCCCATATAAGCCTCCGACTGCTTTCCAACCAGGAAGCCGCCTTTTTGACGGTGGACGGCCGCGGAGGTTATGAAATGCCGACCGGTTCACGACTTGTTGTTAAAACCGCGGACAGGAAGGTCCAATACATCAAACTTTGGGGTGATTCATTCTTTCGAACGCTTCCAGCCAAGATCCAGCAAAGGGGACTAAGCCGATGAAAAAAGTGCCAAAGAGACAACGACAATCGCGCATCCTGCAAATTGTAGCGGAACGTAACATTGAGACCCAGTCTGACCTGGTCGACGCGCTCAGGGTGATCGGGATGGATGTCACGCAGGCAACGGTCTCGCGGGACATCAAAGAGTTGGGCATCGTCAAGGTCATGACAGCTCAGGGAACCCAAAAATACGTGGCCCTGACCCATAGCGGGGAAGCCACTTCTGGCCGGATGAAGCGGGTCTTTGCCGATGCGGTGGTTTCCATTAACCGCTCGGATTCCCTGGTTGTTATCAAGACTCTGCCGGGCATGGCCCAGGGGGCAGCTTCCGCCCTGGACTCCATGTACCTGGAAGAGATCCTGGGAACCCTGGCCGGGGACGATACCATCTTTATCGCGACAGCCAACGCCGATGCTTCAGCCAAGCTTCTGCAGAAGCTCAACAGCCTGGCCAAGCTTTCAGTTAAAGAAGACGGCCTCTTCTAAAAGCCGTCTTATGATTCATCGCGTCGAAATTGACAATTTCGCCCTGGTGGAGCACGCCGAGCTGGATCTGGGACCCGGCCTGACTGTGCTGACCGGCGAAACCGGGGCAGGCAAATCAATCGTCATCGACGCCCTGGACTTCGCGTCCGGCGGACGGGGAGACCGCTCCATGCTCCGGACGGGGGCCGAGGAGGCTTCGGTCACCCTTCTATTGGATCAGGCAGCCAGTGAAGATCAGTCCCTCCAGGACCGGGAGCTGGTCGTGGGCCGCACTCTGCGTGAAAACGGACGCTCTTACGCCAAAATCAACGGCAATCTGGTGACGGCCGGGGAGCTCCGTGAGCAGATGGAACCCCTGCTGGCCATCCACAGTCAAAATGATCAGCAGACCATCTTCCGGGAATCGGTTCACAGGACCCTCCTGGACGCCTATGGCGGCGGCGCTCTCAAGACCGCCCTTGATGCCTGGTCGGCCATGCGCAAGGATATGAGCCAGATCAATCAGCGACTGGGCCAGCTTTTTCTGGATCCGGAAACGCGAAAGCGCAGGCGGGATATCCTTGTCTTCCAGACCGACGAGATTGAAAAGGCAGCCCTTGAAGCGGGCGAGGAAGAGGCCGCACTCAAAAAAATCAAGACGCTGTCAGCCGTAGATGAACTGTCCCTTCTGCTCAACCGGGCCATCGAGGAAGTGGCCGGTTCCGACGGCGCCTCGGCGACTGACCGTCTGACAAGGGCCCTCTCGGACCTCACCACAGCCAGCCGCTTCAGCACGCGGATCCAGGAGCTGACAGACCGGGCTTCATCTATCAAGGAAGATCTCTCCGGTCTTGCCTATGACATGCTCCGCGTGGCCGAGCGCCTGGATATCCAGCCGGGCCAGCTGGAGGCAGCCAACGAACGCCTGCAGCTGATCCGTCGCCTGGAGGAAAAGTACGGAACTTCCGTTGAGGCTGTTCTGACTTACGGGGAGAAAGCACGCCAGGAGTTGGAACGTCTGGACGCCACGGAGGAGGAACTGGCGCTTTTAACCCGCCAAAAAGAAGATCTGCTGCTTGCCCTGCAAAAAAAAGCGGAAGATCTCTTTTCTCTGCGGCGCCAGGCCGCGGACCAGCTGGAGGAGGAAATCAACCGGCAGCTGGCTGATCTTGATATGGTTCACGCCTCCTTTGCCGTCGATCTTCAAATGAGGGAGCTGCTGGCGGATGACCCGGCCGCGGATCCGCAGGGGGTGCGCTTCACCATTGCCCCCAACCCGGGCGAACCCTCCATGCCGCTGGTATCCATTATTTCAGGCGGTGAAGCCTCCCGCGTCCTCCTGGCCATCAAGACCGTCCTGGCCAGCCTGGACCAAACGGAAACCCTGATCTTTGATGAAATTGATACAGGCATCAGCGGAAGGACAACCAGTCGTATAGCCGATAAACTCAAGGCCATCGCCCGGCACGCCCAGGTCATCTGCGTCACCCACAGCGCGCAGATCGCCGCCACGGCAGATTGCCAGCTCCTGATCGGCAAGGCGGTGGAAGGCGGCAGGACCCGGACAAGCGTCAAGCGGATTGAGGGTCAGGAACGAATATCCGAGGTCGCCCGGCTTCTTTCGGGGCGGCCGGATGACCAGAAGTCCCGCAGCCTGGCCCAGGATTTGTTGGAGCGCGGCGCGGCCGACTAAGAGAGGGGGAGGGCCCTGGGCCCGGGAGACATGGAGCAGCATACAGAAGATGTGATTTTGCAGATCAATGGCAGGGAGCTGACCCTGGAAGAGGTCCGGCAGGTGGCCTACGGCCGCCGCTCTGTCGCCATCAGTCAGGAAGCCCTCCGGGACATGGAGGTATCTTATGCCCTTGTTCAAACTATTTTGGCCGCGGGTCGGCCTACCTACGGTATTTCGACAGGCTTCGGCGATCTGAGCCGGGTCAGTATCTCCGAAGAAGAAAACGTCCACTTGCAGCACAACCTGATCCGCAGCCACGCCTGCGCGGTCGGTCCTCCCATGTCCCGTCCGGTAACCCGGGCCATGATGCTCTTGCGACTCAATGCACTCTGCGTCGGTTATTCGGGAATCAATCCTCTGGTGGCCCAGAGGCTGGCCGACTTCATCAATCTGGGAATCACACCCCTGGTGCCCGAGCAGGGTTCCCTGGGGGCTTCAGGCGATCTGGCCAATCTGGCCCATATGGCACTGGTCCTCCTGGGTGAAGGCCAGGCGGAGCTGGACGGCAGCCTGGTCAGCGGCCGTCAGGCACTGGACATGCGCGGCCTGGAGGCCGTCAGGTTGGTGGGCAAGGACGGCCTGGCCCTGATCAATGGAACCTCGGGCATGCTGGCCCTGGGCATCCTGACCCTGCTGGAGGCAGAGGACTGCCTGGATGCGGCCGATGCGGCGGCAGCACTGACCTTTGAGGCGCTGCGGGGTTTCCGGGCAGCCTACGACCCTGGTATCCACACCCTCCGCAGGCAGGAGGGCCAGATTGAGACCGCCAGGAGGCTTCTTTCCATGCTGGAGGGTTCGGCTTACGCGGACTCCCGGACCGAGGATGTCCAGGACGCCTATACGCTGCGCTGTGTCCCCCAGGTCCATGGGGCATCCCGGGACGCCCTGGCTTACGTCCGGGCCATCTTTGACCGGGAGGTCAACGCAGTGACGGACAACCCCCTGATCTTCAGCCAAACGGGGGCTGTTCTGTCGGGCGGTAACTTCCACGGCCAGCCGCTTGCCCTGGCTTTGGACTTTCTGGCCATCGCGGTCTCCGAACTAGCCAACATCAGCGAGCGCCGGACCGAACGCATGGTCAATCCCCAGCTGTCCAACGGCCTGCCTGCCTTCCTTTGTGACAAGGGGGGCGTCCAGTCGGGCTTCATGATTCCTCAGTATGTCGCGGCTTCCCTGGTCTCTGAGAACAAGATTCTCTCCCACCCGGCCAGCGTCGATTCGATCCCCTCGTCGGCCAACAAGGAGGATCACGTCAGCATGGGCGCCGCTGCAGCCCGCAAGGCCAGGCAAGTTGTCCGCAATACCAGCCGTGTGCTGGCTATTGAGCTGCTGGCAGGCGCCCAGGCCCTGGACCTTCAGCCGAAGAGGGAACTGGGGGCAGGAACAGGCCCCCTCTATCAGGCCATCCGCAGCCGGATCCCCAAGCTGACGGAAGACCGCCCCATGTCGGCCGATATTGAAGCCCTTGCGGACCTTGTTCTGAGCGGCGGACTGCCGGTCCGCCTGGCCAGACCGTCCGTGTTATAGTAAAGACAGACTTTGTGATCAAGGACAGGAGGCCAAAGAGCATGGAATTCAAGCATCTGAAAATTACGGACTATCTGGACCGCGCCGCTTCAGCCAGCGCGACACCTGGCGGAGGGAGCGTATCGGCCCTGATCGCGGCGCTGGGAGCGGCTCTGGGGCAAATGGTCTATAACCTGACGGTCAGCAAAAAGTCTTATCAGGCCAATGACGAAACGACCAAGGCGGCTGTACAGTCGGACTGGCGGGCTATTGAGAGTCTCCAGCGCGATTTCACCGACCTGATCGACCGCGATATCCAGGCCTTTAATATCTTTATGGAAGCCCTGGCTCTGCCCAAGGAGACGGACCAGGAGAAAGAAGCCAGACGGCAAGCCATGGCCCGGGCATCCGTCATCGCCATGGAAGTCCCGCTGGCAACAGCCGGCAAATCTCTGGAGCTGCTCAAGCACCTGGGATCCATTGCCCGCTACGGGCACAAGAGCTGCATTTCCGATGCCGGTGTGGCGGCCCTGTGTGCCCACGCGGCCCTGCAGGGTTCGGTCATGAATGTTCGAATCAATCTTACGGGCATTGAAGATGAAGGTATCCGCCAGGGAGCCGAACAGAGCAGCGCTGCTTACCTGGAGGAATCAGCCCTCCTGACCAAGGAGATCATGGAGAGTGTCTACGCTCGCTTTTAGCTGATATCCGGCGGTTTGATCCTCTCAGCCGGGCGGTCTTTGCTGCCCGGTTTTTTATTAGGCTCCAACAAAAGCGGCCCTTTTCTTTCATTGACAATCGGTGTCATGGCACATAAACTGTTGATACGAATAAACGATCGGGATCCAAATGACCGGATCCTTCAAAGATTTTATCGTGCTTTATCGTTTTGGAAACTTGATAAGTGAATAACTGGAGGTGATTACCATCGAATGGTTGTATGTGATTGCCGGATTGCTTGCGGGCGCCCTGGTTACATGGGTTGTGACGGCGCTCTTCCATCATAAAGGTTACAGCAAGAAAAGCCGCGAACTGCTTGAAATGAGGCAGAAAACAAAAGACGAAGCACTCACGACGATTGGTGAGGCAGTTAAAGAAGGTGAAGATAAAAAACGGGAGATCCTCCTGTCCGTTAAAGAAGAAGTCCACAAGGCCAAACTTGAACTCGAACGCGATGTCCGGGAACGGCGTCAGGATCTGACACGCGAACGTCAGCGTATTGACCAGAAGGAAACCGTGCTTGACCGGCGGGCTCAGAGCCTGGAAGACCGGGAAGAGCAGTTTAAAGACCGGGAAGCGGAGCTTCAGACAAAAGAATATGAATTAGCAGCGATCGACGCGCAAAAGCGTGTCGAATTGGAGCGCCTTGCGGGCCTTTCAGTCAGCGACGCGCGCGACATCGTCATTGAAGCGGCGGAAAGAGAATACCGCTACGACCTGGCTCTCCTTTACAAGAAGCTGGAAGACGAGGTCAAGTCCACCGCCTCGGCCAAGGCGCGCGAGATTGTGGTTTCCACCATCCAGCGCTATGCCAGTGACTACGTTTCTGAATCCACTGTTTCCGTTGTCACCCTGCCCAACGAGGAGATGAAAGGCCGGATCATCGGCCGTGAAGGCCGCAATATCCGGACCATCGAGCAGCTGACCGGAGTGGATCTGATTATCGATGACACGCCGGAGGCCGTCATCCTGTCCAGCTTTGACCCCATCAGGCGCGAGATCGCCCGGATCAGCATCGAGAAACTGGTCCAGGACGGGCGGATTCACCCCACCCGCATCGAAGAGATGGTCCGCAAGGCTACCAAGGAAGTCGAAACCTCCATGCGTGAGGCCGGTGAGCAGGTTGTCTTTGATGCCAACGTGAGCGGCATCCCTCAGGAAATCGTCCAGATACTGGGCCGGCTCAAGTACCGCACCAGCTATGGTCAGAATGTCCTCCAGCATGCGGTGGAAGTCAGCCGGATCTCCGGCATGCTGGCAGCAGAATTGGGGCTTGATATCAATGCGGCCAAAAAAGCCGGCCTGCTGCATGACCTTGGCAAGGCCGTTGACTTTGAAATGGACGGATCCCATGTCCAACTGGGAGGCGAACTGGCCCGGCGCTACAAACTGGACCCCATCACCATCAACAGCATTGAATCCCATCACGGTGATGTTGAACCGGAGAGTCCCATCGCCAGCCTGGTTTCTGCCGCGGACGCCATCTCGGCTGCCAGGCCAGGTGCCCGCCGCGAGAATATCGAAACCTACATCAAACGGATCGAGAAACTGGAAGAAATCGCCCAGTCCATCCCGGGAGTCGAGAAGACTTACGCCGTTCAGGCGGGCAGGGAGATCCGGGTCATTGTGGAACCTGATTCTGTTTCCGACGAAGAGATGCCCCTCCTGGTCCATGAGATTTGCAAGCGGATCGAGGAAGAGCTCAACTTCCCTGGCCAGATCAAGGTCAATATGATCCGGGAGAGCCGTTACAGCGATTTTGCCACATAGCTTGGGCAGACTGAAGATACGTAAAGATGAGCGGACCGGCAGGACTGGCTGGCAGACAGCCCGTCCGCTGGTCCCTTTTATAAGGTGGAGGCGCGAAAGAGACCAATGAAACGCATGATTCTCTGGCTCCTGGTTATCGGTATCAGCTTTCTGGCCGCATCCTGCACCCCGGGCGGGGAGGAACTGATCCCCACGGATCCGACGGCCTCGGAAAGTATTCTGCCCACCCTGCCTCCGCCGGATGAAAGCCAGCCTTCGGATACCATCCGGCTGGCTATCCGCAAGGAAGCGGACCTGAATCCGCTTCTGCCCAAGCACTACGCAACCCAGGCCCTCTTCCGGCTGGTCTACGAACCCCTCTTTGATTTCACTTACGACGGCCGTCTGGTTCCAGTGACAGCACAATCCTGGCAATGGTCTTTGGACGGCCTGGAACTTGAGGTCACCATCGGCCAGGACAAGTTCTTCCATAACGGAAGAAGCCTGGACAGCCGGGATGTCCAGGTCTCCCTGGAAACCTGGCTGGCCGCAAGGCTCGATCCCTTGCAGGACCGGAGAGCCGCCAGCGACCTCTTTGACCCGGAGCCCTTCTCGGGCAAGGAAGGGGCACAAAGGCTGGCTCTACAGAATATCCTTGGCATTTCTTCTGACGGCCAGGACAAAGTGCTGATCCGCCTTAAAACCCCCGACCCGTCGCTCCCCCGATATCTGACCGCCTTCGTCGTTCCGGCGTCGGAGGCTGGCAGCCGATCCATGAATCCATTATCCGGAAGCGGCCCCTGGCAGATCCAATCCTATAACTCGAGTCAGGGCCTTGTCCTGACCCGCCGGCAGGTGGATGAAGGCATCCAGACTATTCTGGCCCGCCCCTTCCAGTCGGTCCGTCAGGCAGCCAGGGCTTTCGACGATAATGAAATCGATCTCCTGCTCATGGACGCATCCGAGACGGCTCTTTACGCGGATCGATCCAGGATCCGCAAGCAGCGTTTCGAAGACGGCGGCTTTATTTCGATTTACTTTAACCCTCGCAAGGGAAAGGCCATGGAAAAGCGTGATGCCCTCCTTTATATCTTTACTTCCGACCCGGAGATCGCCAGCCTGGCGGCTCCTTTTGATTTCGGCCAGTATCCCTGCCTGAGGGGTGACTTCAGGTTCCAGGGCATGGCCATTCCCGCCCTGTCCGTTGATCGGCTGCCCGAAGGCTACCGGGCGGAGGAAGAGGCCGACCGCTTCGATGAAGCGGGTCAGCCCCTTGTTCCGGACAGACCTCTCTTCAGGCTTCTGGTTCCCCAGGGCTTCATGCCGGCCCGCCTTCTGGATCGACTGGCGACGGCCTTTTTGAAGATCAACCGCAAGCTGGTGATTGAGTACGTGGCGGAGGACAATTGGACCGCGGCCCTGCGTACAGACCGCTATGACGCTGCCCTGTTGGTCGATTCAAGCTGGCTTTACGCCGACCCGGCCGATTACCTGGACGGCCTTTCCGCCCTCGGGCTTTATGACTGGAAAGGGCAGGAGGCTGATGCGGGCAGGGAGACGCTCCTTCGGGCCCGTCTGCAAAGCCTGGAAGGCATGGAAGAAGAGCCTCTGTCACCCTCCCAGTACACCCGGGCGGTCTTTGAGGTTTATCAGGACATCCCCGCAGCGGGACTTGCGACGTCCAGCACCCTGCTCTGGTACAGTAGTGAGGTAGAGGGCTTTCTGGCTGGCAGCTGGCGGCACCCCTATCAAGGTTTGGAGGATCTGATTATATGGCGACCCTGATTATTTTCTTTCTGATCATGTTGGATCAGCTGTCCAAGGGGCTGGCCGAACGCCTGATCGGACAGGGCAACCAGGTTCCGGTAGTGCCCGGTTTTTTCGATCTCTCCTGCCTGGCTAACAAAGGCGCGGCCTGGAGCCTCTTTTCTGATCATGCCTGGGGCCTTATCCTTCTGATCCTCATTTCCACTCTGGTTTCTTTCTCCCTGCTTTGGTTTCTTGGCAAAGTCTCGGACAAGAGGGCCAAGACTGTTCTCATTCTTCTTATTGCCGGAAGCGCCGGCAATCTGATCGACCGTCTCCGTTTCGGAGCCGTGACCGATTTCCTGTCCTTTACCTTCGGTTCTTATGCCTTCCCTACCTTTAATCTGGCTGACGCCATGATCACGGTGGGCGCCGGCCTCCTCATTCTCTTCGCCATCCTGGACCGCCATTTTCTTTCCGCCCAGTTCGGGGTTGGGCCCGCAGACACCGGAGCGGACAAAGAGGAAGACTGATGGAAGCGGTCCGGGGACTTGTTACTCATGATGAGGCAGGGATGCGGCTGGACAAATGGTTGGCCACCCGTTTCCCGGACGCTTCACGCCAGGCCTGGAAGGGTCAGATTGAAGACGGACGGGTCCAGGTCAACGGCGGCAGCGGGACTCCTTCAAGAATTCTGGTAGCCGGGGACCGTATAGAGGCTCTGCCGCCCCAGGGCAAAGAAAGCCGGCCCCTGCCGGAAGAAGCCCCCATAAAACTCCTTTATGAAGATGAATGGTTTCTGGTGGTTGAAAAACCAGCCGGGCTGGTCGTTCACCCAGCTCATGGCCATACGTCCGGAACCCTGGTCAACGCCCTTTTGGGCCGCTACGGGGAAGACTTGTCCGATCAGGGAGGACAGGACCGGCCGGGTATCGTCCATCGCCTGGACAAGGATACTTCGGGCCTCATGCTGGTGGCCCGCGACAATCAGACCCACCAGCTTCTGTCGGCTCTTTTCAAAAGAGGCGAGATCGACCGCCGCTATCAGGCTCTGGTCTATGGCCGGCCGGAAGTTGCCCGGGGAATGATCGACGCCCCCATCGGACGGGGAGGGGTCAATCGGCGCAAGATGGAAGTCCGCCCGGACGGCAAAGAGGCCCGGACCGAATTTGAGGTTCTGGCCTTCCATGGGGATAAGACCCATCTGCTATGCCGCCTGCACACGGGACGGACGCATCAGATACGCGTTCACCTGGCCATGATCGGCCTTCCCGTGGTCGGGGATCTTCTCTACGGAGGCCGCACCAAGGCCGGCGATCCGGACTATCAGCTCCTGCATGCCACGGATCTGGCCTTCCGCCATCCCATCAGTGGCCAGGATTTTGCCTGTCACAGCCCCTTGCCAGACCGCTTTCTGTCCTACCTGTCAGAGGGGGATGGTTCCTGATGCCCAGGGGCAGCCAAAAAATCGCAGCCCTGGCTCTGGCACTCCTCCTGGGTCTTTCGGCCTCCTCACTCATCCGCCAGCTTTTTGACCGGGGCAAGGTGGAAGATGTGGAGGCGGCCGCCATCCGGGCGGCCAATGAGGCTTTGGTCCAGGAACGGGAACGCCATGAGGTTCTCATCTCCCAGAATGTCCAGCTGGAAGAAAGGCGCAAGACCCTGCTCCGGCGCCTGGAAGAGTCAGAGGATGTCGGCGGGGTTCTGTAGGCCATGCGGGAAAATGCCCTCCTTTCCGGTATGACCGATGTGCAGGGCCAGGGCCTGGTTCTGACCCTGGATGACCGGCTTCATTACGATCCCCTGACTGACCCTATCGAAGCCCTTATCCACGACAGTACGGTCAACTACGTGATCAACCTCCTCTGGTCGGCGGGCGCCCGGGCTATCGCTTTCAACGGTATCCGGCTGACAGCCGTCTCCGAGATCTCCTGTGTCGGGCCTACCATTCTTTGCTACGGGGTCCGTCAGATGCCGCCTTATATTTTCGAGGTCATTGGCGCTGAAGAGGAATTGAGAAAGGCCCTGGAAGGGGATTCCTACCTGGCCCATCTGACCCAGGGCAGGATCGGGGTCCGGCTGGGGGTGGTTTCTTCGGACCAGCTCTCCCTGCCCTCCTTTTCCAGGACCCACGATTTTGCCGCCTATATTGACTTGCTGCGCACGCCTTGAGGCTTGAAGAATAAGCGGGGTGAAGAAATGAAAAAGCCTTGGTTTCACTACCTTGCCATACTGGTTGTCTGCCTGCTGGTTGGACTTGTTATAGCCCTTCTCATGAAGAATCTAAACGCCACCAGCCAGGGAGGGAAGAGCCTGCAGGATCTGCAGAACTCCATCATTGATTACCAGAAGAAGAACGAGGATCTCAATAACCGGAATGCCCGCCTCTACGATTATTTGAGAGAGCTGGAAGCCGAACTGGCCGGCGGCAGCGGCGAGAGTTACCTGCACCTGGTGGAGGAGAAGGAACAGTATGCCATTTTCGCTGGCTTGCGGGCTGCCCAAAACACGGGTGTGGTTCTGACCCTGACACCCCTTGAGGGCTACCGCATGCAGGACGCTGTCATCCGCCAACTGGTCAATGAATTGTCTGCCCTGGGGGCCCAGGCCCTCTCCATAAATGGTGAGCGCAAGGTAGCCACCACGGAAGTGCGGACCAGCCAAGAGGTTATCCTGGTCAACGGGGTTGGTTTCTCAAGGGCGGATGCCTTCGAGATCAAGGCCATTATCGATCCTGCCCGCATCGATTCCTATGTGGTGCCCTATCTGCTTTCTGTGGGGGACAGCATCAAAAAACAGGTGGGGGAGACCTCTCTTGCCATCACCGTACGAAAGGAAGACAGTGTCCTGATCCCGGCTCTCCGCCAGGACCGGATCGCCTACCAGACGGCCTTGCTGGAGCCCGTCGATTGATCTGGTACGGATTGTCGGCCAGGGCTGACAGGGGCTATAATGAGAAGCAATGACAAACTCAACGACTGTATTTGAAAAGAAGATTCAACTGGAAGATCCCCAGGAAGGATTCGCTCTGCTGGGCTCCTGCAATGGCAATGCCTCCCTCTTTAACAGCGCCTTCCAGGTTGTCTGCGATTCGGCACCGGACGGCCTTGTTATCCGGGGTTCAGACAAGGCGGGGGTGGAGGCGGCCGGCCGGGTTATGAACCGACTTTATGAGCTCCATCAGTCGGGGGCAACCCCGGTCAGCGAGCAGCTGATCCGTTACCTGATTGATGCCTCCCTGGAGGGTAAGTGGAAGGAAACCGAGCAGTTCACGCCTGACCTGATCTGTGTTAACGCCAAAGGCCGGCCTATTGTCTCGAAAACCAAAGGCCAGCAGCTCTATGTGGATGCCATCCGCAAGCATGAACTGACCTTCGCTATCGGCCCTGCCGGTACAGGCAAGACTTATCTGGCAGTGGCCATGGCCGTCAAGGCTTTCCGGGCCCATGAAGTCTCAAGGATTATCCTGACCCGGCCGGCCATTGAAGCAGGTGAGAATCTGGGCTTCCTGCCCGGCGATCTCCAAAGCAAGGTGGATCCCTACATGAGGCCCCTTTATGACTCGCTCAACGATCTCATGGGCTACGACACCTATCAGAAGCACCTGGAGCGGGGAGAGATTGAGATCTCGCCTCTGGCTTATATGAGAGGCCGGACCCTGGATGATGCCTTTATCATCCTGGATGAGGCTCAGAATACGACCCGGGAGCAGATGAAGATGTTCCTGACCCGGATCGGATACAATGCCAAGGCTGTTGTGACTGGCGACATAACGCAGATTGACCTGCCGGTCCGCCGCAAGAGCGGCCTGGCGGATGCCGCCGCCCTCCTGGGCTCACTTGAGGGGATCAAGAGCATCCGCCTGACTCAAAGTGATGTGGTCCGCAACCCGCTTGTCCAGCGGATTATCCGCGCCTATGAAAAAGACGCCCAGATCCAGCGCAGGGAGAGGAGGTAGACTGTGGATAAAGTATCTCCCCGTACCCGGACAGCCATCAATCTCCTCTTTGTCCTCTTGGCCCTGGCAGCCGTTATTGTGACTGTCTATTACGGCTCAACGCCCCGTCAATATGACCTTCAGATCGGTGACACGAGTTCCGTTGATATTTCGGCCCCCCGTGATTTCGCGGATGATGCAGAGACCATGCGCCGGGCTCTGGAGGAGATGTCCTACGTTCCCAATGTCATGCTTCGCTCTGAAGACAGAAGTGAGGAGTCGCGTGAGCGGGTCCGCAGCCTGATCCTGCTCATTTCAGAAACCAGGAACAGCCTCTACCAGGAAACCCTGATTACGGTCGACCCCACACCGGACCCCGGCGAGAACCCTTCCCAGGAACCCGCGCCTACGGAATCCCGGAGCAGGCGGCCGGACAAGCACGAGATTGAACTGGCCGTTTCATCGCTGATCTCAGCGGCTGACCAGTCCATCGGTATCGTCATTCTTTCAGGAGATGCCGACCTTGTCATCCGCATGGAGGAGGACCGCTTCCAGCATCTATCAGCTATTCTCTTCGCTGAATCAAGCGCCCTGGTCATCAAGACCCTGGACAGTGAAGGGCTGCGGGCCGCCATCGAGGAAAGTCAAAGCCGCCTGGAAGCCTCCATGACCTTTTACGCTGAGGACGCGGCCCTGACCGGCCGCTTGATGACCCTCCTGGTCCAGCCCAATGTTGAATTCAATCAGGAAGCGACAGAAAAGGCTAAACAGGCGGCCTATGACCGGGTCATGAATAATCCGGTCATGATCAGCCGCGGTGCCCGGATCATCAGCCAGGGGGATGTGATCACACCTGAGCTCAAGGCCATGCTGGACCGCCTCAATCTGGCGGTCAGCTCCCGTATTGACTGGCTGCGCCTGGCCTCCATCCTGATCCTGGTTCTTCTGGTGGGCGGTATTTCCCTGATCTTTTTTGTCCGATACTCCTCCGACCTGCTGGTCTCGACGCCCCGCAACCTCCTGGCCCTTGTTCTGGCCATCCTGATACCGCTGATCATGTCCGCCTATCTGGCGCGCGACTACCCGCTGGCGCCGCCCCTCTACTTTGCCGCTGTTGTGGTGACGGCCTACTTTGGCCTTCGGACCTCCATTTTCCTTTCGGCCATGCTGACCATCGTTGCCATGCCCATGACCAGTTTCAATCCCTCTTTTCCTATCGTGGCCATGCTTGGCTGCACCGTGGCGGCCCTCATGACCAAGGGGAGCGGCAGGCAGGACAATTACGCGCGGATCATCCTGTCGACTGCATTTACTGCGGCCGCAGCCGCCCTGACCCTGGGCCTGCTTCAAAAGGAATCCTGGGGGCAGATCACCTCTCATGTTCTTCAGTCAACCCTGTCCGGCGGCCTGTCGGTCATTATCGGCATCGGTATTATGCCTCTCTTTGAATTGATCTTTAACACCGTCTCACCCCTGCGGTTGATCGAGCTCTCCCAGCCGGGCCACCCACTCATGAAGCGCCTCTTTGTTGAGGCTCCGGGGACCTCCCAGCACAGCATGATGGTGGCCAACCTGGCCGACAAGGCCGCGGAGGCTGTCGGGGCCAACGCCATGATCGCCAGGGTCGGTGCCTATTTCCACGATGTGGGCAAGCTGGAAGCGCCCCTCATGTTTACGGAGAACCAGATAGGGGAGAACCCCCACGACCATCTGCCTCCCCTGGAGAGCGCCCGAATTATCACCCGCCACCCGGAGGACAGCCTCCTCCTGGGCCGCAAATACAGGCTGCCCCAGCCGCTTCTCCGCATCGCCAACGAACACCACGGGACAACCCTTCTCCAGTATTTCTGGAACAAGGCCCTTGAGGAAGCCAAGGTCAGAGGAGAAGAGCCCCCTCCGGCCAACGCCTTCCGCTACCGGACGCCTCTGCCCAGTTCGCGGGAATCGGCCATCGTCATGCTGGCAGACTCGGTCGAGGCCGCCATGCGGTCCGAGAGGGTTCACACCCTGGATCAGGCGGAGATCCTCATTAACCAGATCACACGCGACAAGATCGAGCAGGATCAGCTCAAGTATTCGGGCCTTTCCTTCGCGGATATTGAGACCATCACCCAATCTTTCCTGCAGATCTACGCCGGTCACTTCCACGAACGCGTTCCCTATAAGAAAGCTCAAACCAGGCCAGCCCCGGCTCCGGCACTGGATCTTCCCCTGGAGTAGCGAGAAAAGGCCAAATGATTGATATCAACCGCAGCAACCGCCAGCGTGCCTATACCATGGCGCAAACCAGGCCCCTGATCGAAGAGGCCATCTTCCACGTTCTCTATTCCTTCCCCTTCGTTCAGGAGCTCATGGGGCAGGGAATCCGGGTAGGGGTGGACTGGACTCTCCTGGGACCCAGGGCCATGCGGACCTTGAACAGGGAGCAGCGGGGGGTGGACCGGGAGACGGATATCTTGTCCTTTCCCGCCCGCCTTATGAAAGAAGGCCGCCCGGTCCAGGTCATTGAAGCCTGGGAGAGCATGGCCGGCGAGGAAGGCGCACCCTCCCTTTTCCTGGGAGACCTGGTCGTGGCACCAGCGGTTGTGGACAGCCAGGCCCGTGACCTGGGTCACTCCTTTGAGAGGGAGCTGACTTTTCTTGTCATCCACGGACTTCTGCACCTCCTGGGGTACGACCATGTGGAGGTAGCCGACGAGGAGAAGATGGAGGCTGTGCAGGATCGCCTGATGGCGGATCTGACGGAAGTGCCCTGCGGTTTTGTTGTCATCACGGGCAGGCCCAATGTCGGCAAATCAACCCTGCTCAATGAGTTGTCCGACCGGACACTGGCCATCACGACCAACAAGCCCCAGACCACCCGCCAGGCCATCCGCAGTGTCTTGACCACGGACCGCTACCAGATCGCCCTTCTGGATACACCGGGTTTGCATCAGCCTAAAAATGCCCTGGGCAAGGCCATGATGAAGGCAACGTCCTCCGCCGTGGGCCAGGCCGATGTGGTCGCTGTCATGATCGATGCCTCCTGGAGCCCCTTTGTCGGCCACCTGGAGCGGCGGATCATCGACCAGGCCCGCAAGGATAAGAAGCCGGTCATCCTTATCATCAACAAGGTGGATGCCGCCGCCAAGGAGAAGAGTTTGCCGCTGATCAAGGCCTACGACGACGCTTTCAAACTGGATGCCTATATTCCGCTCTCCGCCTTGAAAGGCGATGGGGTCGACCGCCTGCTTGAAGAAATCGTAGCCCTCCTTCCTGTCAGACGCCGACTTTTTTCTGCTGGCGACGAGACGGATCAGACGGAGCGTATGCTGTCAGCTGAGCTGATCAGGCGGGAGGTCCTCCTGCAGACCAGCCATGAAATCCCTTATGGCGTCACCGTCCTGATTGAGAGTTTTGATGATGTTCAGGAAGACCGGGGCCGGCTGGTTCTGGTTGATGCGGTCATCTACTGCGACAGGCAATCCCATAAGCAGATTCTGATCGGCAAGGCCGGTGAAAAAATCAAATCTATCGGCATGGAGGCCCGGGCCGCCATGGAGAAACTGCTGGATGCCAGGGTCCACCTCTCCTTGTTTGTCAAGGTCAAAAACGGCTGGCAGAACAAGACAGCTGATCTCCTGGATGCCGGCCTGCTGGCGAAGGACTGAACCATGGCCGCCATCGTGACAAAAGCTTTTGTCATGAATTCCTTTCCCTGGAAAGACCGCCACCGCCTCCTGCATCTGCTGACCCCGGAGCAGGGGTTGATTACGGCCATGGCTCCTGCCAGCGAGAGTTTGCGAAGCAAACTGAGGGGGGGCACCCAGCTTTTTTCCCTGGGGGAATTTACCTTAACGGACAGGCAGGGTCGCTTTTCCATCTCTGACGGCACTGTCATCGAGTCTTTTGCCTCTATCTCCCAGGATCTGGACCGGCTGGCTGCCGCTTCCCACGCGGCGGAGGTCTTCTCAGATGTGGCCAGAAACGACGAGCCGCGGCGCAGACTCTTTGATCTATGGGCCTACACCCTCTACGAGGTCGCGAGCGGGCAGGATCCTGTTTTTGCGGCCCAGATGGGCTGCTTGCGCCTGATGGGGGAGATTGGATTTCCCCCCTGCCTGGACGCCTGTGTCCTTTGTCAGAAGATACCCCAGGCTCCCTATGCTTTCAGCTACAGGGCCGGCGGACTCCTCTGCCTGGCTGACCAGGCGGCAGGCGGTCAAGAAATGACAAGCGGTCTGTCAGAAGGGACGCTTGCCCTTCTGCGCCATGTCATCAGCGCCCCTTTTCCCAGGCTTTTCCGCTTTCAGGCCGGGCCGGGAGCCCGCAGCCAGGCCTCCTGCTTTGCCGACCGCTGGGTTGAAGAAAAGATGGAAAAAAGGTATAAACGATTGGCCATGCTGGATCAATGCCTGGATTTTATCTGTCCCAGGCCCAAAGAGGCCAAGGAGGATAAGGAAGATGACTCTCTTTCGCAGCTTGTTTGATATAATCGGGCCTGTTATGGTAGGCCCTTCCAGTTCGCATACGGCCGGTGCCGTCCGGATCGGGCTTGCGGCCCGTTCCATTTTTGGCCAGCAGCCGGAAGAGGCGGTTATCACCCTCTACGGATCCTTTGCCCATACCCACAAGGGACACGGGACTGACCTGGCCCTGATCGCCGGCCTTCTGGGCTACTCGCTGGATCAGGTGGAGATCAGGAAAGCTTATCAACTGGCCCAGGAAGCCGGTCTGACACCGCGTATTCATCTTTCCGATGAAATGACAGAGCACCCCAACACAGCCCGTATCGTCATGCGCAGGGGAGACCGGGAGCACAGTGTGACCGGCATCTCCACAGGAGGCGGTCTGATCGATCTGACGGAAATTGATGGCTTTAATGTACACGTCAGCTGCGAGGAGCCGGTCATTCTGGTCTTTCACAGGGATCGGCCGGGTCTGATTGCGCGTGTCACCCATATCCTGGCGGATGAGAAAGTCAACGTCAGCCAGATGGAGGTCTCCCGCAAGGCCAAGGGGGAGACAGCCCTCATGCTGATCGCCACCGACGGGGAGATCCCGGAGCGGGCCCTCAAAGGCATCGAACTGATCGAGGATGTCAAATCCATAATTACCCTGAGCGCCTTGAAGCGCGAAGCCTTATAAAAGGAGCCCTTCCATGATAATCGAGAAATTCGCCCAGATCGTCGATTGCTGCGAACGTGAGAACAAATCCCTGGCCGCCTGTTTCCTGGAAAGGGAGGTCGAGCTGGGAGATTCAGACCAAGCAAGTGTGCTCAAGCGTATGGAGCGCAACCTGCAGGTTATGGAGGAGGGAGCCAGACAGGGTCTTGAAGGCGTGGAATCCTTCTCCGGCCTCTCCGGCGGAGACGCCCGCCGTATGCTGGATTACAGCCAGTCAGGGCCTCCTTTGGGAGGATCCCTCTACTTCCAGGCTGCCATGATCGCGGCGGCAGTCAATGAAGTCAACGCTGCCATGGGGATTATCTGCGCGACTCCGACAGCCGGCTCATCCGGCATCGTCCCCGGCGTCCTCCTGGCCTGCCGGGACGCCTTGAAGTTGGACCGGCGCGCCCAGCTAGACTTCCTGATTACCTGCGGCGGCTGCGGCCTCCTGATCGGCAACCAGGCCTCCCTGTCGGGGGCTGCGGGGGGCTGTCAGGCAGAGGTGGGCTCAGCGTCGGCCATGGCCGCAGCGGCCCTGGTCGAGGCTGCGGGCGGGTCGCCCAAGGCCTCCGGCCACGCCCTGGCCATAGCCCTGAAGAACCTTCTGGGCCTGACCTGTGACCCGGTTGCCAGCCTGGTGGAGGTTCCCTGCATCAAACGTAATACAGTGGGGGCGGTCAACGCCATTGTGGCGGCAGAAATGGCACTGGCTGGAGTGACAAGCAAGATACCGGCCGATGAAGTCATATTGGCCATGGGGTCCATCGGCCGCATGATGCCGGTGGCCTTGAGGGAAACAGCGCTGGGCGGACTTGCCCAGACACCCACGGCCAGGAAGATCTCCCAAATGCTCCAGGGAGAGGGCAAGGTCGACCTGGAAAACCTTTAATCCATCTGCTGCCAGAATTCCTGGATTCTGGCCAGGCATTCATCCCGGTCCTCTGTATGGACTGCCTGCCATTCCCCGGGGATCAGGCTGGTGTAATCGGGTCTGCCGTAGCGGTCATCGATCAAGAGGACTATACCGAAATCATCCTGGCCCCGGATCAGGCGGCCCGCGGCCTGGGTCACCCGGTTGAAACCGGGCCAGACATAGGCATACTGGTAGCCCTGGCCGCTTTTGGCGTCGTAATACTGGCGCAGGAGATCGCGTTCCGGTGACAGGCCGGGCAGGCCCGTTCCGATGACGATGACACCGGTCAATTCCTCACCGACCAGATCGACCCCTTCATTAAAAAGAGAACCAAGCACTGTCAGGCCCACCAGGGGCTTTTTGCTGTCTTCTTTCTGGAAATAGGCCAGGAAATTCTCCTTTTGTGATTCCGTCATCTTGCCGGGCTGGACGACGAAGTCAATTTGCCCGTCTGTCTGCCTCTTGAAGGAAGCGGCCAGGAGGCGCTGGTAAGCAAATGAAGGGGAAAAGATCAGGTAATGGCCTTTTCTCAGGTGCACAGAGTCAAGGATCAGGCGGGCGATGGCATCAACCGTCTGGGCCCGGTCCTGGTAGCGGACGGAATGGGCCTCGTAGCAGATGACAAGCCGGCGCTCTTTGGGGAAGGGTGAGGGCAGGCGGATGACTTCCGGTTTTTCCAGGGCAGACCGCTCGTCCAGAAGGGCCAGGTAATAGGGCAGAGGGGAAAGGGTGGCGGAGAAAAAGACAACCGGTGACCGGTCCCGGTAGATGGCGGTCAGGTGCCTGGAAGCGTCAAGGGCCAGAAAGGTCAGGTTCAGATCCTCCCGGCCCGCAGGCCTCCAGGTGGTGATATAGCGTTCATCATAGTAGCGGTCGGCTACCCGCAGGGCGAAGAGGAGATCAAAGTAGGGGATCATGAGGGACTGGCGGCCGGGAAAATCGGGAAAATCGGCCAGGTAACGTGTCAGGAGACCGGTTACTGCCGTCAGACTCTCCATAAGCAGGGGAGGAATTGTCCGTGTTGCCAGAAAACCGGGGCTGAAAGCAGGCTGCAGGGGAGTCAGTTCACTGACCAGTTCAGGGGCAGCCTTCTCACCGGCAGACTCCAGTAAAGGCCGGTAGCGGTCGAAGATTTCGATCAGGCGGGCCAGCGCCTTGCAGATCCGCTCCTTGCTCCGGCCTTGTGCGCCCTTTTCAGGATGGCCGGCCATGGTCTCCTGCAGGCGGATCAGCTGGGAGCGCGCCAGGACGGATGAGAACATCTCCCGGGACCGCCTGGCCAGGTTGTGGGCCTCGTCTACCAGGAGTGCATAGCGGCCTTCCTGGTCTTCCAAAAAGCCCTGAAGACGGACTCTGGGGTTGAAGATGTAGTTGTAGTCACAGATGATGACATCGACGGTCGAAAGAAGGCTCAGGGACAGTTCGAAAGGACAGATTTTGAAGGAGCGGCCAAGGTCGCGGAGGTAGCCCGGAAGAAGCCGCCGGCTGGTGTAGGTCTGCTTGATGGCTTGCGGCAGATTGTCATAGAAGTGCACGGCATAGGGGCAAGTCCGCATGTCACAGAAATGCTCAGGTGAAAGGCACATCTGTTCCTTGGCCTGTAGAGTCAGGGAACGGATGCGAAAGCTCTGGCTCTCCATGTCGTCCAGGGTATCCTGGGCCACTGCGCGCTGGGATCTTGTGGGGGTTAGGTAAAAAAGATAATCGGTCAAGCCGTTGGCCTGGGCCTTGACGGAAGGGTAGAGGGTGGCCATGGTCTTACCGATCCCGGTCGGTGCCTGGACGAAGAGAAGCCCCTTATCCCGGATAGCCGCGATCACCTCCTGCATCATGGCCTTCTGACCGTCACGCAGCTGCTCATAAGGGAAAGAGGCCTCCCGGTTGGCCTGGTTGCGAAGCAGGCGGTGCTGGTAAAGGGGTAGAGTCAAATCTGCGTAAGCCCGGCAGAGGCTCTCGAATTCCCGGGCCAGTTCCTCTCTCTCCATGCTTCTAACCAGAGAAAGAGATTCCCCGCCGTCCAGAGGGATATAGCGTAACTCCACATCCAAAGACGAGGCCGCATAGCCCCGATCCGACAGAAATCCGCTGTCAAAGAGGAGCCAGGCATAGATCCAGGCCTGGGCCCAATGGGCGGGATCGCCCTGGGGAGGAAGACTTGCGGCATTCCCGCGAAAGCCCTTGACCTCAATAAGACGGGCCCGTTCCGGGGGACAGAGGGCAAGGAGGTCACAGCGTCCGGAAACGATCAGATCAAAGGGGAGATCCTCCGCCCGAAAAGATCCTTTAAGTCCTATTTCCGTAAGGAGCTCGCAAGCGGGGAACTCCTCTTCAGCCGTCTGAAAAAAATCCTGGTGAATCCTGATCCCTTCCGGGCCGCTGAGGCCGGCATAAAGAGACCCTGCCAGGCCTCCGCCCCGACGAACGGTCTCAGCCAACTGGCGGGCCGCAAGGCTCAGAATTGCTTTGTCTTCCGGATCAATAACCAAAATGTCACTCCAAAGGCTTTCGCGGACCCCAAGGGCTGAAACTCATGATAACAAAAGGGGAGACCTGTAAGGAAAAAGAAATCCGGTTTCTGTCTGTCCGACAAAAACCGGATTCTTCTTTGGCTAAGGACGGAGCGGTTGATACAAAATCATTACTGAAGCTTCTTTCTATATTCAGCTATTTGAATAATAGATGCTTTTAGCACCTGAAGACATATCAATGCAGTGTTTTTGTCAGGGTGAAATCTCGAAACCATTTGTTCATAAGGATGGATGAAATTTCTAAAATCTCTGACTACATGACTAAACTTCTTTACATCTAATTTTATCAACCCAATTTCATAAGCCACATCAATGAAATTACTAAGAGTCCAGTCTTGGAAATTCTTTACCTTTGAATTTTTGTCTTTAGGTGCAGATGAAGCGCTGTTAAAGTTTTTCGGATAACTTGTCGCTTCGCCTAATAATATTCCTTCCATTGTACTGCCTGTAATTATTACAGCCGCTAATGGAGCATCAGAACTGATGCACTTCTCTATCTCCTTTATCCTACAATCAATAATGTCGCTAATTATGGAATCTAAACCTAAACTCGAAATGTCAATTTCAAATGTTTTATCTAGAAATTCTGATTCCTTAATTTCTTCATCTGAATTCTTGCTACTGGGTATAATTA